>DASXSU010000096.1:0-4895 GCA_036505795.1 Nitrospirales bacterium
CTTGCCGTTTTCGGCCGCCGGATCGACCGGTACGATTTAATCTTCCGGGCTCTGAACATGCATGTCCTCGCGCACTCATTGACGGAGGAAAAGATCATAAACGGCATTCGCGAAGGTCGATGCTTTGCCTCGTTTGGTTTGTTGGGTGATGCCGCCGGGTTTCAATTTAGGGCCCGCGAGATCTCGACGGGCATGCAACGAGCCGTTCTGGGCGAGGAGCTCAAGATGCAAGATGGCCTGGTCCTGGAAGCACAGAGCCCTATACCGGGAGCGCTCACTCTTCTGCGCGATGGAGTCCCAATACGCCGCGAGCTGGGTCGGTTATTGCGCCATGGAGTCGACCAGCCCGGGGTCTACCGCGTGGAGGTGTCGCTCAGAGTAGTGGACCGCTGGCGGCCATGGATCTTCGCCAATCCGATCTATATACGGGTATAATTGTCCCCAACTGTGCGCCTTGACACCAACCCTCCGACAGCCTAGCCTTCGTTGTCTTCCGTAAAGCCTTCTCAGGGGGGTCATGGATCCGGAGACGAAAAGTGACGAGAGGTATGAAGAGTCCCAGAACCGATTTGCCCTAGAGCGTCTTCGGGTTTTGTATTTTCTTGGGCTTATCGCCAACCCGGTTTTTTTTGCCGCAGACCTCCTTCTCTATCGCGAGCATCTGCAAGAGCTCTTTGTCATCCGGGTCGTTCTGGAACTCGGGCTAGCGATCGCCTTTGTAGCGCTAAAAAAACGATGGCTTTCGCCCAATGTGTTGGTAGTGTTATGGATACTGATCGGCAATCTTTGCATCGTTCAAATGACGGTCGTTCTTGGAGGATTCACCGCTCAGTATTACAACGGGTTGAATCTGGTGTTTCTGGCTGCCGCCGTAATCGTCCCGGTTTCGTGGCGGAGCCATCTCGTGGCTCAGCTCATCACACTCGCGTGCTACTACGGGGTCAATTTTCTTCATGCTCCTCAGGCTGCCGGGCTCAACGCCGCGACGGAAAACTCTTTCTTTCTTGTTTGGACATGCGTGGCGTTGCTGTTTTCCGTCTATTTCTATGAGCGGCTACAACGCGCCGAATTTGAGGCTCAGGTGTCAGAGCGTCGCGCGCGTCAAGAGCTGGAGACCTCGAATCGAAAACTGCTCGAACTGGATCGCATAAAAAGTGAGTTCTTCGCCAATGTGAGTCATGAACTTCGCACCCCGCTGACCCTCAGTCTCGGAGCATTTAAAACCCTTCTGACGCTTTCGCCAACTTCGGAGTGCCGGCAACTCATCCAGTCAGGGATGCGTAACACGGGCAGGCTTCTGTTCCTCATTAATGAGCTCCTGGACCTGGCAAAGCATGATAGCGGACGGGCCGAACTGAGAAAACGCTGTATTGATTTTGCGGCTCTGATCCGAAATGTGGCCGCAAATTTTGAATCCAGTCAAAAGAGCCGGGTCCATCTCAAAGGCGCGAGCCAGCCGTTTCCTGTCGAACTGGATCCCGGCCCCATGAAGAAAGTTCTCTACAACCTGCTCTCCAATGCCTTTAAATTCAGTGATCCCGAGGAGGGCCAAGTGTGGATGAGGCTGAGTGCCGGCGGCGGGGATGCCGTTGAACTTGAGATCGAAGACAACGGAATAGGTATCCCCTGTGACCAGTTAGATCGAATTTTTGACCGCTTCACGCAAGTAGAAGGAAGCGCGATACGACGGTACGAAGGCACCGGTATAGGCTTGGCTCTGGCCAAGGAGGTTGTGACCCTCCACGGCGGAAGCGTCACAGTGGAGAGCGAACTTGGGCGCGGCTCAACCTTTACAATCACTTTGCCTCGGGGAAACATCACCGCCGGCGGTGATGTTGAGCTTGAAGAGGATGAGACCCTGCTTCCAGTCTGGCGGGAGAGCGCACAAGAGCAACCCGCGGCGGGTATCTCCGCAGCTGCCTCTGCTGATCATCCCCTGCTGCTCGTTGCAGATGACAACGCCGACATGCGTCTCTATATAGAGAGGGTGCTCAGCGGCCAGTATCGAATAGCGCTGGCGCAAGACGGGGCCGACGCCCTGGAAAAAGCCAGAGCTTTGCGTCCCGACCTGATCGTCACTGATGTCATGATGCCTCGGATGAGCGGACCGGACCTGTTGAAAGCCGTTCGAGAAGAACAGGCGCTTCGTTTAACCCCAGTGATTTTCATTACGGCCAGGGCAGGGACAGAAGCGCGCATCGAAAGTCTCGATGCAGGGGCCGATGATTACCTGGCGAAGCCGTTTGATGAGAATGAGCTCTTGGCGCGCGTTAATAACCTGATTCGGGCACGTAAGCAACAACAGGAACTGGCTCAGCTTCAAAAGGAAAAGATCGCGCGATTCCTGCCGTCGCACGTCGCCGATCTCATCATCTCGCCGCAGCGTGAAGATTTTCTCAAGGGTCACCGAACAGAAATTACCGTCCTATTCGTCGATCTTCGAGGCTTCACAGCATTTGCCGAGAGCTCAGCCCCGGAAGACGTGATGACCGTGCTCCGAGAGTACCAGGCGGAAATCGGACCGTTGATCACTCTACACAGCGGGACACTTGAGAGGTTTACCGGCGACGGAATGATGATATTTTTCAATGACCCGCTTCCTGTGCCCAACCACGCGGAACAAGCGGTGCGGATGGCGTTCGCGATGAAAGATCGTATTGCCGGATTGCAAGTGCAATGGCGCAGAAAGGAGATCGAGCTGGGCATCGGCATCGGTATCGCGACAGGCTATGCCACATTAGGGGCGATCGGATTTGAAGGGCGCAATGACTATGCCGCTATCGGGCCGGTGACCAACCTTGCCTCGCGACTTTGCCAAGAGGCGAAGGACGGTCAAATTCTTGTGTCCGCGCGGTTCTTGAAACCGATCGAGGCGCTGGTCTGCGCCGAATCACTAGGCGAGACGACACTCAAGGGTTTTCGTCGGCCTGTGTCGATTTACAACATCACCGGGCTGAATGAGTAGTTAGAAACAATCCGGGACAGATGTATTTTATCTTATTACAGCTCTTGTCATAGATAAGACACTGCAGGCAATTCGCCCCCTAGCAATCGTAAAAATAGATCTGTCCCATTTGGTTGACCACATGAACCCTCCATGCCTGTTACGGTTTATTGACGAGGTAACCCGAGAAGGTAACACTGCAAGCAGCCGAAGTAGCGCCAGCGGGATGGCGATGGCAGTTAACAGTGCTAGCAGTTACGGTATCAGAATCTACATATATTTTCGTCGCTTGGCTTGAAGCTTGGTATAAATCGAAGGGACTAGCGATTGACTGAAAGGAAAGCACCAAATTATGAAACGCCTGATTGCCAGAAGTCATGTTGATGAGCATGTTGATCCAGGGTTTCTCGCCTGGACCAACCTCAGAAATAGCGGAGATAGACTCAATCACGAAACGCTTGCCACTGGGTATTGACCCACTGAATGGAGAATTTGCTTGACCGCTACCCCCCGGCATATTAGCGCCGACCTGCAACTGAAAGGCATTTGTGGCCAAATCCTGCATATCTTGCACGTGGACCGGGTTGGTTGCCGGATTCCCGACAGTCACCGTCGGCGTCCCTGTGATCGTCGCATTGACATCACCCGAAATCGTCGCTGTCCCGGTCACGGTTGTTGTTCCCACAACCGGAACGGGCTTGGTGGAGGGATTGACCACGATCACCTCTTTGGGCTGCTCCGCGGACACTGGCACACCTGTGCCCGCAATGAACAGCGGAAGCATAGCGATACGGAGTTTGAAAAATAAAGATCTCATGGCGACCCCCTTTTTTGTTTTGCCGTGAGCAACATGCTATAGAAAGCAGGATGATTTGTCTGTCAGGGAAAACCCGATTTTAAACGGGGATGTCGGAAATCCCTGACATCTGCTTTGCCAAAACCGACGTATTTCCCGGCAAAACGAGCGAGGTCAGGTAGCTAACGCGGCGAAGACCTTCTTGAGGATTGCGCAGGCTTGCTCAATCTGACTGCTTGAAATGTCCAGGTGAGTCACCGCGCGTAAAGTGTTGGGCCCGAAGGGGACGAGCAGCAGTCCCTCGTGTTTCAAACGCGACAGGACCTCTTCCGCCGTCCGTCCGGTTTCACTGATATCGAACACCACGATGTTGGTCTCGATATGCTCCGGCTTGATTCGTACGCCGGGGAGGCCGACGAGCGCGGCGCCGAGTTGTTTCGCATGGCTGTGGTCTATCGCGAGCCGATACATGTTGTGCTCCAGCGCGTAGAGCCCGGCCGCCGCTAGGATTCCCGCTTGGCGCATGCCGCCGCCGAACATTTTCCGCAGTCGACGGAGCTTACCGATTCGTGCGCTATCCGAGCAAATTAACGAGCCTACCGGTGCGCCAAGCCCTTTTGATAAACAGAACGAGACGGTCTCAAAGGAGCGCGCATAGTCGGCGGCCGGAATGCCGGTCGCTACCACGGCATTAAACAACCGGGCACCGTCCAAATGCATGGCGATTCTTCGGGCGTCGGCGATTTTTCGAATTGCCGCGATGGTTGCAAGTGGATAGATGGAACCGCCGCCTCGATTGTGCGTATTCTCGAGGCTTATTAAGGTGGTGGGTGGGTTGTGGTAATCCGGGGGCCTGATGGCCGCCTCTATCTGTTCTGGTTCAAGGATACCTCGGATGCCCGACAAGCAGCAGGTTTGAACACCGCTGAGCGCGGCCGCCGCACCGCTCTCGTAGCGGACCACATGGGCTCCGGCCTCTACGATCATCTCATCCCCGGGATTGGTATGCAGGCGAACTGCCAGCTGGTTCGCCATCGTGCCGGAGGGTACGAACAAAGCGGCGTCTTTTCCCAATAACCTGGCGGCAATGTCTTGTAATTGGTTGACGGTCGGGTCTTCACCAAAGACATCATCGCCGACTTCCGCCTGCGCCAT
>DASXSU010000097.1:0-4734 GCA_036505795.1 Nitrospirales bacterium
CATTCCCGCGTCAACCGCAGCGGCTTTCGCGACAGCAAGAGATACGCCGAGTATGGCGTTGGCACCCAGCTTCTCTTTCGTCGGCGTCCCGTCCAAGGCGATCATGGCGGCATCAATCTCCGCTTGGCGCGCCGCGTCCATTCCCAACAGCTTCGGGGCAAGCACACGGTGCACGTTCGCAACCGCCTTGCGCACGCCCTTCCCAAGATAACGTCGCTTGTCCCCATCCCGAAGCTCGATCGCCTCGCGCTCGCCGGTGGAGGCTCCAGACGGCACGGCCGCGCGTCCAAGCGCTCCCGAGTCTAGAACCACATCGACTTCAACCGTAGGGTTCCCGCGCGAATCCAGGATCTCCCGGCCTTTGATTTCCGCAATCCCGCTCATCTATCTTCCTTTTTCACAGATTTTCTCTCTCACACACAATCCAAGTGGACTGGGAGCCACCTTGCGTGACCCGTGCGAAGCGCGACGAGGCCTGCGACGGCATTTCGACCCGTTGTAGCGAGCGGGTGACACCGCATGGGCCCCCAGATGCAGCGCGGGGCGTACAGCCGAGTCCTCTCTTCCCTTCCAGCCACCTTTGCACACCAGCAAGGGATCTGCGGAGGGGTGGTGCTGACCGGGGGCCCCCCGCCGCCTGGACAACGAGAAGCCGGTGGGGGTGGTCAGCGACAGGACCCCGACGGTGATCACGACGCCAGCTTCCTTTTGAGCAATTCATTCACTTTTGCCGGATTGGCTTTGCCTCCGGACGCCTTCATCAGCTGCCCGACGAAAAATCCGAATACCGCCTCTTTCCCGCTCCGATATTGCTCAAGCTGCGCGGGATTCTTTGTGATCACCTCTTCGATGAGTTTTTCCAGGACAGCTTCGTCGGATACTTGCGTGAGGCCCTTGGTATTCACAATATCTTCCGCGCTCTTCCCCGTCTCAAACATCTCCTCCAAGACAGCTTTCGCCGTGGGTCCGCTGATTTCTCCCTTTCGCTTTAACGCGAGCAATTTGGCTAAGGCCCCGGGCGACACCGGGCTTGACGTGATCGGGATCGACTGCGCCTCGCCCTCAGGCAATGGCGCCTTCTTGCCCCTATTGAGGAGGCCAATGAGTTCGACCATAAGCCAGTTACTGGTCTCCTTACCGAGATCCTTCGCTGACGCCCCGGTCATTTCGATCTGCGCTTTCACGCTTTCCTCAAAGAACTGCGCCAGCGGCTTGTGGGCGATCAATACCGCCGCGTCGTGATCCAGGAGTGCGTATGTCTCAACAAAACGACTGTGCATCGCGGCGGGCAGTTCCGGCAGGTTTTTTCGCGCTTCCTCGACCATTTCGGGACTCATACGAAGCGGGACGAGATCGGGATCCGGAAAATAGCGATAGTCCTGCGCTTCTTCCTTGCTGCGCATCGGCGCGGTCTCACCCTTGTCCGGATTCCAGAGGCGGGTCTCTTGAACGATCCTGCCGCCTTCGATCAGGACCTTCTCCTGGCGTTTAATTTCGTATTCCATCGCGGCTTTTGCGAAGCGGAAGGAATTGATGTTTTTCAACTCCACTTTGGTCCCCAATTCCTTCGAACCGGGAACTCTCAAGGAGAGATTAGGCTCGCACCGGAAGCTTCCCTCTTCCATATTTCCGTCGCAGACCCCCAAATACATCACGATGTCGCGGAGGGATTTCAGATAGGCAATCGCTTCGTCCGGAGAGCGCAAGTCCGGCTCCGTCACGATCTCAAGGAGGGGCGTCCCTGTGCGATTCAAATCGATATGCGAGGCACCGGTGATGCCCTCATGCAGGTTTTTCCCCGCATCCTCTTCCAGGTGCGCCCGACGAATCCGAACACGTTTGGTCGTCCCGTTCTGGCCGATCTCCAACCAGCCGTGCTCACAAATAGGAAGCTCATACTGGGAAATTTGATAGCCTTTTGGTAGATCGGGGTAAAAGTAGTTTTTTCTCGCGAAGCGGTTGTGCGGCGCGATCGTGCAATGCAGTGCGAGCCCGGTCCGGATCGCAAATTCCACGGCCCTTCGATTAATCACGGGCAAGACCCCAGGCATGCCAAGACAAACCGGACACGTTTGGGTGTTGGGCGCCGCCCCAAAGGCCGTGGAGCAGCCGCAAAACATCTTCGACTGCGTCTGAAGCTGGACGTGAACCTCCAAACCGATGACGACTTCGGAGGCCATAGAAACGGTTATGCGCGCTCCTTCTTCATGGCTTCCTTCCCGGCCTCATAAGCCGCGGTCAGCACCGACTTTTTGTCCTGAAGAAATTGCTTTCCCTGTTCAAGCGCGCTATCCAGCGTAGTTTTTGCTTCCTTCATTTTCTCCCGAACGTCACCCATCCTCTCGCGCACCTCGTCTTCGGCCTTCTGCGCGTACTCTCTCAGTTGATTGCGGGTTTGAGCCCCGGTCTGGGGCGCCAACAGCAAGGCTGCCCCGGCTCCGATAATAGCCCCGGCGAGAAATGCGAATGCAACAGCTCCCCCTGAATAGCCCTCTTGATTTTCATGCGCCATGACGGAACCCTCCTTTGCTCGGAATCGACCTATCTTTACCCTGCCACTCATCAGAGGCATCACTTCCATCCGGATGAATCCGCGGACGGCCCTTGATCAGTACCTGCGCAGCCGCGCGGGCTCCGGCTATCATCCCTGTGGCGTTGGTCCACAATGAGACAGCGCCGTTGCGGATCGCCCCGTGGATTTGATTCACGGTGTCGCCGATCGAGCCGATCGCCTGGCCGAGAACCTTCGCTCTTTCGGTCGCTTCGCGCACATCGCTCGACACCCTGTTAAAGGTTTGCGCGGAGCCTGTCGCCTCTTTGATCAGAAGAGGCAGATCATAGTTGAGGGTTTTGAGCAGCCGCTCCGACTCCTCGACCGTTTTACGGAGCTGAACCAGCACCGGTACTAAAAAAAGCACCAAGACAAGGAGCGAGAGCACGATGATGCCAAGCTCGATCTCAATGATCATGTCAACCTTTCCCACTCTGAACGACCGGTCAGCTTACGGACACAAGCAATCCCGAGCCCAGAGTGACGACCTCTTACAAGATAGGCCTTTTTGTGTGCCAATTTGTGACCTGCTCAAAAGCATGCGCGGCGCGAAGGATCTTCTCCTCCTCGAAGGCGCGTCCGATAATTTGCAGACCGATGGGCAGCTTCCCGCTGCTGATACCGCAGGGAACGACGATGGCCGGCACTCCGGCCAGGTTTACGGAAATCGTGAAGATATCCGAAAGATACATCTGCAAGGGGTCTTGAGTTTTCTCACCGAGCTTGAACGCCGTCGTCGGCATGGTGGGCGTGACGATCACGTCCACTTCCTTGAACGCTTCCTCGAAATCCCGCTTGATCAGCGTTCGAACCGATTGGGCCTTGGCATAATAGGCGTCGTAATATCCCGCCGAGAGCGCATAGGTCCCCAACATGATCCGGCGCTTGACCTCAGGCCCAAAACCTTCCTGCCGGGTCTTGAGGTACATCTCGAGAAGTCCCTTTTCCTTTGCCGCCCGGAACCCGTACCTCACCCCGTCATAGCGCGCGAGATTTGAAGAGGCTTCCGCCGGCGCAATCAGATAATAGGCGGCAATAGCATGTTGCGTCGTCGGCAAGGAGATTTCTTTGATCTCCGCCTTGAGATCCTTCATCTCATCGATCGCAGCCCGCACCGCCTGCTCGACTTCCGGATCCATCCCTTCGGTAAAGAACTCCTTCGGCACCCCAACCTTCATGCCTCGCATATTCTCTTTGAGGGCTTTCATATAGTCCGGCACCGCCAGGTCGGCTGAAGTCGAATCCAAGGGATCATGCCCCGCAATCGCCTTCAGAAGGATTGCCGCATCCCTGACGTCTTTAGTAATCGTACCGATTTGATCCAGCGAGGACGCAAAGGCGACCAGCCCGTACCGGGAAACTCGTCCATAGGTAGGTTTGAGCCCGACCACCCCGCAGCAGGAGGCGGGCTGACGGATGGAGCCGCCCGTGTCGGATCCCAAAGCCGCCACGCACAAATCGGCGCCGACGGCCGCAGCCGAGCCTCCGGAGGAGCCGCCCGGAATGTAGGCCGGATTCCACGGATTGCGCGTAGGCCCGAACGCCGAATTCTCGGTCGACGAACCCATGGCGAACTCGTCGAGATTCGTTTTGCCGATCAAACAATACTGCTGGGCGCGTAAACGGGTGATCACGGTGGCGTCATAGGGCGGCACAAAATTCTCAAGCATGCGGGAGCCGCACGTCGTCTTTACGCCTTCTGTGCAGATATTGTCCTTGACGGCGATCGGCATCGCCATGAGGGGAGTTGTCCTCCGCCAGCCACGCAACTGCCGGTCCACCGTTTCGGCCTCCTCCAGCATGCGATCTTTCCGGGCAGGCGTAATATAGGCCTTAATCTTTGGTTCGACGAAGGTGAGCCGCTTCTGGAACGCCCTGGCGATTTCAGCCGCGGTGATTTTGCCCTGAGTGAATTCGTTCTGCAGATCGAAGAGGCCGAGCCTGTGCAGCGACATTTACGTGATCATTCTGTTCTGGTCGTCGACCCGGATGATGCGCGGCTCGTGCCGCTTGATCTCATCTTCATTATAGTACTCATAACAAAAAACGATGATCTGATCGCCAATGGCTCCTTTGCGGGCAGTCGGCCCGTTGAGAGACACCGTTCCCGAATCCCGCGGACCGGCAATCGCATACGTCGTGAATCGCTCGCCGTTGTTCAGATTGGAGATGACCACGGCTTC
>DASXSU010000098.1:0-25684 GCA_036505795.1 Nitrospirales bacterium
ACGAACACGAAGGCATTCTCGAGCGGAATGCGCACGATAGCCATGATCGCTTCGGAAAAATAGAAGGTGGTGGCAAAGACGATGCCCAGGATGATCACCGCCCGCGTCAGCCGGACGCGAAGCTCCTCGAGATGCTCAGCAAGCGGCATCTTCGGGTCTTCCATCGGCGCGAAGACCTTTTCCTGAAGACCTTTGAAGAGGGTGCGGAACCGGCTTTTAGCCATGAGTCTGTTGAAGTCCTTAGAAGGCTGCCCTGTCACTCTGGGAAAATGGGGTCAGACTCGATTTTCTGCGAAGCTTGCTCCGACAGATAGGATTCCACGGAAAAGTCGAGTCTGACCCCATTTTTTTTGGCACCAGCGTTATGGGTTAATGACGATGAAAATCGAACTACCCTGCCGACTGACCAAGAGAACTGCGTTCTCCTCTTTCTTGATTTTTCCCGCGGCGGCTTCATATTCCTTGACACCAGCCACCGGCTGGCGATTGATTTCCTGGATGACATCGCCGCGCTGGAGTCCTGCCTGCTCCGCCGGGCTTCCGGCCTGCACATGCGCCACAAGCACACCGCCCGTCTTCGGCCCTATGTTGTATTGTGCCCGGCTCTCCTCGTCGAGCGGCTTGATCCGAAGGTCGGAAAGCACGTTGAGCGGTCCCTTGCGGGGCTCCGTCGCCTCAGGCGTTGCGCCCGGCTCTGAGCCGCGCGCGAGCATGGCATCCGATGGCCGCTCGTCGATATGAATCGTCAGCGCCTTTTCCTGACCGTCGCGCATCACTTTCAGTTTGACGTTTGACCCGACGGCGGTCGCGGCCACCCGGTTGCGTAGCTCGCTGATGCCTTGGACCTCCTTGCCGTCAAACTCCACGATGACATCGCCGCGCTGTAGTCCCGCCTTCAGCGCGGGCCCATGTTCATTGACATCGCTCACGAGCGCGCCCCGCTGCTCCTTCACCTTGAACGCTTTCGCCAAATCCGGCGTGATCTCCTGGATCCCGACGCCAAGCCATCCCCGGACCACCTTGCCGGTTTTGACTAAGCTATCCGAGATCATCTTGGCGATCGAGACAGGGACGGCAAAGCCAATCCCCTCATTGCCGCCGGTCCGCGAGAAAATGGCGGTGTTGATCCCGATCAATTCGCCTTTGAGATTCACCAACGCGCCGCCGGAATTTCCCGGGTTGATTGAGGCGTCGGTCTGGATGAAATCCTCATAGTCTGCGATCCCGACATTCCCCCGGCCCAATGCGCTGATGATTCCCATCGTGACAGTTTGTGAGAGGCCAAACGGACTGCCCACTGCGAGGACAATGTCTCCCACTTGAAGTCTGTCGTAGTCGCCCCATTTGAGATAAGGAAGATCCTTGCCTTCGATCTTGAGAACCGCAAGGTCGGTCTTGGGATCGGTTCCGATCACCTTGGCCGAAAATTCTCTTTTATCGTGGAGGAAGACCTTAATGTCCGACGCGCGGTCGACCACATGGTTGTTGGTTACAATATATCCCGTGGCATCTATAATGACGCCCGATCCTCCCGACATCTCCGGACGAGAGGGACCGCCGGGGGGTCCGCCAGGTGGACCCATATCTGGTTCGTCCTGATCGCCGGGAGGGCCAAAGGGACCGGGCCCGCCAGGGCCACCGGGGCCGCCAAACGGGCCAGGTGGCGGTCCACCAAAGGGTCCGGGTCCAGGTCCAGGTCGACCGGGTGGGCCTTCATGATCCCTTCGCCGCGGGTCGCGAGGGCCGCGCACCCGCTCGCCTTGCGTCACCTGAATGTTGACGACGGCCGGAGTGACGGCTTTCACGATACTGGAAAATCCTTCAACCAGCTGCGGAGGTACGCTCGCGGCGTCCGTCAGCGTCGCAGCAGATGGTGAAAAAGTACAGGCGGCGGCCAACAGTGCGCCAAGCAGACCACTCCCGCTCACTACCCCAAACTTTGCCTTCATGGGTCGCCTCTCACGATGAGAAAGATGAATGGTTGATTGTAAACCCGACAATCATACAGCAAGGCGAAGAGTTTTGTCACTCGCAAGAGAGCGTGCTTTCGGACCCGCTCTGCGTCTCTTCCAAAAGAAAAGGCCCGGGTCGAACACCGACCCGGGCCTTCTTGGACTTGATGGAGCGCTAGCTTAGAACAGGACCGACCCCATCACATAACCCCAGTTCTGATCCGCATCCTGGTTGAATGTCAGGGTACTGACCGGACCCTTGCTGCCGGTGGGATTCTTCCCGACATTTTGCTCAAAATACTGGCCGGTGAAGAAGTGGCCGTAGCCCACCTCAAACTTAAACTTCTCTTTGAAGGTCCGGAAGTAGTGAATGTCGAGTTCTTTGCCGAGTGATTGCGCGGTATTGCCTCCCCCGACGCAAGCTCCTCCCGTAGTCGAGGAGCAGGAGGCGCCATAGATCACCTGGCCAGCACGATACCAGTTGTCCTGTGCGCGAGCCAACCGGTGCAGGATGAAGTTAACCTGAACCTTGCTGACCGGGTCCGGCTTCACGTCGAGGACCAGGGCGTAGTTCACCATGTTCCGCCAGGACATCAGATCCATGTACCCGTAATGGAAGTGGTTCGTCGGGTACAGGTTGTCGAAGGTGTTGTAATGACCTTTGGCTGCGCAGGAGGCCGCGCCGGTCGCGTTCACGCAGTTATCTCCAGACGCATAGTCCACCTCGATGCCGATCCGTGGCTTCATAGGAACCGGCTCAAAGGTATAGCCAAGCTTGAACGCCTCGGCATGAGCATTGATATGCATGTCATGGTCACCGAAGCCGCCGGCCGCGCCCAGTCGGTTTTGTCCGCTGCTGATGCCGCCGAACTGCCAGACGGCTTCAAACGTGGTATCCAGCCCGCCGGCTTTTCCATTCAGCCGGCCGCCCAGGACATTTCTCGCCTGGTCAGGCGCCTGAGGCACCGTGACAAAGGCCCCAGCGACTGCCGGCCGTGAATCTTTGAGCAGGAAGTAGTAGGGTTCCAAGGTCCAATTCGGCATCGGTTTCAAGGTCACGTATAGACCATAGATGTCCTGGTCTGACGTGCCCTTGACGCCCCCACCGTTGAAGATCACCCCATGGTTAAGGCCTGTGGCCTCTGATTCAGCGATCCGTGCCCAGAACAGATCCACATCCGCAAAGGCTGTGGAGTGGGTCAACCGGATGGCATCGAACGAGTTGCCGATCTGGCTCCATCCGAAGTTGCCGAACAGCCGGTGGTCGCCGAAGATGATTTCCTGGCGGCCCATCTTGGCGCTGAGGCCCGGCGTCAGGATATTCTTCACGAGGATGTACCCCTGGTGCAGGTCAACACCCGTGTTGTTGCCGTTCGCCGATGAAACGGCTCCAATTCCGCTTGCGGCCACATTTGCTCCTAATGCGCCGGTAGCATTCTCACTGCCCCATACGCGAGCGTCCTGCAGTTGGGCAAAAAAGCTGACATCCGGCGTGAGATCATAGCCCACATTGACCCGTATCCGTTGGCTGAACGCGCTCTCATTGCTCTGGCCGCCGGTACAAGGCCCTGGACACTGACCATTCGGACTCGTCGTGAAAGTGGTGCCGAATTGCGTCCCAACCCGGTACTCAGCCCGAACACGGGCTTCGCCGCCGAGGGTGAGCTTGTCTACGTCGATCTTCGCAAATGCAGCGTCAGTGGCAACCAGGCCGCCGACTGCCGCGAACATGCTCAGGGCAAACCACCCTGACAGTTTCTTTCCTATATGCATAGCAACCCTCCTGTTAAGATTATGTGCTGCGCGCGTTCCCTGTTCCCGCACAGCCCCTATCCTACGGCCACCGCCCTGGCATGTTGACGCCATGGGTTTCCGCGAAAAGCGGCAGGAAGCTGCCGCATAGGACGTCTTTGGCGATCCTGACGACCGTCTTAGATCCGTTTGAATTCTGCCTCCGAGTACGCAGGTGCTGCAGCGTTGGTGGACGCTTCCTGAAGTTCTTTAGTCAAGCTGGCCTGCTCCAACTGTTCTGGTTCGGGTTCGTGCACCGATTTCTTAAAACCCTTGATCGCCTTGCCCAGTCCTTCGCCCAGCTGCGGGAGCTTCCCGGCGCCGAATACGACCAGGACGATCACGAGAACCAGTAGCAGTTCCATCCATCCGAAACCAAACATAAGAAATTGCCCCTCCGAAATCACTCCTAAATGAACCCACGCGCTAACCCTTTAAGAGGGGTCCGTGTCCACACGTGAGTTGGCGCATCCTACAGTATGATTTTTCGAATATCAAGAAAATTTTTATGCAATGAGCGCGAAACGATAATAATCGATCTCGGCGGGATCCGGGGCGAGAACCGATAAAAGCTCCTGGATTTCGTTTTTCGGAAACCCAATTTCCTCCAAATCAGGAAGCGCCGTGAGTATTTCATCCTCGGTGAGATACGCGATGATATCGGGTACACCAGTCGGCGACAGATCACGGAGCAGACCGACCATCTCGCTGCGATCCGGTTCTGGAACATCACCCCGGATGGGGAAATCCATCGTTCTCCGATAAGGAGATCGGTACGCGGCGCTGAAGGCCTTCAGTGTTCGCAACAGCACACGATCGCGTTCCCAGGTCTTGAGCTTGCCCGGAAATGGATAGGTGTTCAGAAGTTCGAGCAGCGTGAAGACGTTCTTGCCGAGCTCACGCGCCACAAATTCTTTTTGGGATTCAACCGAGGCCTGTGTGACTCCCAAATGTTTGGCGACCGCTTCACACAAGGGAAAATTCACGATAAAGGAGTACTGGCCGCCGAGGAGGCTATAACAGGGCTTGTCCGGGCTTCGGATGATCTCTGGATCGGGCGTGCCGGCGTCAAAGCTGATGAAGCGGCCTTCCGCCTGTAACAATCGCTTGGCTTCCTTAATAGTTGCAAAGGCGCCGAGGTTGACGGGGACAAGTACGAGTTCATCGATCGGTCGCAGAAACTCAGCAATCGTCTTTCGATAGGGCACCCGCTTCCAATCGACCGGCTGATAGTCCTTCTCCCAGATAATATCCTCAAGGAATGAAGGTTGAGCCTTCAGCTTCGTGACATCCTTCGCAGAGAAGTCTTTGACGAAGGTGAACCAGTCATCAAATTGGGTGGTCTTGGCGGCGCTGAGATTCGGCCGCATTTGCTCTTCAACGATTTCTCCGTCTTTGCGAAGCATGACCTTTGTCGGAAGATCGTTCCACAGCTCGTTGCATATAATCCAATGGACACTCTTCTCTTTGACTCCCGATAGGTCCTGCACATCGCCCTGCAATGAGGAGACGTGCGCTCGATGCCGTATCAAATCCGGATGGGTGAGGGCCGATTGGAGGACGTCCAGGTTATGATCGACCAGGCAATATCGAACCCGGCCGTAGATATCCCCGGGTGTGTCCAAGGTTTGGAGATGGGACAGAAAGCAGGCGGCGAGATTGCCGTTTCCGCAGCCCCATTCCTGTATCACCAGTGTTGGGGGAAGCTTTTTGGCATTTCGGTGAGCCTCGTAAAACTCCTGGGCCAAGGCATGCGCCAACCGATAGTCCCCGCTGGCCAGTGTCTGGTAATACTCTTGGACGCGGCCGCTTCGTAGTCCGTAGAAAACGGCGTTGAGGTGGGCCTGCCATTCATCGACCGGCTTGAACTCCCCGATGCACTGCGGCGGCGTCTCTTCGTTTGTGGTGATAGGAGGAAGGTTCATGGCCGCGGGATTCTAACAAAACGCCGCTCTCCAAGACAACCGACCGGGAATATCCTTGACCTCCCACAACGGGTTTGATTAGATAGCATTCCGAATTGGAGCATTGATGGCGAACTCGAGCCCTCAAATCAGTGTCGTCATTCCCATCTTGAATGAGCGGGACAACTTGCACCCGCTTACCGCGCAGACGCTCAAGGCTCTGACCGGTCAGGTTGCCTCGTTTGAAATCATCTACGTCGATGACGGCAGCACCGACGGCAGCAGCAGCCTTCTCGACCAACTCGCCGAGAATCATCCCGAAGTCCGCGTCCTCCACTTCAGCCGTAATTATGGACAGACCGCGGCATTTGACGCCGGCTTTCGTCATGCGCGGGGAGAGTTGATTGCCACCCTAGATGGTGACCTGCAGTTCGATCCGGCCGACATCCTGCGACTGCTGCCGCTCGCCCAAACGTATGATCTTGTTTGCGGATGGCGGCGTGATCGGCACGACACCTTTGTCAAGCGGCTTTCGTCCCGGATCGCGAATAGGGTCCGCAACGCCGTCACGCGCGATGGCGTTCATGACACCGGCTGCTCGCTGAAGATCTTCCGGCGGGCAGTGGTTGAACGGCTGACCCTATTTGAAGGAATGCACCGATTTTTCCCGGCCCTGGCCCGGATGCATGGATTCACGGTGGGAGAGATCCCTGTGCATCATTATCCCCGGGCACACGGGCAATCGAAGTACGGCATCGGCAATCGTTTGTTCAAGAGCCTCTATGACTTACTTGCCGTCGGATGGATGCAGAAGCGCTGCCTGCGGTATACCTACACCAATAGTGACAAGCACGGCTGAAAAAGTCTGGGTGACCATCGGCTTCCTCGGGCAAGGCCTGTTTTTCATGCGATGGGTCATGCAATGGTTCAAATCCGAGCGGGAGGGTGAAAGCACCATTCCGCTTTCCTTCTGGTACTTGAGCCTGATCGGCGGACTGATCACCCTCACCTACGCCATCTGGCGCAGGGACCCGGTGTTCATCGCCGGGCAAAGCATCGGGACTCTCGTGTACGTCCGTAACCTCATGCTGGTCTATCGCAACAAGACCCGTCTTCCCCTTGCGGGAAGCTCCAGTGCGTCCTCGCGCCCATCTGAATGATGGCGTCAATAATGGGGCCACGCGCCCAGCCGGTCCTTCTACTCCTCCTGTGCGGCCTTTTCTTCTTTTACGGCCTGGGGACTCTGGGGCTGACCGACCGCGATGAAGGCTCTAATGCGGAAGCTGCTCGGGAGATGCTGCAGAGCGGCGACTGGGTCACCCCTACGCTGAATGGCGCTCCTCGCTTCGCGAAACCCGCGTTCATTTATTGGTTGATCGCCGGAACTTACCGGTTCCTAGGGGTCAGTGAGTTCACCGCCCGGCTGCCTTCGGCCGTGTTCGCGACCGGGCTAATTCTAATGCAATACTATTTTGTTAAGCGTGTCCTTGGCCCGATCACGGCTTTACGCGCGGCGATCATACTCTTGCTGAACTTCGAGATTCTCGCGATTGGGCGGATGGTGCTCACCGACATGGTCCTCATTTTCTTCACGACCCTGAGTGTCTTCAGCTTCTTTCTGGGCCTGTATGGGGAGGGACGCCAAAAGCGGTGGTATTGGATGTTTTACATTGCCATGGCGCTCGGCACGCTCACCAAAGGACCCGTGGGCGTCGTGGTTCCGCTCCTGGCGGTGATTCCCTTTCTTCTCCTGACTCGTCCATGGCGCTCGGGCAACCAGGTCTGGAGGGATGCTCATCCGATCGCCGGAACCTTCCTGTTCCTTGCCCTGGCTGCTCCATGGTACACCGCGATGCTGACGATTCATGGCGCCGGGTATCTTGCATCGGCGCAAGGGGACACTGTCACCCGCTTCTTCTCCGTCATCGGAGGACATGGCGGAACGGTCCTGTTCTATATCCCGATTCTTTTCTTCGGCTTCTTCCCCTGGAGCGGGTTGCTGCCCGCGGCGCTTTTCGCAAGCCTCCATGCCACCCGAATGGAGCCGCTGACAGAATCACGCGCGCTCGGCCTGCTTTGCGCCGTCTGGATTCTGGCTGTCTTTCTGTTCTTCACCGTCTCCTCCACCCGACTTCCGCATTACATCGCGCCGCTGTTTCCGGCCGCAGCGCTGCTGGTGTCTTCATGGTGGGACCGACTGCACGCGGATCGGGGTTGGATGGGAAAGCTGTCCTTGATTCTGACTTTGATCCTGGGGGTGTGCTTAGGGCTGGCCTTCATCGGAATGGACTGGGCCTACGATCACTTTATTACCGAGATCACCCGTGAATTTCCCACAGCAAATCAGATTGAACCCGGCTGGGCGCCCATGGCCATCGGGTTCCTCATCCTGGCCGGAATTGGACTGTTCGGGTATGCGGTGATGGAAGAGTCCCCGGCGTTGAGTTTTACGGTTGCGTCGGTGTTGATGGCTGTGGTGATCGGCCTGACAGTCATTGTCGCCTTACCGCGGTTCAACCGTTACTTTATCGCTCCCGTCCAGGAACTCGCCAAGATCGCCGGCCTTAACCTGGAATCGTCCGATACGCTCATTGCCTATGGGCGACCTAAACCGAGCCTACTCTTCTATGCCAGACGGGACTGCAGCGGCGGAAAGCCCTGCATAGAAGTCATCAAGCCGGGCGAGGAGGAGAAGATGAAGCCGCTCTTCAGGCGCACCGGGCAGATCATGATTGTGACCCAAGAACGCATGCGTAGCCAGCTCCCGGCGGAGGCCTCCGGCTATCACCTGGCGTTGGTCCACGAGGGCTATATCCTGCTGGCCAAGAAACCCACCTTCTAAGATGAACCCGCGACTTTTGAGCTTCGCAGGACTCGTCTCGCTGATCATCGCACTCGGCGGTTCGGCCCTCTCGGACGAGTCATTCGACATCACCCGTATTGTCGCTGAGATCTCATCTGAGCAGCTACTTGAAACAGTGCGAACCCTCTCCGGGTTCGATGGCAGGCAATCGGGCACGCCAGGCGGCGACAAGGCATCAGCCTACATTGCCCAGCGCTTGCCGGCCGCTATCCTTCAATCTTTTCCAATCAATACCGTCGAGATCGCCACCCCGGTGCGGGCTCACATACAGTCCGGTGCACGCAATCTAATATTGAAGAACGGCGCGGATTTTTTGCCCATTCTAAGCGGCGCGTCCGCGACTGAGGTGTCCGGTTTCGTGGTCTTCGTCGGCTATGGAATCAGCGATGCCGCGGGTGGTCTGGATGAGTACCGCAACATCTCGGTGACCGGCAAAATCGTACTGTTCCTGCGAGGGCAACCAAAAGCGTATGCGGGTCGTGTGACGCCGGCCGACAAGGAGAGAACCGCGCGCGCGAAGGGAGCTGTGGGGTATTTAACCGTCACGGGCCCCGTCCTCAGTTCCTATGAGCGGCGCCGGGGCATGACAACACAACCAATGGCCTCCTATGAAGGCGGGACCGAAGCCGCCCTACCCGGACTCTGGATCACGCCCGCAGTGGCGGACCTCCTGCTTGAGCCCATCGCCCTCACTCTTGAGTCCTTCCAGGAGGCGATGGGCACTTCTATGAGCAGTCGCTCACGAGAGACGGGAAGCCAGATCACTGTGGCGATGGAGCAACACAACGTGACCGCAACCTCTACCAACGTCGTTGGCTTCTGGTCGGGCTCCGATCCTGAGCTTCAACACGAGATTGTGATTCTCGGCGCGCACTATGATCACTTCGGCACGCAGGGGGGGCTCCTGTTTCCTGGAGCCGACGACAACGCCTCCGGAACCGCGGTCATGTTGGAGGCCGCCCGTGTGCTTCGTTCAACCGGCATCAGGCCAAAACGCAGCATCCTTTTCATTGCCTTTGCCGGCGAAGAGCAGGGATTACTGGGCTCGAAGTTCTACGCGTCGCACCCAGCGCGGCCTCTTGGTTTGACCAAGGCCATGATTAATGTCGATCACGCCGGAGCAGGAAACGGCAAGATCACCATCGGACTGTCGCGGATTGAGAAAGTGCGAGCACAAGCCGCAGGCGATGGTATCGGGTTAGGCAATCGGATTGAGCTCTTTGGATTTTTCCCGGGCGGCGACCACGTCCCGTTTAGCGAGGCAGATGTTCCGACAGCCGCTATCGTCAGCTCCGGCGCGCACCCAGACTTTCATCGGCCCTCGGACACGCCGGGAAGGGTCGATCCTGAGATTTTGCTGTCGGTGGCGCGTTTTGTCCTGTCACTCCTGCTCACGTTCGCGATGTCCGAGCCGTAAGCTAAGAATTGATTATGACGCCAGCGGGAGCAGCCCTTGCAGCGAGTGAAGGACAAGGATCCCCAACACGGCCGCGCTGACCGCAATCGCTTCAGCTTGCCAGTAAGGCCTTCGTCCGGCTGGTTCCTGGTCCGCGAAAAGGCCGCCGAGAAGGACGCTATTCCGGTGCAAATGAATGAGATAAGGCAAAAACGCCGCAACGAGCAGAACAGCCATCCACCACGGACCACAGGCCACCCCGACTCCCAGCAATATACTGGTATTCCCGGCAGCCTGTAACGCGTACCGGGCGTTCCGCCACAGCAGCACTCCGACCCTCAGCAACATCCCAACAAGCACCAGTCCAATCCCGGCAGCGAGATAGGGGAGCTCCTGGGGCCAAGAGGGCGCCCGATGCACGATAACCCAGATCACGAAGAAGAGGACGACAATCCATGGCACGCCCACGCGTATCAATTGAGGAAGAGCTTGAGACTTCGATTCCCTGATTCCTGCAGCGACGAGGGTGCCGATTACCACTCCTAACACCGCCCCGGTATAGACATCGGTTGGAAAATGAGAGCCCCTGACCACCCTGCTGGCCGCGACCAGGCCACCCAACACAAACAGGAAAATCCGAGCCTTGGGAAGAAACCATCCGATGAGCGCGGCAGCTGCAAACCAGGTGATCACATGGCCCGAAGGGAAAGAATCAAGTCCGCCCGCGATGGAAGGCCCGATTACGAACTCATCGGCATGAGCAAAACGCGGCCGTGGCCGGCCGATAAGATGTTTCATGAGCTGGACGACGACGGTGCCCAGCAGGAGAGCGATCAGGCCGCGTACCCCCATCGCTTTCAAGCGATCGCGCTTCAGCCGCCATCCCACCAATGCAATGGCGGCAAACAATCCCGTCAGTAAGGCCCCCTGCCCTAAAAGTGCGACCAAATCGCCGATCTGGTTCACCATAGCGATGTCGAAGGATCGAACAAACCGGGCCATGGGCATATCCAATTCATGAAGCTTCAGACCGATGATGATGAGGATGGCGAAGGAGGATAATCCAAAGAGAATCTGTTCCGACCGTTTCACGGGACCCAATCGGCCAGAAAGATATTGAACTCTCGTTTCTCCTTGGCACCCCGGTCCGAAACCCACACAAGTTTGGTTCCATCAGGAGAGAACATCGGAAAGCTATTGAACCGGCCCTGATGGGACAATTGCTCCAATCCGGTGCCGTCGTCGTTGATCAGAAAGAGATCGAACTTTCGTTTCTCGGGGTCCTGAACATTGGATGAGAAAATAATGCGCCGCCCATCGGGGTGAAAGAAGGGCGCAAAGTTCGCCGCGCCGTTTTTCGTGATTTGCCGCTGATGGCCGCCGTCGGCGTCCATGATGAAAATCTCAAGCTTGCTTGGCTCGACGAGATGCTGCGCCAGCAACTCCTTGTACTGAGCGACTTCTTCCGGGTCAGTCGGATGGTAGGCGCGATAGACAATTCGCTTACTGTCGGGAGAGAAAAATGGCCCGCCGTCATACCCGAGAGCGGACGTTAAGCGCCGCACGCCGGTCCCGTCCAGCCGCATCGAATAAATATCGAGGTCGCCGTCGCGGACCGAGGTAAAGACAATACGGGAGCCGTCCGGGGCAATCGTTGCCTCGGCGTCATAGCCGGGGGTCGAGGTCAAACGGTAAACATCTTCGCCGCGGAGGTTTGCCGTGAAGATATCGTAATCGTCCAATGTCCAACGGTATCGACCCTGCGCGCTCGGCTTTGGCGGACACAGCGGGCTCTTCAAATGCGTTGAGGAAAACAACACACGCCGGTCGCCCGGGAGGAAATAACCGCAGGTCGTCCCTCCCCGGCCGGTGCTGACCAGTTGCACCGCGCCGCTCTCCAGCGCCATGACGTATTGCTGATAACAATCCCGGCCGTCACGTGTGGACTGAAAGATGAGGGACGCGCCGTCGAATGAGAAGTACGCCTCGGCGTTCTGGCGGCCTTCCGTGAGTTGCCGGATGTTCCGGAGATGTCCCTCCGGCTTGAGCTCAGGCGTGACAATGTCGGTGGATTCAGAACCGGCAGCGCCTACAACCAGGGTCGAGGCCAAAATCAGGACAAGAAGCCCCCTCTCCCTAACCCTCCCCCTCGAGGGGGGAGGGAAGGGTGGGGGTGGATTGATCATAGCAAAGACCATGACAGACTCAGGGTTTGCGCGGCTCAAGATCGCCTCGACTGATCACCTTGCCGTTCTCAAATACGACAAACGTGTTCCAGCCATAAAAGAACAGCAATGGCGCGATAGCGTTTGATGCATCAGGGGAGAGGCCGTAGAACAGGGTGACGACATGCTCCGGATTATCGGGATTCCTCACCGAGAAGAGGACGGCGTTTCCCGCTCCCCGATACTCTTTTCCACCGACGCGAAATCCCTTCGGTTCTAGATTCGTGCCGACCGGCAGCGCCGTTTTCGCCCAGTCGAACACCGGGCTCGCGGCCGGTCCCCCTAAAAGCAAAATCGAAGCGGAATCAAGTCTGGGCAATTCCGGATTCGCCGCCGACTGAATCTTGACCCCATCCTGCTTTGAGACCCGATCGGCAATGCGGCGGTAGGGTTCCACCGTTTCAGGGTCGCCGGACGGAAGAATGACCATCCGTTGAGAATCAGTCACGAAAAGGTTCAGCATGGCCGGTAGGTCGGATCGAGGGATTCTCCGAAAAAGATTGAAGTCAGGATCTTCCGCCTGGGGAACATCCAGAGCGCCGCGCTCCTCAATCCAACGGGCAAAGAATGCTCGAAGATCCCGGGAAGCGGCCTGGCTGAACACCGTTTCGAGATCGCGCCAGCCGGCACGCCGCCCGCCGTACTCGCCCACAAGACGCTTCAAGGCGCTAAAGAACGCCGCATCTCCGATCTCCCAGCGCAGCATATGAAATACCATTGCAGCCTTGCTATACCCAATGGCGCTGTCCCGTTGATCAGCCTTCTGCTTGAACTGTACGATCGGGTAATCCTGATCAGGGGGCACATACACGGCATAGGTGATGAGCATCATGCGGCGCTCGTCACGCGCTTTTCCCGTGTCTGCTTGCAGTTCGTACCAATAATAATTCGCCAGGTAGGTCGTCAGTCCTTCCACCCAGTTCCCGCCATGATCGTTGTAAACGTAGTTGCCTATCCATGAATGGACGATTTCATGGCCTAAGGCGTATGGCTGAATGTATCGCCGCTTGATAGAACCAGCGCCCAACAACGTGTACGATGGCATGCCCAATCCGCTGGCAAAAAAATTCTCCACCACAGCAAACTTGGGAAAAGGATAGGGACCCAGCAACTTGGTGTAGGCCTCAAGGTACTGGATAGATGCTTTCAGATATTCGTCAGCGAGGTGCGCTTCATCTGGAAACAGGTAAGTGGCAACTTCAATCTGCCTACCGGAGGCATCATTCCAATCCCGCTGGTTTTTCACAAAGCGGTTCGCTACCAGCGTCAGGGCTTCGGTCGGCTCTGTGATTTGCCACTCCACATGTGAGGGCTCATGCTCATTACGTGAAACGAATTTTCCGTTAGTTACAGCCTCCCATCCCGGCGGTGTCCAAATAATGATCCCAAATGGTGTCAGGGACCCTGGTATGTCCGGATACCAATGGGTTTCGCCGCTCAAGTAAACACCTTCCTTCCCTATATGGCCGGAGGTCTCGCTCGGGGTGACAAAGCGAAGATGCCGTGGTTCGCGGGGAGGATCGTTGATGATGCCCTCGTACACCCACTGTAGGATCAGCTTTTCCCCACGTACTGCTGGGCTCTTGAGTTGGACCGTCACAATCTGAACATCCTGATTGTCCACCTGGGCTTCATGCGTTGTGAAAGACAGGAAGGGATGACCACGTAGGGCTCCCTTATTAGCCGTTGCATCGTCGATGAATTTCACACGCAGAGAGGGATGGAGGGTGAAGGAAATGGACTTTAGGGTTGGAGCCAACACCTCCAGATAAATCTGGTCAGCGGCAACAAGTCGGTGTTGATCCAGAACTAACCGTTCGACCTGCATATAGTGATTCAATAACTTGATGTCCTGTCCACTTGATGGATGGGCAGCCTCGGCAGGAGCGGTGCCGTTGGCGAACTGACATGAGTTCAGCAGTAGACCAAGGAGAACAATAATCGAGATGATCTGGCCGTGCAACCTCATGCCTCACCTAATAATGCCTCGGCAAAGGCGTCGGGATCGAAGGGTTCAAGATCCTCAACGCCTTCGCCGATTCCGATGTAGCGGACGGTAAGGCCGAGATCAGCAATGGCCACCACGATACCGCCTTTGGCCGTCCCATCCAACTTGGTGAGCACCACTCCTGTTACACCCAACGCCGCATCGAACTGACCGGCCTGCGCCAGCCCGTTTTGGCCCACCGTCGCGTCGAGGACCAGCCAGACCTCGTGAGGAGCCCCGGGCATCGCCTTGCTGAGAGTCCGCTTTATCTTTTTCAGCTCATCCATGAGATTTGACTTGGTGTGAAGCCGGCCGGCGGTGTCCACGAGAACGACGTCGGCTTTCCGTGCCTTCGCAGCGATGACTCCATCGAACGCCACCGCGGCCGGATCAGCGCCGGGCTGCGGTTTGATGACCTCCACCTCAACACGGCGGCCCCACTGCTCGAGTTGCTCGCCGGCGGCGGCACGGAAAGTATCGGCTGGCACCAGGACGACGCGCTTGCCGCTCCGAGCAAACAATCCGGCTAGCTTCCCGATCGTGGTCGTTTTGCCGACGCCGTTGATCCCGATCATCAAAATAACCAGCGGAGGACTTCCCGGAGGGTTCGACCGCGCGGTGTCAGCTTTGCGAAGATGTGCGGCGATGGCGCTCTTCAAGACCCGGTGAACGGTGTCCGTGTCCGCTTCTCCTGATTGGCGAACGGCCTCCCGAACCGAGTCCATCAAGGAGCGCACCGATGTCATGCCCAAATCCGCGGCAAGTAATGCGCCCTCCAGCTCATCGTAAAGTTCCGGAGTGATGCGCCGGTTTGCGGGCAGCAAGCGCCGGAGATTTCCGAGGAGGCCTTCGCGGGTCTTAGTCAGTCCCTCGCGGGTCCGGGCAAAACCCTCCCGCGTTTCACTCAGGCTTTGTCCGAGACGGTCCCAAATTCCCATAGGCTCAGGTCGCACCGACCATTCCGAGGACTCTGCGCTCCTCGTCAGCCATGCGGGCTGCTTCCCGTCTGCCACGCTCATGATCATACCCGAGTAGATGCAGGACGCCGTGAACAAGAAGCCGCACGACCTCCTGATTGAGGCCATGGCCAAAGTCTTGAGCCTGCCGCCGCGCTGTCGCCAAGGAGATCACGACATCGCCCAGCACCCATGGCGGCTGCGCTTGTGCCTTCCGCAAAGACCTCACCCTCACCGTACGCCGCAACCGGCTTGGGCCGCCTCCTTCGGACTCGAGCGGGAATGCTAAGACATCTGTGGCCGAATCTTTTTTTCGATAGCGTCTGTTCAGGTCGCGGATCCGCCCGTCCGAGACCAACACAATACTGAGCTCGGCATCCTCAACATGCATGGCGGCGAGAATGTGCTCGCCCATGCGGCGCAGCCGGTTCATATCGATGACAATGGAACGTTGGAGGTTTTGCAGCAGAACAGGCACCCGGTCAATCCGAACGGCGAGAGGCCCCCGGCCGAGGAGGTTTTTCATGATGCCGCTGGTAGGCCCTGATGATCTCTTGCACGAGCCGGTGGCGAACGACATCCTTTTCCGAAAAATAGATGAAGGCGATCCCGGGTATCTCCGCCAGAATATCTCGCACCTCGATCAGCCCGGAAACGCGATCTGACGGCAGATCGACCTGAGTGATGTCTCCCGTGACGACCGCTTTTGAATTAAAGCCGAGTCGGGTCAAGAACATTTTCATTTGCTCTGAGGTCGCGTTTTGGGCCTCGTCCAGGATCACAAAGGCGTCGTTCAGCGTGCGCCCGCGCATGAAGGCCAGGGGGGCAATCTCAATGTCGCCGCGCTCGACCAGCCGATTCGCGCGCTCCAGGTCCATCATGTCATACAGGGCATCATAGAGCGGGCGCAGATAAGGATTCACCTTCGCGATCATATCGCCCGGCAGAAACCCTAGTTTCTCGCCGGCCTCGACGGCGGGCCGCGCGAGGATGATGCGATTCACCTCGCGGCGCGAGAGGCTGGCGACGGCCATGGCCATCGCCAAGTATGTCTTGCCCGTACCGGCCGGACCGATACCGAGCACCAGGTCATGCTTGCGGATCGCCTCGATGTACTTGCGTTGTGTCGGAGTCTTGGGGACAACGACCCGCTTGCCGTTACCGACCTCGATCCCGCCTCGAAGGCTTTCCTTCATGGAAGAAGGATCTTCACCGCCCATCAGATTTCGGATGGCGTACTCCACGTCGTCACGACGCAAAGTAAATCCTTCGGACATGAGGTTGGTGAGGCCCCCCAGCAACCGCTCCCCGTTCCGCACGGCATCAGGCGGGCCGTTCAGAAGCACTTCTTCGCCCCGCGCCGAGACCCTTATCCCGAGCGCCTCCTCAATCATTTTCAGATGAGCGTCGTGGCTGCCGAATAAGGATGAGGTGTCGATGCCTTCTTTAAGTTTGACTTTGAGAACGGCCACGTTGGACAAAAGCGCGGGTCACTCCATGAACACCCAACTCTGTCGTATGTGAGAGAGAATTGTAACAGGCGAAATTCAGACAAACAAGGGCAGTTATGGTGGCGGGGGCGCCGCCGCAGGAGGTGTTCCGTCGGTTAGAGGTACGGCCTCCGGTTGTACTGGAGCTTTTCCTTCGAGCTCAAAGTCCTGCTCCGCAACGGCATTATCGCTGTCCTTGGCGACGATCACCACTCGATGCCGCCCCTTGCTTTCCCGGGTGAGTTTCCACAGTAACTTCCCGGTCGCCGCATCTAATGTCATCCCCGGCGGGGCGAGTTTCAGCGCATAGCTGATGGTGTCCTCATCGGCATCCGAAGTGGTCACCTGATAAACATATTGCCCGTCGCTGATTGAGGCCGGCGGGATTGAGGTGATGCGCGGCGGCGCGTTTTCAATCCTCACCGGTACACTTGATGTCGCTTCACGACTGGCCTTCCCGTCCGAAGCCATGACCATGACCCCCAGGACATCCTTCTTTTTGAACATTTTGGTGTCCAAAGAATCACTGGTCGCTCCGGGCAGCTCCTTGCCGTTTTGAAACCATTGATAGGCGAGCCTGATCGGATCGCCCTCCGGGTCATTCGCCGTCACCCGCACCTTGAGAATTTCTCCTCTGTGGATGGGCATTGGTTCAAGCCGGATCTCGACGATTTCCGGCGCGGTATTGCCAACGGTGACGGCGTCGCTTTTAAAAACGCGGCCTTGGTGCCCTGCAACGGAAGGGATCACTTCAACCTGTATGTGATCGCCGTTTTTGAATTGCCTGACCGAAAATTGAGGATCATTCGCGCCGCTGATCGGAAGGTCATTGACCAGCCATTGATATTTGTACGTGGGATTGCGGCCGTTCGTATCGTCGGCTTGAACTCCGACCCTGAGGGTCGAGTCACGGCTGACGGCCTCCGGATAGATTCTCGCTGTCCGGACCATCGGCGCTTGATCCACCGGCGGCGCACCGGCCGCAGGTGTTGAAGCATCTGACTGCGGGGGGGCCGGCGCCTGCGAGGTAGGCTCCGGGGAACAGGCCCCGAGCATGGCCAGCAGGAAGAGGGGCGCCAGAAATGAGGCGCCCCTCCGCAAGATTGTGCGAGCGCCTACAGATCCCGCCATGCCAGCATCTCACTGTAGAGTTTACCTTGACCCTTTATACAGGTTTCACTTACGCCCTTTGTGCTCATGTGCACAACGACAGAGGTTCCGCTTTTACAGGCTCCGTTCGGGGTCTTTCCGTCAGCCGTTCCATTCAGCTTGTCCTTCGCCCCGACATGAATGGCGACCTGCGAAGGCAAGCCCTCACCCAGAGAGACAGATCTGTTGATGATGGGGACCCCGTTGAGAATGCCGTCCCCGAGGCTGGAGTTTTTGTATGCCGTCCCGGTCAAATAGTAGAGGCCATACAGCAGCCCGGTCCCCGACGCCTCGCACACTCCCTGGGTAGGGATGAATGTATCGAAGAATAAGGTTCCCCCGAAGATCAGCGGGCTATTGAGGTCCCGCTCTCGGGCATTGGGCAGGCTCATGAACCACCCGTCGGAGGTCCTCACGCCGGCCACCACCTGGTTGACAGCATCGGACTGGTTTCCCGCCCCAGAATCGAATCCCTTGTCATAGGTACCGACCGCACCGCCCTCGCTGCTGACGTTGTGAGACGCATCGCCACAGCCGATGAGCAGGGTGTCGCAGACAACCACCAGCGAGACATCAATAAGGTTCTGGCGCTTGACGGTCTCGACGCTACATTGCCCGCTCATAATGCAGTCCACCACTCCCACGAAATATTGCTGGTCCGCATTGGTCTTATCGCTATTGGTGATGTATCGCCCAGTCCCAAAGAAGACCCAGATGTTGTGCAGCTCGTCGGAGCTGATCTCCGCTGCGGAGGTTATAGGGCCCATCGAGCAAGCGAGGGCTCGGCACGGCGAAATTCCCGGCGCCGTTGTCAGGTCGTTCACCAGAATGGTGGGCCCGTGCCCGACGGAGTCGCCCCATTGGTCGGTATCGGGGTCGCCATGGTTTGTGGTGAGCCTGTACATCGCTCCTTTCCAGGCGGGACCGGAGGCGCTGCAGGGGCTAGTGACCACGGCATTACAGTAGCTCGTCCCGGCGTACACGGCATCGTGTTTAAAATCAAGATCGATATCGGTTGTGATCACATCGCCCATAGAGGAGCCGGCCTGCCCGGTCGAAAACACCCTGACCGATTGGTTCGAAAGACCCACATCAACGGTGACGCATGGGGAGATATCGCTGCACGCGCCGGTGGTCGTGTCATTGATCTGGCTGTATCGCGGCCCGAGCACAAGATCCATTGCAAACAACTTCCCTGTCTGGGAGCTGCTCCCATCATGACCGGTGGGGCCGGTGCCAAAAACCACGTACCACTTCTCGCTTGTCGCCAACGTTTTCTGATCTGTAAAAGGATTCATGCGAAGAATGCCGGGCGCTGCGGTCGTAAAGCCCAGATCCTTGTCTCTGAAAACCCATAGGAGGACAGGATCCTTTTCGGGGTTCGTAATGTCGAGCACAAAATATGATGAGAGGAACACCCGGGTGTCGCTATTGTCACCTGCCGCCCCGTTGCCCCTATCATCGGTCGTGCCGTTGTAATTAAAATCAGCAATCACGGTACGCGGTTTTCCCTTGACGATGCAATTGGAACAGCTTCCGCCATACCGGAAGCCGCCGATCAGAATCGTCCCCCAGCCTCCAGGATGGGCGGCGGCCTGGCCGTTGATGCATTTCGCTGGTGACAGCGCGTCTCCGCAGAAGATCCTCACATCGGTGATCTTCGGCTTGCTGTCCACGAAGTAGAGGTGATCGTAACTCGGCGATGTCAGAAACTTGAGCTGAGGCAGCAGGTCTTGTGGGATAAAGCTCCAGAGCTCCGCCCCAAGCACCGGCGCGGCCCCCCCTATCCGTGTCGGGGTATAGGTCGGGTCGCCAGTTGCTGCATCACAGGGGAGGGACCCGCACGCGATCAATGCTGTTCTGGTGGAATTGAGCTTTTTCGGTGTCCTGTTAAACGACGCCTGCTCAATCATGGGAGCAAGCAGCGTTCCTGTCAGCGGATCATCTCCCAGAAAAAAATATCCCGAATTGAACGCGTGCAGCATCCCGTCATTGCTGCCGACATAGGTCACCTGACGGCGGTCTTTATACATCTGAAAGAACTTACTGTACCCGATGTCTCCATACAGCACGTCGTACCGTTCGGCAGGCGCTCCGACAACCGTGGGAGCCGAGTTGATGATATCGCCGAGCTTCCACACAAAATTCTGCGGAGCAACGGTCGCGCAGTCGAGGACGCAGAGCATGCGATCCCGCAAGCCGGCAACCTGCCTGCCACGAACAAAATTAATGATCTTTTTTGCTTCGGCCAGGGCAGCGGCCTGGTCTCCACCATCAGCGCTGTTGCAGTCCAGGACTAATGAACCGTCCAGGTAAGGACATATATCCTCGAGACGCGATTTTCCTCCAACGTTCCCTTGGGCTGTAAACTCATTGAATTCCCTGACGCTTGGCCCGACGTTGCCGCCGTTATTCACATCAATCCATGTTAAAATTCGCCGGCAAGTGACCCCGCCGGTGTGTGCCGGACAATTATCGCCGGGATCACCCATGACAGCCAGCTCCCGCCCTGCCTCCCAAAGCGGCTGGATATCGCTCAACGCGACTGTCATCACGCTGCTGACCGCCGTCCCGGCGGCGTTGGTGATGTACCGGTCCACCTTGACCAGATTGAGTCCGGAGTCATACCGAATCTTCACGATGCAGTCGTGCGCAACGATGAGCTTGAAGTCCGGCGGCCCCATACACGAGGGCGCGGAGTGATCCTCACGGAGGTTGCCGAACGCATCGCTCCAGAGGCTTTGAAGATAGCCGACCCATTTCACTTCATTCAGGCCGTTGGCGACCGTCGGGAAAAAATAGGCTTGATACTGCGCGCCTTCTCCGGTCGTACTAGTGGTCATCATCCCTACCGCCGACCCGGACGCCACTTTTGATCCGATAGCCGCAAACACGGCTAAGAGCTGGTCCTGCAAATCATCGGCATTCTGCGCCTCGTAATAGTTATCGGGAATGAGGCTGCCCCCCACATCGGTCCGGCCGAACCTGGCCCATTCCGACAGCTTATCGGGGCCGTTGGGGATGGCGTCCTGTTCGACGTAGCCACCCAGCTTGGCTGTCTGCTTCAAGATGTTGCTGCCGCTTCCAAAGGCGAAGAAGCTATAGATGGTAACGTTCTGCATGCCGCAGATCGGATGACCCCACTCAAAAATAGTCCAGATAAACCAGGGGACTGTTGGAATGCCCTTCGGGATTGTACTGCAGGCCGGGTCGCCCGCCCATTCCGGGCGTAGATCATTTGTGTGGCCAAAGTAGGCGACGTCATCCAACGCGGAGGCCGTCGCGGACAAGGGCGCCACCAGATTCTGAAATTTAGCCGCGAAGGTCTTAAGGCCAAAAGGAATGTTGAGATCGGAGGTCGGCTCCCCATCGGTAAAAACAACGATGAATGTCTGACAGCATTGAATGAGGGAGGGCGGCATGATCCATGGCCCCTGCACGGAAGCTGGTAGGGCGCCGTCGTTATTGCTGGCGAAGAAGAATGGATCGCGCGCGCAGGCGCTTGCAATATACGGCGCCACGCAGAGTGCTGCCTCGGCGTCTGACAAGTATTTGATTTCGTTATCCCCTGCTAATCCTCGGATTCCGCCCGGACCTGTGGTATTGAAGGGAACACCGCCCGGGCCGAAAAAACCACCCCCGCTGAATGCTAAGGGATACGTGTACTTGGTCGCATCATACGGTTGCGGCAGTTGCGCCACATAACGAATGGCGGTGTACAGAGTTTCGGCTAGCGGCGTAGCAGTCTGCGGCAACGTGGTGTCCACACCAACGATCATTGCCGCGCTATTGCTTTGATAGGTCGTGACGGAAGTTGCAAAGACCGGGACAACCTGTCGCCCGCCGATCGGCACGACAACCTTCCCGCCGTCTCCATCGACGCTACTGCGAAATTCAATCAGGCCGAGACGGGCCTTGCTTCCGACCTTCTGGATCACCCCAAGCTGATTCCCTGCGACCGCGACGTGCACCACAAATCTTCGGTTCTCGGGCCGCGTATTAAATGCATCCAGATCCGGCGTGGGAAGAGGGGATGGCGCGTCTCCGGTCACATCGCATATATCCGCCCCCGCATAGGGGGCGTCCGTGTCATCGTCGACGCAAAATGAGCCGTTCAGCCCCGCACTGCCTCTCAGATGAAAATACAACTTGGTCCCGGCACCCCCGCCTTGCACAGCGTCGGGGACACGTCCATCGGCCTGGGCCCTCGTTAAGCCTGTATCTTGGCAGTCGGGAGCGGGGTTGCACCAAGTCGGCGGGTAGGAGGTCTGCACATCACCGAAGGGCATGTTGGCATCCTCTCCCTTTACCGTCACCCTCGCCGGGACGCCGATGGCGGGACAGGTGCCGTCTGGGTTGCGGGCCGTGGCGCACAACCCGCCGGTCATGGACTTCTTCACGGAGTCGATGCGACGATAGGTAATCCAATTGAGAAGGTTTCCGTCCCACTTGGTGTTATTGCATTTCGTGAACACGCGGGGAACTCCACCCGGCTTTTTTCCTGCCGACTCAAAACGGGAATTGACGGGGACATAATCGTAACAGGACAACGCATCGAACAGACCTGAATAGGTATGGTTGAAATCGAACGGGGGACAGTCTGGATCATTAGGGCAATCGGTACGCAACGCCATGCTCCCGGAATTATCCATCAACAGAAGGATATTGGGCGTCACCGTGGCGGCAAGAAAGGTCGGCGTCCCGGAGTAGTCGGCACTCGTATTCTGGCTTCGAAGATCAGCAGCCGGGACTAGTAAAAATCCCAAGCTTATGATTGAGGCGATTCGTAAGAGTACCTTCATGGCTCACACTCCTTATAGATTAAAGATGCCGTCATGGATCAAAAATGCCGCGTCTGTGTTTACTTCGGGAAAGTAATAACCATCTGCACGATCTGGCCCTTGTTGACGTCCGTGCCCAACCAATATTGGACGTCCAAATGCTGCCCCTTCATTTGTTCGAGCGATTTGGATAGCATCTGGTTGCCTTTGCTCGACTGAATCATGGCCCCCTTGGCAAGCGGATAGGTCACGCCATCTATCCGGGCAACGCCGTTGACAGTCTGTTGAAGCACGCCGCTCCGTGCTCCCGGCAACGTCGGATCCAACCTTTTTGTCGCGCCCTGTGGTTCCAACGCAAGGGCACATGTCAAAGCTCCCCCGATCAGGAAGCCGGCGAAACTAAACCATACAGAACGCCGGAGTCTTTGTAGTCTGGTTGCGGCCGTATCCATATTCCGTGTGTTCCTTTCCTGCTATCCGCCAATCTGGCGGCGGCAGACTCCCTTGTCCAGCGGACACGCGTACACCCCCGTGATGTAACCGATAGAGCCGCTCCCTCCCGACGAGTAACAACTGATCCGGTAAAGAATCTCGAAGCTGGGCACTCCGGAACTGTACCCGTCGGCCGCCTTCAGCGTGCCGCCCGGAATGGGTCGAATGAAGAGTCGGTCAATGTCAATGTTGACCGTAAACCCCCCCATTAAGAGCTTTACATTTGGTGCTACGAGCGGATTTTGGAAATCCGCGGTGTCGTTCAACTGATCAAAGTTGGCCTCCCCCATGATTTCCGATCTCAGCGGATTCGGAAAGATTTGAACATTAGGATCGGCGGCCAGCAAGCTGGCCGGAATGTTCGAGTTCGCAAGGGTTTGCTGAATAATCTGCACGGAGGTGCTGACGCATGCCTCGGCCGTATTCATACTCGTTTCCCGCATCAATTCACCGCCCGCCAATTTAAGATCCATCGTCGTGGTGGTAATGGCGGCGATGCCGATCACGGTCAGGATCAGGGTCAGCATGAGAATGGTGAGCATGGCGATCCCATCTTCTCGTCTCAACACCGCTTGTTTTTTCAAAGTCCATCGCCTTGCCATGATTGAATCCTTCCCCAGTTGCCTAAATCTTGCGCTGGCAGTCACCGTTTACGACGCACGCGTACACACCCGTGACATGTCCGAACGTATTCGGCCCGCCCGATGAATAGCAGTTGATCCGGTAGAGGATTTCTATGCCTCCGCCCGCAGCTCCTGCTCCAGTGCCTTCGTACCCTGCCGCAAACGTCAAGGAACCCCCCGGCTTGGGCCTTGCGAAGAGCCGATCAATATCAATGTTCACCGTGAAGCCCGCGACCGTGAGCACGGCGTTGGGCGCGCGCGCTGGATCCGCGAAGTCCGCGGTGTCGATGGACTGTTCAAAGCCCGGCACCCCCATTATTTCCGATTGAAGCGGAAACTGCGTGATCATCGGGTTGTTGCCGGCCCCCAGGATGGTTCCAGGAATTCCTGAATTCGTAAGGGTTTGCTGAATGATCTGGACCGCGCTGCTCAAGCACGCTTCAGCGGTATTGACGCTGGCCTCCCGCATTCGCTCCCCGCCCGCCATTTTGAGATCCATCGTCGTGGTGGTAATGGCGGCAATGCCGATCACCGTCAGGATCACGGTCAGCATGAGAATGGTCAGCATGGCGATGCCGTCTTCACGTCTCAGCGTCCCCTGCTTTTGTGCTCTCTGTGGACTACTCATGGATGAAACCTTTCGCTCATTGCGCTACAGATTGGTGCCGTTTCGTAGCGTCACCATTCGCATCAGAGTTCGCCGCCGAATGCCGCCCGTTACGCCGCACGTAACGGGTTGTGTCAGTAACTGGTCCTCTGCCTGAACCGCAGCATTCCCGGTATATGTCGCGTCTCTCCAACAGCTGCCCGGAAAGTTACCCGCGGCCGGCGGAGTCGCGCGACCGACGACGGTCAATCGCACCTGACGAATGGAACTTGGCGTGACATTAGCAGCAAGATACTCGGTGGTGCCCAGCGCCAAACTTTGACTGCCCGCGCCAATCTGCGTTGGGCATGTTGTGCTAGTCCAGCTATCATTGGGAACAAAGTCCTTACAGTCAGGGACATTCGGTATCCCCACTAGCCCCCCTGGCTGATCGTCGATGATCCCGTCATTGTTCGCATCCAACGCGTAAGCAATTTGGAGGGACTCAATGCCGTCGACAACCGCAACGGGCCCACCGCCGTTAACCTCTCGAAGCAGTTGAAACGGCGGGCTCGCGAGGTTATTAGACACCGTATACTTGATGCACTTGAGCTGCACGACCGCCGCCCCGAGCGCATAATTCGTCGGTGCCACCACTGAGTTACCCAGGGTCACGGTGTTTATGCCGACCGCGCCGACAATGCCGGTAAATGCCCCTTCCAAGGACACGACATCACCGATCGCGAGACCGGAGGGAGCGCCGAGATCGAGAAGGGCACCCGTAATAAATGCCGTATTTAGGCGCCCGACCTGTTCAAAGACGGTCATCACTGCGATGGTGTCCGGACCGAGGTCATTTCCGGGATTGTTGTCGCCCGTATTGATGGTGTTCGCGCAGCCGGGAAGAGAGCCCGCAGCCGGACTGCCGAAGCCCGCCATACGGACATCACGGGCGATCAGATCCATGGCCAGCCGGACATTCTGTTGAATTTGTACCGTCTGATCATTCATCACCGCTGATCGTTGGCCTGTTGATAAGACGGCAAAACCTGCCAATGAAATAACGGCAAAGGCCGCCCCGGCCACCATGAGCTCGATTAATGTCATGCCTCGTTCCGATCTGGCTTGCATCATCTTCATACCTTCTCTCCCAATTCGGCCCGATACTCCTGCTCGGCCCGGGGCAGACTCCCCGAGCGAGCAGGGTGACACCGATTGACCACACCCAGTGATCAACATCATAGATCTCCACACGCGGTGCCGTGGCACGCAGGCGGCGGCGGCGGCGGCGGCGGCGGCGGTGGCGGCGGCGGCGGCGGCGGTGGTGGTGGTGGTGGCGGCGGTGGCGGCGGCGGCGGCGGCGGTGGCGGCGGCGGCGGCGGCGGCGGTGGTGGCGGCGGCGGTGGTGGCCACGGCGGCGGCGGTGGCGGTGGTGGCGGCGGTCATCGCTAGCGCGCCAGCTCGGTCTTCTCGCTGCAGCGCGGCGATC
>DASXSU010000099.1:0-3665 GCA_036505795.1 Nitrospirales bacterium
CTGCTTGCTGAGAGCTCCCCCGGTGCGCCTTCCGTGGGTCTGAACACCTACGCCTTTCACAATGTGGATGCGTGTATCATGTGTGGCGCCTGCGTGGCCGCCTGCACGTCGCACGAGGCCGACCGGCGTTTCCTCGGACCTGCCGCGCTGGCCAAGGCGTACCGGTTTGTGGCAGACGCACGAGAAGCTGAAGATGCCAGAACCGCGCGGCTGGCGGCGCTTCAGAATCCCAGCGGCATGTGGGATTGTACCCGCTGCAACTTCTGTGTGCAGGTCTGTCCCAAGGATGTGCAGCCCATGGAGGCGATCATCCGCCTTCGCCGGGCCGCGATCGACCGAGGACTCACTCACACTGAGGGAGGGAGGCATGTTGTCGGGTTTCGAGACCTGATCGCGAAGTATGGCCGGTTGAATGAGGCTCTAATGCCATTGAAGGTCATTGGCCTGAATCTCAGGCGCTTTCTTCATATTCTTCCGCTGGGAGTGCGCATGCTGTTGAAAGGCAAGGTCCCGAGCCCGCTTCATCCAAGCATCAAAGGCGTGGAGCACGTTCGTGCGATTCTCCAGCGAAGCGGGCAGCGCAATGATGTGTCCTACCTGCGTAGCGGCATCGGGCGGGAGGCCGACGGCTGAAACCCATCACTACGGGATGCTTTGATCCGGTCCAGCATATTCCCTTCCCTCTTGCCATTAGACTCTAAACCCATGACCTGCACAGCGCGTTCCGTCTTACATATTCGACATTTACGTGTTCAAGTGGCTTTTTGTTTATACCCACGGGTGGTCCCTACGGCAGGTGCGGGGCACAGGGCTTTCAGTATCTTCCCGAGAAGCTTTCGTAGCATTGTTTATTGAAAGGCTCGCCGATATTTTAAGACAGCACCCCTGAGAACACCCAGTGATGAGCGCAGGCAAAATTGTGGGCGTCCGACAATAGGGAAAGGAGAGAGGAGAATGGCTCTATGCGAAGTCTGCGGTAATGATTATGAGAAATCTTTTGAGGTCAAACTGGCCGGCAAGTCTCATGTGTTTGATAGCTTTGAGTGCGCCATCCATGCACTTGCCCCTGCATGTGCCCATTGTCGGTGCAAGATCCTCGGCCACGGGGTAGAAGCCAAAGGGGTCATTTACTGCTGTGCTCACTGCGCTCAAGAAAAGGGAGTGAGTGGCATAAAGGATCGCGTGTGAGGAGGAATTTGCCGAGCTCATTGCCCGCCGACACGGCGGCCATAGCTCGACGGCTACAAGGAGGACACGCCATGCAAGTCAAAGATGTCATGACCAAGAATGTAGAGGTTGTGCGGCCCGATGCGACTCTTGAAGAGGCCGCGAAGAAGATGAAGGCTCTCGACATAGGACCACTGCCGGTCTGCGACGGAGAGAAATTGGTCGGGGTGTTGACAGATCGAGACATCACGGTGCGGGCTACCGCGGAGGGTCGTGATCCAAAACAAACCACGGTGCGGGAGGTCATGTCCCAGGAACTGATCACTATCGTGGAGGACCAGGATGTTGAAGAGGCCGCCAAGCTCATGCAGTCAAAGCAGATCCGCCGGGTACCGGTTCTGAGTCGGGACAAGCGGCTGGTGGGCATATTGTCCCTTGGGGATCTCGCGCAACGTACTCAAGATTCGAAGCTCGCCGGAAAAACCCTGGAGGAGGTATCAACGCCGGGAAAATCCTCCCGGTAGACAGCACGATGGAGGGGTCCATGAAAAAACAAAGTTATCAACCAAAACAGTTCAATTTGCACGGTCTCGAAGGTATCTCAGACGCGACGTTCGAGATGCACTTCAAGCTCTACGAAGGTTACGTCAAAGAAACAAACCGGCTGAACGAGAAGATTGCCGAGTTCCTTGAAGACGGCCAGGTAGATCATGAAGAAATGCCCGCGTATTCCGAGCTAACCCGCCGGCTGGGATTTGAGTACAACGGTATGGTGTTACATGAGCTTTACTTTCAGAATCTCACGAAAGCTCGGACGACCAAAAGCGGCAGCAACTCTGCATTCCGTCAAGCTGCCGAAGCCAGCTTCGGCAGCTACGATACGTGGAAGGCTGATTTCACGAGCATCGGGAAAATGCGGGGTGTCGGATGGGCGATGTGTTACCAGGATCCAACAAACCAACGGGTTTCAAACCATTGGATCACGTTGCATGAAGTGGGACATGTCACCGGTTTTATCCCGATTCTCGTCATGGACGTGTGGGAGCACGCCTTTCTTTTGGATTACAAGCCATCGGAACGCGCGCAGTACATCCAGGCGTTTTTCGCCAACATCGACTGGGACATCCTCGACAAGCGGGTGGGGCAAGCCGCGGCCCGACGTGTCGCCTAAGCCGTGCCTACCAGCCCCCAAGTGCGCCCGCATAGTTCGACGCTTTGCTACATGCGGGTTCGGCCTTCTCGTCGGCGCGCAGCAGCCCGTGCATGGCGTGCGAGAGCAGTTGGCGACGCCGCCTGATGACCTTCACGTTTGAGGGCCTGCAGAGTGGCGCGTGATCGGCGTCCTGAGGGTTTGCGACGCTGGGCGGTTTTACCGGTGCGATAAGCGTTCGCGGCACTCTGCCGTGTTTTTTCGGAGACCTGACCGGCCTTGGGCGGTGGAAGCTTGACGCCGGCGCGGCGCGCTTTTGAAAGGCCGATGGCAATCGCCTGTTTGGTCGATCGCGCGCCGTGTTTGCCACGACGGACATGTTCTATCTCTTCGCGCACGAATTCGCCGGCCTGTGTCGTCGGCCGCTTTCCTTGGCGTGCTGCTTGGCGAGCGTGCTTCAAAGTTGTTTTTGATGGCATGTTGACCTCCTCAATTGACTGTTCAAGACACGAGTACACACCAAAAACACTCCTGGTCCAATAGACAAAAACCATCGCCTCAAGGAATGCTTGTCGAAATGAGAATTCGGTGGGATTTGATCTTCCGCGGCAAATCTGATAGTCACCGGGATAGACGTGGAGCCAAGGAGTGACGCAATGATACGGGTGCTGACCAAACTGTCGAGTTCAAGCTACAGATGAAGTACGCATTATATCCCGGCTGTGCCGCGAAGGGCGCGACTCCGGAGCTCTATCAATCCACCATGGCCGTCATTGGGCGGCTGGGGATCGAGGTAACGGAACTGACCGCCAGCTCTTGCTGCGGGGCGGGGGTGGTGGGGGAAGCCGATCCCGAAGGTGCGCTGGCCCTGAGCGCGCGAACCTTTGCGCAGGCCGAGCGGTTAGGCCTCGACGTCATGACGATCTGCGGCACCTGCCAGGGTGTCATGGGCGGCGCCAATCGTAAGCTCAAAGCGGACAGCGCGCTGCTGGAGCGCGTGAATGCTCTCATTCAGCCGGAGGGGCTCACCTACCGAGGGACGGTGCAGGTCAAGCATGTGTTATGGATTGTCGTGCGGGACGTTGGCCTCGCCAAGCTCAAGGACGAAGTCGAAGTGACGCTCGGCGACCTCCGGCTTGCGCCCTTCTACGGCTGCTATATCCTTCGCCCATCCTGGGACCTGGGCTTCGACGATCCGGAAAATCCTAATTCGCTGGAGAAGGTGATCCGCGCAGTCGGGGCTGAACCGGTGGACTATGCCGGCAAGGTGAAGTGTTGCGGCTTCCCGATTATTCTGGAGAAGGAGACCATTGCGCTGACGATGAACGGCACGAACCTCAAGGAGGCA
>DASXSU010000100.1:0-19441 GCA_036505795.1 Nitrospirales bacterium
CCGGAAAACACCACCAGATCACCCTGCCAGGACGGTTTCAGAAAGGCCTGTCGCAGCAAGCGCGCGGCCTCGGGTTTCACGATGAGTTTCGATTCGAAGTCCGTTCCGGCTCCGAAGCCAAGATATTCATGGGAAGCGCGCGCGTAGCAATAGGCGCAGGCGTGGAAACACCCGCGGTACGGATTCACACTCCATTGGAACGACACATCGGGACTTTCGTTGCGACTGAGAATCGACCTGCTGTCGTCTTCGAAGATTTGAAGCTTGACGGCGGATGGCTCCTCCAGCAACTCACGATAATGGCTTTCGTACGGATTCGGAGGATTGCGGACTTGTTTCATAGGCGCTCCGCGGATTGTACCCCTGCCTGGTCCATGGATCAATCAAAAGCCGTTCACGGCGTCGTGATTTTCCGCTTGTCACCGACCCGAGACACCGTCTAAGCTCCCCGCATCTCTCACCCTGGAGCACGTCAATGGCCCCTGGTTTGTTCGATCTACCTGTTCTCCTCGAATCTCATTTCGAAGGACTATCTTTGAAAACGCGAGGCAAGGTTCGGGACATCTACGACCTTGGTGAGCATTTACTGATGGTCACCACGGACCGTATTTCAGCATTCGACGTGGTGTTGCCGGAAGGCATTCCCGGCAAAGGCGCTGTCCTGACTCAGCTCTCGGTCTTTTGGTTTCGATGGCTCTTCGAATATGAAGACATCTTACCCAACCATTTGATCACCACCGACGTGGCCTCGTACCCAGCCGTGTGCCGCCCCTATCGGGACATGCTCAACGGCCGCAGCATGCTCGTTCAAAAGGCGGACCCCTTGCCGGTGGAATGCATCGTCCGCGGCTATCTTTCGGGCTCGGGCTGGGCGGACTATCAACGCACCGGCGCAGTCTGCGGCCAGTTACTCCCCACGGGCCTTCTCGAGTCCCAGAAGCTTCCCGAGCCGCTGTTTACCCCCTCGACAAAGGCGGAGCAGGGGCAACACGATCTCAATATTCCTTTTCAAGAGATGGAAGCAGCGGTCGGAAAGGAACTCGCCAAAACCGTGAGTGAGGCCAGCTTGAAAATCTATCAACGAGCCGCCGCCTATGCTCGCGAGAAGGGCATCATTATCGCTGATACCAAGCTGGAATTCGGCGTGGATCCGTCGACCGGACAACCGATCCTGATCGATGAGGTCCTGACCCCGGACTCCTCGCGATTCTGGCCGCTAGCCGGCTATGCCGCAGGCCACCCGCAACCGAGCTTCGACAAGCAGTTCGTCCGGGACTATCTGACCTCAATTAAGTGGAACAAGACTCCGCCGGCTCCGCACCTTCCTGAAGACGTCATTCGCCAGACCAGTAGACGTTATCGCGAGGCGTATGACCTGCTCACGAGCGATCCTCCATAGTTGATGGCCGCGACTCAGGCCAACCAACTCGTCGCCGTCGGGATTTTCCTCATTATGCTCATCGTGATCCTGGCCGACTGGGTCGACCGCACCATCACCGCATGGGTCGGCGCTATGGTGATGGTTGCGGCCGGGCTAGCCATGAATTTTTACACCCAGCACCAGGCACTAGCCGCCGTGGATTTCAATACGCTCGGATTACTGCTCGGCATGATGATGCTGATGTCGATGCTCAAGGATACCGGTCTGTTTGAAGCGCTCGCCGTCCTTGCAGCGCGCCATTCGCGAGGAGATCCGTGGCGGCTACTGGTACTTCTCGCGGGGCTGACGGCGGCGGTATCGACGGTCCTGAACAATGTGACCGTGATCATTCTGATTGCCCCCGTCACGTTGTCGGTGACCGCCATGCTGAAGTTAAATCCGGTCCCGTTCCTGGTTGCGGAGGTGCTGCTGTCGAATCTGGGCGGCACGGCAACGCTCATCGGGGATCCGCCCAACACGATCATCGCGTCGGCCGCCGGGTTTTCGTTCAACGCCTTTCTGCCGATCCTCCTGCCGATCGTCGTCGCGGCCTACTATCCGACGCTCTGGTGTCTTCGGTGGGCGTTTGCCGATACGTGGCGTATGCCCTCCGAGGTCTCAGCTCTCGAAAATCTACGTCCCGGCAGCCTGATCAAGAACTGGGCGTCGGTCGTCAAGCTCCTGGCCGTGCTCGCGATTGTCATCGGTTTGTTTACCGTGCAAGCCCTTGTCCCTCTTCAGCCGGCGTACATAGCATTTATCGGGGTGGCACTTGCCATGATTTTGGTGCCCTCAAATCCCGGAAAAATGCTCCAGGAAGTCGAATGGAGCATCCTGGTGTTTTTTGCCTGTTTGTTCGTTGCGGTGGGCGGCCTCGAAAGCGCCGGCGTCATGGGGGCGGTGGCCCGCTCGTTGACTGACTTCGCCGGCAGCCATCTGCTTACCAGCGCCGTCCTGCTGATCTGGATCGGAGCTGTGCTCTCGTGTTTTGTCGACAATATCCCGTTTACGATCGCGATGGTGCCGGTGATCAAGGGACTCGCAGCGGACGGCGTGAGTGTCGAGCCACTATGGTGGGCCTTGGCGCTCGGGGTCGGATTCGGCGGCAACGGCACCCCGATCGGGGCCTCGGCAAATTTGGTCGCGGTTGCGATGAGCGAACGGGCCGGATACCCTATTACCATACGCACCTGGGTACGTTCGGCATCCCTCGCCACCGTCGTCTCGTGTGCAGTTGGGACTGTCGTCTTTCTGGTGATTTTCGGGGTCTTCAAACGCTAAGACTAGGATCAACGATATGGCACTTCTCCTCTCGGAAGAACTCGTCGATCTCCTCAGATCCGTGGTCGTCTTCGGCATCGTGACAGGCGTGGCGCTCACCGTCAGATTTTTTGCTCTCCGGGGGTTGAACGCGTGGGCGCACCGCAGTGCGACACGCATGGATGATCTCATACTGGAAAATATCCGGGTTCCTTCGATTGCGTTGTGCCTGCTGCTCGGGCTGTACGCCGGAATCTACGGCGGCCACCTGCTGTCGCCTCGATTCAACACCATTGCGCTTCACGTGACCTACGCCTTGCTCGTGCTCATTGTCACCGCCGCAGTGGCAAACTTCGCCGAAGCGACCGTGTGGCTGACGCTGAAAGATAAAAACCTGGATTTCCCTGCCCAGGGGCTCTCTTTATCGGTGCTCAGGGTTACGATCTGGATCGTCGGAGCTCTTGTGCTCTTGGGTAGCCTTGGGGTGTCCATCACCCCTATGGTGACGGCATTGGGAATCGGAGGTTTGGCCATCTCCCTGGCATTGCAAGACACCCTGTCGAACTTTTTTGCCGGCTTGCATCTTTTGATCGAGAAGCCGATTCGACCGGGCGATTTTGTGAAACTGGAATGGGGACAAGAAGGATACGTCGCAACCATCGGCTGGCGGACCACCCGCTTGCGGATGATGTCCAATGATCTGATCATCGTGCCCAACAACAAACTCACTCAATCCGTCGTGATTAATTACTCACGGCTTCATCCAGAGCGGCCTGCGCAGCCGCCCGCTTCGTGAAGCCGATGCGTGGAATGCCACCAACGTTTGTTCGACGCGGTCACAGCGCAGGCTGCGTGCCGGAGATGAGAATCGGCGTGCATGTCAGTATTGCCGGCGGTCTGTGCAAGGCGGTTGAACGCGCGCAGGTCCTTGGATGCCGTACGATGCAGATCTTTTCCAAGAGCCCGCGCGGCTGGGCCGCTCGCCTGTTGGATCCGGGGGATGTGGAAGAGGCCCGGCGGATGCGCGAGCAAGCCGAGATTGCGCCATTCGTCGTGCATGCCTCGTATTTGATCAATCTTGCGGCGATCGATCCGGCGTTATATCAACGATCGATCGAGGCTCTGCACGGCGAGTTAGTGCGTTGCGAGATGATGAGGGCCGACTTTTTGGTTCTTCACGTCGGTTCCGCCAAACCTGGTCAACCGGAACCACTGGCGCGGATCGCTCATGCGCTCCGCGAGGTCTTGGCCGGATCGGCATGGCGGACCCGCGTGCTTCTGGAAAACACGGCTGGGCAGCGCGGTGAAGTAGGTTCGCGTTTGGAAGAGCTCGCGGAGTTGCTTTTCCGGGTGGGCTCCGACCGCCTGGGAATCTGCCTGGACACCTGTCACACATTTGCTGCGGGGTACGATGTGCGCACAATGACCGGGGTGAAGAAGCTGATCGCGCAGCTTCGGGACACGATAGAATTACCGTCTGTCCAACTGATCCACGCGAATGATTCTAAAAAAGGGCTGGCGTGCCGGGTGGACCGGCATGAACACATCGGAAAAGGCCAGATTGGACTGTCAGGATTTCGCGCGCTGCTTGCCTACCCCGAGATTCGCCGGTTACCGATAGTGCTTGAGACCCCCAAGACATGCGATGCCGATGATCGCCGGAATCTGAAAGTCGTCCGTAACCTCGCAGCTCTGTCAGGCTCCTCCAGTCGACTTATCGATTCTCGGGATGTTGCTCTTGCCTAACCAGGCGCTCGGCCTCCAGCCAGTCCTCTACATCGCGCCCGCTTTCGCCGCCGCGCCGCAGAAAAAGCTCATAGGCCTTTCTCGCGATCTGCGTATTGAACTCGACGGTCTGCGAACCGTGGCCATTCTCGGAGGACTGAGAAAGCTCGGGATCCGACAATTCAGATGGACGAGTTTTGGATGGCGCAGGTCGACGCTCCGATTGTCCGGATTTGCCTTGGGAGGACGATTGTTTCTTTGCCATGAGTCGATTCCTCTAGATAAATGTCACAAGCATTCTATCGCGGCCTTGCTTTAGACACAGCCCCTCGTTAGAGTTATGGGAAGGCATGTTCGCTTCTGCGAGATACAACCCGTGAAACTGCGCATGCCTTCATGGCCAGTAGGGTTGCCAGGACGGCCCGGCGGCGCTGCTCAATATTCAGCGGATGAGCCGCGACGGGCTTTCTTGTCGCGCGAAGGCGCCTGACCGCAATGGCTGTCCCTCTCTCCCCACGGATTCCTGTTTCCACGTATCGGTTGCAGTTTCACCACAATTTTACCTTCCTGGATGCGGCGCGCGTCATCCCCTACTTACACGATCTCGGAATCTCCGACATCTATGCCTCCTCGTATCTGAAGGCCGTGCCGGGCAGCCTCCATGGTTATGACTTGACTGATCCGACGAGCCTGAACCCGGAAATCGGAACTACAGAGGACTACCAAGTCTTTATCCAGGCGCTCAAGACTCACGGGATGGGGCATATCTTGGACGTCATTCCGAATCATATGGGGATCTCCGGTTCGTCAAATGTCTGGTGGCAGGATGTCTTGGAGAACGGGCCGAGTTCCCCCTACGCGCCCTTCTTTGATATTGACTGGCGTCCGATCAAATCGGAATTGAAGGACAAGGTCCTTCTACCGATCCTCGGAGATCTCTACGGGGTGGTGCTTGAAAATCAGGAGATCACGCTGGACTACGAGAAGGGAAACTTCTGGATCCATTATTGCGACCACCGGCTGCCTGTCTCTTCGAAATCCTGCCGAATGATCCTCGCCCACCGCCTGGAGGATCTCACGAGCACCGCGGGAAGAGAGGATCCCGACGTCCAGGAACTGCAAAGCATCATCACGGCTCTCAATCACCTCCCCTTTCGTAGTGAACAGGATCCCGCGCGGCTCGTCGAACGCAATAGGGAAAAAGAGATCGTGAAGAAACGAGTCGCCACGCTTCTTCAAAACAGTCCGACCATCGAGCAGTTTGTGATGGAGAACATTCGGCTGTTTAACGGGATCAAGGGTGAGCCCGCGAGCTTCGATCTGCTTGATACGCTGTTAAATGACCAGGCCTATCGATTGGCCTTCTGGCGAGTCGCTGCCGAAGAAATTAATTACCGGCGCTTCTTTGACGTCAATGAACTTGTGGCCATCCGGATGGAGGACCCGGTAGTCTTCGAGGCCTTTCACAGCCTGGTGTTTCGTCTCCTCAAGGAAGAGAGCGTGACCGGTCTGCGTATTGATCACGTGGACGGTTTATATGATCCCGGCGCCTACCTTCGGCAATTGCAGGCGACGATGAAAGAAGCGGCGGATCAGAGTCCCGCCTCTGAGCGGCCGTTGTTTTTGATCGTCGAGAAGATTTTAGGCGCAGGAGAGAAACTCCCGGAAGATTGGCCGGTCTATGGAACAACCGGCTACGATTTCATAAATATTTTGAACGGATTGTTCGTGGACGGCGGGAAAGCCCAGCGCGTCGACGATATCTATACGAAGTTCACGGCGAACCGTACGCCGTATGGCGAGCTGGTGTATGAAAAGAAAAAACTGATCATGAACGTGTCGATGGCGAGCGAAATCAACGTGCTGGGTTATCAATTGAACCGGCTTTCGGAAAAGGACCGGCGCTCGCGCGACTTTACGTTGAACAGCCTAATTCATGCAATCCGCGAGATTGTCGCCTGGTTCCCGATCTACCGGACATATATCGCGCCCACAGGCCGTGGCGTCACCGACCGCGATCGCGCCTACATTCGATTGGCTGTCCTGAAGGCCAAGCGACGTCATCCTGCCCTCAGCGGTCTCGTCTTTGATTTCGTGCGCGATCTCCTCTTGGAGGACGCGCCGGTTCGTCGCCTGGAAGCCGAACAGGAACGGCTTGCGTTCGTGATGAAATTCCAGCAGACCACGAGTCCGGTGACGGCGAAAGGCATCGAGGATACCGCCTTCTACATCTATAACCGGCTGGTGTCGCTGAACGAGGTCGGAGGTGACCCGGAGCAGTTCGGTCTCGGTGTGAGTTCCTTTCACGGGCTGATGCAGGAACGGCAGGCGTCCTGGCCACACACACTTTCGGCGAGCTCGACCCATGATACGAAACGCAGCGAAGACGTCCGCGCCCGCATCAACGTCCTGTCGGAGATTCCGGACTTATGGAAGAGCCATCTGCGGCTTTGGAGCAAGTTCAACAAAAAATATACCACCAACATCGAGGGACAGGTCGCTCCGGATCGTAATGAGGAATATCTTCTCTATCAGACGCTCGTAGGAACCTGGCCGCTGGAGGTGCCGGATCAGGACTCCTATCGTGCGTACGGCGATCGCATCCAGTCGTACATGATTAAAGCCCTCTACGAGGCCAAAGTGCACAGCAGCTGGGTGAATCCCAACCAGCCCTACAACAGCGCGGTCCATACATTCATCGAGGCTGTTCTCGATCGCACGCGGCCGAATCCGTTTTTACAAGACCTGACGGCCTTCATTCAAAGCATCATCATTCCCGTAGGGCTATGCAATGCGCTCGCACAGGCGCTGGTCAAGGTCGCCGCGCCCGGCATCCCTGACTTTTATCAAGGCACAGAGCTGTGGGACCTCTCCCTTGTCGATCCCGACAACCGCCGGCCGGTGGATTACTCCCACCGTGCCCGCCTAGTCACCCAACTCCAAGAGGCGTGTCGAGAACGCGGCGCTGACCGCACGGAGCTGTGCCGGCAGTTGCTGGACAGTCGTCTCGATGGTCGGATCAAGCTGTATACGGTCATGACCGCGCTGAACTTCCGCAGGTCGCATCATAATCTCTTTTTTCAGGGAGCCTATATCCCACTCGACAGCGACGGCCAGAACAAGGAGCATCTGTATGCCTTTGCTCGCCGGTATGAAAACCAGGTGGCCGTGACCGTTGTCCCTCGCCTGGTCGCGAGCTTGTGCTCAGATCGCAGCCAGCCGCCGATAGGCTCGGGAATATGGGGAGATTGTAGGGTCGTTCTTCCCGTCGAGCTGCCGGGGAGCGCCTATAAAAACCTTTTCACCGGCGAGATAGTGTCCGTCGACACGAGTGGCGGACGACGCAGTCTGCCGATGGCAGACGTCCTCGCGCAGTTTCCGGTCGCCCTGTTGGAGTCCGTCGGATGAGCGAGCTTGAAGCCGACCCTCCCGAGCAGATCGACTCCCGGCCAGACCGCTCCGAATGGCTTGGCGGCGAGGCCATGGTCACCTTTCATCGACGGGGACCACGAATCCCCCTAGGCCTCGAAAGTTTTCGGTGCACGGGCCTGAGCGTCTTGCTCATATTTGCTGGCGGACTCTTGATCGGACACCTCGCCACGCGTTCGCGACGCGTTCGCTATCGCTGGAGGCGACGATGGTGAGCCGAAGCAACTCCCTGCTGCTATGCCTTCGGACTGCAGTTCTCGCCGTCTGCCTGCTTGTCCTTGTGGCGGGATGCACAGCGAAGCGGACGTTGACCCAGCCCCCACGGAGTGCGATCGAGCAGCGTCTCCTGGCCGGGTCTATCGAACGGGCCGCCATAGGTTTCGAAGGCCCGGATTTTGAGGATGCCGATGTCTTCGTTGAAGTAACCGGCTTTACCCAGGACGCCTTCTTTGCGCGGGAGGCAATGGCGAGTGAGTTGCAAACGCGCGGCGCCGCAATCGTCTCTGATCCCAGTAAGGCGGATTACATTGTGAAGGTGTTGGTCAACGCCTTCGGGATCGATCGATCAGATCGGTTTTTCGGGGTCCCTCAGATGAGCACCTTTTTGCTTCCAGTGCCGGAGATCACCCTGTTTAACTGGATCAAGCAAAACGGCATCAGCCGATTGTCTGTCTCGGTCGTGGATCGCCGGACCGGCCGCCTGGTGGGCCGGAAACAAAAGCTCAACGGCGACACCGTCTTCAACCGGGTAACGATTTTTCCCGTGTCCTTTGAGGCTTCGGACTTCAACGAGCCGCCCTGATGAACTGTGGGTTCCCTTTGCTTAGGCGATCCGTTCAGGCTCCGGCGGGGTCTTCACGGTCGTAATTTAAATTCGGAGAAAGCCATCGCTCCACGCTCCCTAGATCCATCTGCTTGCGACGCTGGTAATCGAGCACCTGATCGCGCCCCAACTTACCGACTGCGAAATAGCGCGCATCAGGATGGGCGAAATACAGACCGCTGACCGAACTTGCGGGATACATCGCGAAGCTCTCGGTGAGGCGGATCCCCACATGTTTTTCGGCCTGGAGGAGATCAAAGAGGATCTGCTTCTCCGTATGATCGGGGCAGGCGGGATACCCCGGCGCAGGGCGGATTCCGCGGTAGCGCTCGCGGATGAGGTCCTCGACACTGAGTTCTTCGGTTTTTCCATATCCCCAGTCATCGCGGGCCTGCTTGTGCAGAAATTCGGCGAGGCCTTCGGCGAGCCGGTCGGCGAGGGCTTGCGACATAATCGAATTGTAGTCATCGTGGTCCTGCTGAAATCTGCCGCACAGCGCCTCTATCCCGATACCGCTGGTGACCGCGAATGCTCCCAGATAGTCCTGCACTCCCGACGCCTTGGGCGCGATGAGGTCGGCCAGGGCCTGGTTATACTGTCCCTCCGGTTTCGGACCTTGCTGCCGTAGCGTATGGAAGGTCGCCAGCACCTTCGTCCGGGTATCGTCGGTGTACAGCTCGATATCGTCTTCCACGCTGTTGGCCGGGAAAAAGCCATAGACCGCCTTCGCCGTCAGCAATTTCTGCTGGACGATCTTCTGCAACAGCGCCTTGGCGTCATCGAATAACTCCCTGGCTTTCGGACCCACGTCAGGGTCATCGAGGATCTTTGGATAGCGCCCCCGCAACTCCCATGTATGAAAGAAGGGCGACCAGTCAATGTACGGGATGATCTGCTCAAGCGGAACGGGATCCATGACGCGAAGACCAAGAAAAGCCGGCTTCGGGATATCGAGCGTCTTCCAATCAGTCGATAATTTGCGTTCCCGCGCCTGCTCGATGGATAACAGCGTCTTCGGGCCTTGGGTTTTATGAGTCTCTCGAATCCCGTCCTGTTGCAGGCGATTTGTTTCAAGCAACTTCGCTTTTTGCTCGGAGTTCAGCAGTTGGCTCACGACACCGACGGCGCGTGAGGCATCGAGCACATGCAGGACGGTTTCGTGGTATCCGGGCGCGATCTTCACCGCGGTGTGAGCCTTGCTGGTGGTCGCGCCTCCGATCAGCAGCGGCACATGAAATCCTTCGCGAGTCATTTCGCGCGCCACATGAACCATTTCATCGAGTGAGGGCGTGATCAGCCCGCTCAGGCCGATGATATCGACCTTTTTGTCGCGCGCAACCTTTAAGATTTGGTCGCACGGCACCATCACGCCCAGGTCGATCACTTCATAGTTGTTGCACCCGAGCACGACACCTACAATGTTTTTGCCGATATCGTGAACGTCCCCTTTCACGGTGGCCATGAGAATTCGCGCTCGCGGCGGGCTCTGGCCTGACGCCTGCTTCTCCGCCTCCATGTACGGAAGCAGGTAGGCCACGGCTTTCTTCATCACCCGGGCGCTCTTGACCACTTGTGGCAGGAACATCTTGCCGGAACCAAAGAGATCCCCCACGATGCTCATGCCGGCCATCAAGGGGCCTTCGATGACGTGCAGGGGTTTGGGGTACTTCCGCCGGGCTTCCTCCACATCCGATTCAATATAATCGACGACGCCTTTGACGAGCGCGTGCGAGAGACGGTCCTCGACCGAACCCTGACGCCAGACCTCATCTATCGCAACCACCTTCCCTTTTTGCTTGACGGTTTCGGCGAACGCGAGCAACCGGTCGGTGGCATCCGGCCGGCGATTGAGCAGGACGTCTTCGACGAGTTCCAAAAGGTCTTTGGGAATCTCTTCATATATTCCGAGCTGTCCCGCGTTCACAATGCCCATGTCCAGCCCGGCCCGGATGGCATGATAGAGAAACGCCGAGTGCATGGCCTCACGCACCGCGTTGTTTCCTCGAAACGAAAAGGAGATGTTGCTGATGCCCCCGCTGACCTTGCAGTGCGGCAGATTGGCCTTGATCCACCGCGTCGCCTCGATAAAATTCACGGCGTAGTTGTTGTGCTCCTCCATCCCGGTGGCCACTGTCAGGATATTGGGGTCGAAGATGATATCTTGTGGCGCGAAGCCGATTTCGTCGGTCAGGATGCGGTAGGCGCGGGCGCAGATCTCAATCTTGCGCTCCACCGTGTCCGCCTGGCCTACTTCGTCAAACGCCATCACGACCGCCGCAGCGCCGTATCGCTTCACGAGTTTCGCGTAGTGCCGAAACGCCTTTTCGCCCTCCTTCAGGCTGATGGAGTTCACGACGGGCTTTCCCTGCACGCATTTAAGGCCTGCTTCGATCACCGACCACTTGGAGCTGTCAATCATGATCGGCACGCGCGTAATGTCCGGCTCAGAGGCGATCAACTTTAAAAATCTCGTCATCGCCTCGATTGAGTCCAACATGCCTTCATCCATATTCACGTCGATAACCTGCGCCCCGCCGTCGACCTGCTGGCGCGCAACCGCCAGAGCGCTTTCGAGATCACCGCTAAGGATCAGTTTCGAAAACGCGGGCGATCCGGTGACATTGGTGCGTTCCCCGATATTCACAAAATTCGTCTCGGGCCGAAGGGTCAAGGGCTCAAGACCGCTCAGCCGAGTGTACGGTTCAGGCACAGAGCGCCGCCGGGGCCGAGCATTCTTGATGGCCTGAGCAATCGCCTGAATGTGGGCCGGGGTCGTCCCGCAGCACCCGCCCACGATGTTGAGCCAGCCGCTCCCGGCAAACTCCGCGAGATCGGATGCCATGATCTCGGGCGTCTCATCGAATCCGCCAAAGGCGTTCGGCAGACCGGCATTCGGGTAACAACTCGCGTAGACCGGGGCGATCGTGGAGAGTTCCTCCATGTATGGACGCATCTGTTTGGCGCCCAGGGCGCAGTTGATGCCCACGCTCAGGAGATCCATATGCGCAATCGAATTCCAGAATGCTTCGATGGTCTGGCCGGATAGGGTGCGTCCGCTTCTGTCGGTAATCGTGACCGAGACCATGACAGGGACTCGCCGGCCGTGCTCTTCGAAAAACTTATCGATCGCAAAGAGCGCCGCCTTCACATTCAGTGTGTCAAAAACGGTCTCGGCCAGCAGCAGATCCACGCCCCCGTCCATGAGTCCACGGACCTGCTCGTAATAGGCCGTAACCAGCTCATCGTATGTGACGGCTCTGAAGGCCGGATCGTTGACATCGGGGGACATCGACGCTGTGCGGTTGGTGGGCCCGATGGCGCCGGCCACAAACCGAGGACGGTTCGGCTCCTTGGCCGTTACCATCTCTACGGCCCGACGTGCGACCTTGGCCCCTGCCAGATTGAGGTCGTAGACGAGATGTTCAAGCTTGTAGTCGGCCATCGAAATGGAGGTGGAGTTAAATGTATTCGTTTCGATGATGTCCGCCCCGGCATCGAGATTCTGGCGGTGAATGGTCTCGATGATGCCCGGCTGAGTAATGGAGAGCAGATCGTTACAACCCTTGAGATCTTTATGGTGATCCGCAAACTCTCTGCCGCGGTAGCCCGCCTCATCAAGCTGATACGTCTGGATCATCGTGCCCATCGCCCCGTCCAGAACTGCAATGCGAGTCTCGAGGATTTCCTCTAGGCGCATAACTGGAGCCGAGGGAAGGATGTTTCGGTGTGATAAGAAAGAAGCATAGGTTCCGACTATAACGGAAGGATCAATTTCTAAGCAAGCCGGCGGCTTGACAAGGACCGCCCCCGACCGTAGCATAACAATGATTTATCAATGGCCTGATGATATTGCAATTCATGCGAACCGCCCTGTTTTCTGTCCTCGCGATGCTCGCCTGGCTACTCGATGCGGGGCCGGTTTCTGCGGCAGCCGTGTTTCAAGACGGCTTACTCGGCCTGACTCAGCCGGAACTTCGCGCGAAGCTGGGCCCACCCCACAAAGTACGGACACGAATGGCGGCCCAGCGCGTCTATAACTATCATTCTCTGGATAGCTGGGAAAATGTTTTAAAAGATCAGATGTCCGGCACCATGGCCGAGGACGTGTATGTGTTCATCCGCGAGGGCGTCAAGGTGCGATATTCCTTTCAATACACGGAAGAGTACAAGCCCACTGGCGACATCCCCAATCTTCTTGTCAGTCTGGTGGATGTTGAGTTCATGAGTCCCGATGCTCCTGAAGCGCTGAACGTTCCGGTCGCCGCTCCATTTCCGGTTCCTCTGTCGAATCTGATGCAATTGGTTCCGGAGTTCAAGCCCGCCACATCGGAGGAGGCGCCGACGTTTCGCTCAAATCTCTTTATCATTCTGATCCAGGAGCCTCCGTCTCCGGCAGCACGCAGTTTGATCAAAGTGCGTGCGAAGGACGACTATGACTGGTCGTTGGCTTATCGTCTCTATAATTCCGAAGGTTTTCCGCCACGAATTCGATTGAGTGATACCATCACGCGCATGGAGTTTTCTATCGACAGCCCGGCATTCATCCGGGATCACCAAAAAATCACTCACGAGCGGCTTCTCAATCCCTATTCGGAGAAGGCCATCAGCCTGCCTCCGCCTCCGGAACCAGCGAAAAAGGGAATTCCAAAGCCGCGCTATGCTCCGTGATTCTCATCCGCGAAGCAAATATCGCGAGCATCAGCCAACAGGAGATACGGCTCGCCCCACTGCCGGGAATCGGTAAGATTCCAGGGGCTTTCCTCGGTGACGGCCTGTAACCGCACGCCCCAGAGCCCACCCCGGACGAGATAGACGGTGCCGGCCCCGGAATCTTCAACCGGCTGGGCGTAGGCTTCGCACAATCCTCCGGGCATTTCACCCTGGAGGCCCGTGATCGTGCACCATTCGCCGGTCGTGATACGGTCATAGGTTCGCACTTGACGGACGGACCGCGCGGGGCCCTGCTCTCGAAAGCGAAGAAATACGGAGCCTTCGCAATTCGGATTCGATTCTACCTCGAGGTACATGGCGCTCTGTTTCTCTAGCAACCTGGCTTTTCCGGCTTGACCGGTTAAAAAACGCCCTGCTAAGCTACCGGCTAATGAACAGCTCGCAAACGGCCGCCATTCCGGTTCCCTATCTTCGGCGCCGCCCAATCCGGCTCGTGCTGTATGGCATACTTGCCGCTATGTTAATGGGAATGCTTCTGTGGCGATTCGCGCCGCTCGTCAAATACGACGCGAAATTCGAACAGGCAATTTCCCATAAGAAAGTAGTCGTCGGCATGACGCGCGAGCAGGTCCTCGCGAGTTGGGGTTCGCCATACTCAATCGATGTGACGTATACCGACGCCGGGGTTCGCCGGGAGCTCTGGGTGTTCGAGGATTGGATCGACAGCGCGACGGTCAAGCACCGCTATCTGTATTTCGAGGAAAATAATCTGGTCGGTGGATGGTACTAACGCTGCCCTTCGCCGGCTGTGCTCCGGGTTTCTTGGCCACTGCCTTTAAGAAATCCCGGGCGACCACCCAGGCGCGCTCATAATCGGACTCGTCGACGAGGATAATTCGCTCATTCAGGGCGAAGATGTTGAGACCCGGGTAGAGTCCGCCGAAATGCTCATTTTGGATCTGATAGGGAATGCCTTCGCATTCCAGCACGCTCCTGAGCATCATCAACTCATTCTCGTCACGGGGCGCGAGTAACCGGGTCATGGATGAATTTTAGAACGGCCGAATGGTGAAAGCAATGGTCGGCGGGATAAGACAATCAAGGGGTTTCGGTAATTTGAATCCGCCGCTCCTTGGCGGGGCCTCCGGAAATTGTCATGACGCGCTTCCATTCCCGTATTTGATAGACCGCCCATGCACCGGGCTTCCCTTTGTAAAAGGCGTCGGGGTCTTCGCCGCTTGCGTTCAGGTAGATCGGCTCGGTGAAGCCTTCGTCGAGTACCTGCTCCAGCAAAGAATCGGTGGTCATGCCACGTCCCTTCAGCGACACATCGGCCAGGAACGTCAGGATTTCTTCGGGATCTTGAAGCGTGACTTTGTCCATCATAAGTAGCATTCTAGCATAGGTTCCCAGTGAGACTTTGGAGACTTTTATGATCAAGGCCCTTTCCCCGGATCAGTTTAGAGAGAAACTGTTCGCCATCATGGACCGCAAAGACCACTGGGCCTGGCCGCTGCTCTTCGGACCGCAGTGCACCAAAGCTCAGATTGAGACCCATTATCGGCAAGAATATGCTGTCTACGTGCGGGACTTCCCGGTGTTTCTGAGCCGCATCCACGGCAAAAATCCACCGCGACCGGTTCGCAGTGAACTGGCGAAGAACCTCTACGAAGAGGATACAGGCGGCTTGACCCTGGGCCAATCGCACCCCGATCTGTTTCTGACCTTAATGCTCGGGTTGGGATTTGAGCGGGCCCACTTTCGTGACGTGAATCTCCTGGCCGAGAGCCGGATGTACCGGGAGTGGCTGGATAAAATCACCCTGGTATCGGATTGGCTCATCGCTTTAGCGGTCGTGACGATCTTTGTTGAAGGAAACGTCAATGACCGGCAGGAGATCCTCAATCCCTCTCCCCCGAAAGATCCCGAGCAAATCGAAGAGATGGTTCGCAAGCATCCGCTCGCGCAGAACCACGGCATTGACCCCAAATACCTGGATCTGGTCCGGGTGCATCTCATGGTGGAGGCCGGCCATCGCCAGACTGCCTGGCAAACCGTGCTGACCTATGCCACCGGAGCGGCGGACCAACAGCTCATTCTCCAGTCCATGCAGGACGGTCTCAACCACTGGCTGAGGTATCGGGACGGGATTGCCCGCTATTGTGGTCTTCGCCGATGAGGCCACGCGTTGCCGGGACCTATCGTCTAGGCATCAGATAATGCAGGCCGGTATCGGTCAGGATGGCCCCCCACGCGATCAGGTTCAAGACGCGTAACAGCCTGGCATCTGCACGCTTCCAGATCCGGACCAACTGAGCGAGCAAAATTCCCTGTGCCAGAAGGGATGGTAGCCGGTGGGCATAGGCCGGTACCCTGCCACCGCCTTCACTGGCCATCGCGACGACAGCGGTGAAGAGATAAGCTGACAGCGCCAATACCTGGATGAGGAGATCGCGCGTTGGCGCTTTCGTCCGGATCGCCCACACGACACTCCCGCTTAGGCTCGCCACAACGATCAGAAGGAGCAGGGGGAAAAGAGGCCACCACACCTTCGGATCCAAGGTAATCGCAGCGAGCACAATTGACCTTAAGGGAAGCTGACTCACACTCTAGCACCCCTCCTGACCCTGTGATACCATAAGCCCCATCCCATGGCCACACCCCAAACTGTCCCCGTTCCGAAAACTATTGAAGAAACAACTGTCTCAACCGGCAGTGACTTCGGTACCCGGGTGATTGTATACAACTGTGATTGCCACAGCTACGAACAGGTGATCGAGCTGTTGTGCCGCGCCGTTCCGAGCATGACCCCACAACGCGCTTTTGAGCTCGCCTATCGCATTGACCATGTGGGGTCCGCTGAGGTCTATTCCGGAGAGTATAAAATATGCGAACAGGTAGCTGTAATTCTGGCTCAAGGGGGATTGCGGGTAGCTGTCCAGTAGCCTCCGTGAGGAGGCAGAAAGGCTTTAGGCTTTCTCAAAACTGATGGCGGACCGGTATTCCGAGATGGCGGCGTCGAGTGCCTTCGGCCCCAGTCCGATATTCGCCTCGAGGACGGCTTCCACCTCCGGATCATCGATGGTGACGGCGTAGCGATCCTGCACGTTAGTGCGCCGGACAGTCCCCTCCGTTACGTCCCGGGGAAGGTAGATCTCCTTCCACACCTCTTTTTCAACGAGGCAGACATCTCGAAACCGCTCGTAGAGCAGTTTGAGCTTCTCAGTGTCCAGCTCTTTCATGAACTCGGCCGAAATCCGGTAGGAATTACCCGCGTTGAGCGCGCCGACGCAGGGGAAGAACAGGGCTGGCATACCGCGCCGGCTTGACCTCTTTTACCTGTGCTGTCGTATAGATACGGGCGCCGTACAATTCATAGATTTTCGCGACAGCTCCCTTATCCCCTTTGCGGGCTTTCGCAAACAAACGACGGCGCTCCTCAAGCTCATCTTCCGCAACTGCAGTAGCCAAGGCCGACTGGCCCTTGCTCTTTTCACCCGGTTTATGGGGTCCGGCCTTGACCGATTTTGCCTTGTCCGGTACCGGCTGTGCCCCACCGATTCGACGATGGGTATTCTTCAGGGGTACGCTCTTGCGGATCTTCTTGGTCATCTTCCCTTCCCCAGGTCGTTTGTGCAAAGCCTTCATGTGTGGCCATTGTACCACAAACTAGGCAGTATCTGTAGAAAAACCTATACCTGGAATCGGCCGGGTGAAAAGAGGTGATTAAAATTCAGGACATAGCGAATTCTGCAGTGACATGCCAATGCCTAAGTGATTGATTTTATTTGCATATGCGTACGCCCCATTATTCGTTTTCCCTCGTCGCCGCCCTGTTGTATGCCATCTTCTCTACCTCTTATAATACTCCGAGGCGTTTACTTTAAAAGGAGCCCTACAATGGAAACGTGTCAGAGCCAGCCGACGACCGATATCCAGGACGACCCGCAAGCCAGAGAGTTATTGCGACGAGCTTTCGAAAAAACAGCTCGATGGCCCCCCGGCTTTAAAGGCTTTGCCGCCGATCTCACCATCAATGCCAACGGCAAAGAGGTCAAAGGCACCGTCACCCTGAAATCTCCCCAGGAAATCGTGATCTCTCTGGATGATCCCGAGCTTCACAAATGGGCGAGCAATACGATTGGAATGATCGCGGTCCATCGCGGCCCTCGGACCTTCGACCAGTCGGACGGCAAAAGCGTCCTGACGCTCGAACAGGGCGCGTCTCATCCTCTCGGACAGACGATTCATATTCACGACGCACTCAAATCCCATTATCGACTCAAGGACAATCGCATCACGCAGATCAATCGGACTATGGGACCGATGAAATTCACGATCAATATCGAGGACAGCGCGATCACGCAGGACGACAAGTATTTAACGACCCGATACACCGTCTACTACTTCAGCCCGCAGGACGGAAAATTGACCAATGTGGAAAGCTTTTCAGACACGCATGTGCGGGTCGGCCAGGCCGATCTTCCTGCCTCCCGGCGCATTATTTCCGCAGACAATGGCGCCGTCGCGGTGAAGACATTGGTCTTCAGCAACCACCGGTTGCTCTGAGGCCAGCGATGTCCTTCGACATTCCCGGATCGACCGGGATGGGGGATCCAAAGGGGAAAACCCCGGATGATATCCCGGGACAGATGCGCCGACCCGGGGCGAAGAACCTCAAAGCCGAATACCCAAGAAGCGCAAAACAACTTCTCGGTGGCTATGTGCATCTGGCCCGGATGATCGATAAGGCGCGCGCCCGCGAAGCGGGCGTCAACGGTGACTATATCTATCCATGCCCCTTGGATAAAGCCTTCCTGTCATTTCTGGAGGTGAACGAGCAGGATTTTGCCTACGCCGCGAAGAGCCGGACGGACGACCTGATCTTGGACTGGCTCGCCGTGCACGGCCGGCCCCGTTCAAAAAAGCAGATCGAATTATGGAACACGCAGATGCTGGAGCGAGGACCCGACGATGACGCGAAGTGGGCTTACTTCAAGAAGACGAGGGACGCCCTTGACGCGACACGCAGCGACATCGTGACATGGATCGACTTGCTGGATCTTGAAGAAGGCCGCGAGGTCCCTCGCCGGACCGTCACACCTTGACTTACTGCTGAGGAGGAATGCCATGAAAGGCATCGCGACAATCCTGATCGGTCTGCTGTGCACCGTCAGCTTCGTGGCACCGGCCCGCGCGGAGGGCGCCCCCGCCCAACTCTCGACGGCTGACATCCAAACAGCACTCAGTGCCGCGGTCGCCAAGGCCCAGGAAATAGGGGTGCCGATGGGCATCTCCATCGTGGACGCCGGCGGCAATCTCCTCGCATTTATCAAGATGGACGGGGCTTTCCTTCATACGAACCACACGTCATTCAGCAAAGCCTACACGGCCGCGTCGATCCGCAAGCCGTCCGCGGCAAGCGGCATTCCTCCTAACATAAGTGCTGAAATCTCTTCGACCACCGGCGGCAAATTCACCAGCTTGCCCGGAGGCTTCCCGTTGATCCAGGGCGGCAAGGTCATCGGCGCGATCGGTGTCGGCGGTGGGAAGGGAGATCAGGACGAGGCAGTGGCGAAAGCCGCCATCGAGGCCTTAAGCGCTAAATAGCCCTACATCTCATCGTCATCAGCCCACGGGTCCGCGCGCTCAAGAGCCTGGTGCTGTTCCATTGCGTTTTGGAGCAGGACTCGAGTAAACAGGGACACCACCGAGTCCCCCGGCGCGGGCGCCACCTTGCTGGTGGCAGCCATCTTGTCCAACCACGCTTTCTGGTCCTCCGAGATCTGAGCAGAAATGTTGACCAGGCCCGATTGTCCGCGGAATTCCTGAATCATATCCTCGGGCAGAGCATCGATGCTCTGGCGTTGCTCTTCGGAGTTCCACAGCATCGTTCTCAAAAAAATGGAGATGACGGAACCTTCCGGAAGGGTTCCGCCCGGAGGAACGGCGATTTTGCCTTTCTTGACCATCATGTCGAGCCACGTCTTCTGCTCCGGCGTGATCAAAAGAGACAGCTCAACCAGCTTCACATTTCCGAACATGTCCATCAACGACCTCTTAGCCACCATTTATCGGCGGGCGATTACACCATGCGCATGTCCGCATGTCAA
>DASXSU010000101.1:0-8175 GCA_036505795.1 Nitrospirales bacterium
CCCATCCCTTTGGACGCCAGGAGGCGGCTGCCGACTTTCAGCACGACCCGGCGAGCTTCTTTTAGTACCGGGTGCCGCATTAGGTATTGATTTGCGTCTTGGCGAGCATGTCGTCTTTCAATTGCGCATTCTTGATGATCGCCACTTGCTCGCCGAGATATTGGGTCAAGGAGTCCAAGCCCACTCGCGTTGCGGCAGAGATTGCCAGGAACTTGATTTTCTCCCTGCGGCAATACGCCCGCAGCTGCTTTAAAGGCGCGCCGTTACCGATGGCGTCCAGTTTACTCCCCGCTACCGCGCACGGCTTCCCAGCCAGCTCCGGATTGTACAGCTTCAGTTCTGATCGTAGTGTCTTAAGACTTTTGACAGGGTCTTCGGGCGCGCCCTCGGCAATGTCGATAAGATAGAGCAGATAGGATGTCCGCTCCAGGTGGCGCAAGAACTGAAATCCCAGACCTTTGCCTTCGTGCGCCCCTTCGATGAGCCCGGGAACGTCGGCGACAACGTAACTGTGGCCTTCGCCGTCACCAGCGGTTGTCCTATTGCCTACTCCATAGCGGACCACGCCGAGGTTCGGCACCAGCGTCGTGAAAGGGTATTCGGCGATCTTCGGATGCGCGGCAGAGATTGCACTAATCAAGGTCGACTTTCCCGCGTTGGGAAACCCGACCAGGCCGACATCGGCCAGAAGCTTCAGTTCAAGGAGAAGCCAATGCTCCTCGCCCAGTTCGCCGTTCTCATGCTGCATCGGCACCCGATTGGTTGCGGACGCAAATTGGGAGTTGCCTCGTCCTCCGTGTCCACCATGCGCAATAATCGCCTCCTGTCCGTCTTCGGTCAGATCGCAGAGAACGGCCTCTGTGTCATGGTCCTTCGCGATCGTACCGACCGGTACCCTGATGACGATAGGAACGGCGTTCCGACCGTGCCGGTTGCCGCCCTCTCCGTGCCCGCCGTTTTTCGCCACATGGTGTTGCTGGTATTGAAGATCCAACAAGGTGGAGAGCCGGGTTGAGGCCTGCAGAAGGATATCCCCTCCATTTCCGCCATCTCCTCCGTCTGGGCCGCCTCGCGGGACATACTTCTCCCGCCGGAAGCTGCACACGCCATTGCCGCCATCGCCGGCCTTGACGTAGATTTTCACCTGGTCAATAAACATAACTCTGTCCTGCCGGCCACGAGGAGAGGCCGAAGTGGAGGTTAAACAGGCAGTATAAGTCTCACCCGCTTAAGTAGCAAATAGGGGAAAGCTAGATTTGGAGGAAGAGTACCTGAACGTCCTGCTAAATGAGATTACCGCAAAGTTCCTCAAAAATGATAGGAAACTCCGGCGACGATGTGGGAGGCCTTGTAATCCTCTTCGATGCCGCCTCCATTACCAAAGGCATTGGGGAATTTGAACGTCGCGCCCATATACTTATATTCTCCGAAAACCGCCAGGTGTTGAATGATAAAGACGCGCAGGCCGGCGATAAAGTTAAATCCAATGCCGTGATCGGAATCTGTAGAAGTCCCTGTTCCCCTGGCGTAGAAATACCCGGGCCCGCCTCCCACATAGGGTTGCCATGTTTCGCCAGGATAGCGGAAGACCAGATTCAATGCGAAGGTGGTGACGCGTAAGTCCGCCTCGGGCTGCAGAACAATGGCATTCGGAGACGCCTGAACAGTCTGCTGTTTGATCTTCGGCGTCGCCGTGAAGGCGTCCAGCTCAAACCCAAGCCAGTTGTAGCTTTCAAGAAAATACCCAACTTTCCCGCCGTACACCACCGAGTTGGACAATTCAAAATCACCAAAGGTAAAGCCGGACCTGGTGCCAAGACCTTTCCCGTTGGTCAATTTTCCGGGGAAGACCCCTCCTACCTCGCCGCCAATGTATAATTCGGAGTGAGCCGGTATGGGAAGCAGGACACTCGTGGCAACCAAGCATATCAGAACAAAAACTGCCCTTATCATTTGCATTGAATTCCCTTCTGGTCGGAATGATTCTGGTCGGGATGATTGAACCGTTTGCGGCGCGATAATAATGTCAAAGAGCGATCAGGTCTATTCCTCTATTAGTTCCCCTACCCCCTCTTCCCGGCATAGATCATTTCAAGAAGTTTAATGTTATAAAAATGATTCTAACGAATTTGAGGCGCACTGAGTGCACATTGTTTCAGGTGCTGGGGGCCTTCGTAATCTGTGTCCACAATCGACGTAGACAGGTAGTTCTAAGTCAATGTTAATATTATTTATAAAACAACTTAGCCTAGTAGCTTCTTGCTAATGTGCCGGAAAACTTGACACTATCATATTACGTAGGTGTCCATGCTTTTTAGTCTCTACCTCATAAAAATCAATGCCTTAGGTCGCCAGGGAACGAAATGAATGTTCTGGCAGGAGTCCACAGACGTCGAAAAATCTGACACGCTCTTTGTCGAAATCGTCTGAACGTCAGCGATGTTATTACTTTTCAATGGCTTAGAACTTGGGCATGTAACCTGCACTTGTTTCACCCCGAGAAGTAGCTATATAAAAGACATTCTGTATTAGAAGAGCATTGCGAGAGAACATCCGAGTAAGGAGAGGTCATGAAAATTATAAGATTGGTTAGTGCCACCATAATGGTCGGACTTCTAGGAGTCGCCGTATCCTCAACGGAGGTTCGCGCGGATCTCACACCCGTACTCGCAAGTGTTACCGGAGTCGGTCCCTTCGTTTTTACTTATGATGTGAGGCTCGGCGCTACGCAGACTGCACAACCGGGAGCAGTTCCAGGAGCTTCAACAAATACGAGCGTTGGCTTCCCAGGCGCTACAAATGCCGACTATGTCACGATCTACGACTTCACCGGGTTTACGGGCGCGCACACCGAGCCAGCGGGTTGGGCCTTTCAGTCCTTATTGCTCGGCTCCACCGGAAGCACGTTGTTGCCTGCGGACAACCCAGCCATTCCCAATTTGACCTGGTACCGAACAGGGGCGGCCATCGTAGGTCCTGGCCCCGGTGCTAATGGCTCCGTCGGTTTGTTCACGGCCACCACGACTGTCGGAACCACCATTATCAATGGTCAATTCACCAGTGATGCGACGAAAAATGCTCTTGGCGATCCTAACAATGGCACGGCGCTCGCGACGATAGGGACGACGAGCGTACCGACTCCGCCTCCGCCCGGCGGCGTTCCGGAGCCGGCCACGCTCTTGCTGTTGGGCTCGGGGCTCACCGGCCTGGCGGGTTGGCGCTATTGGGTGAAGAAGAACAAATAAGGCTAAGCGTTAGCCTCTGCTGAAAGAGAATGGGCCGGGTGGTCGAAAGATCCTCGGCCCTTTTTTTATTCCGAGACGATGAGCCGGCATTGCCGAGGTGGTTCGGTGCAAACTGATCATTGGTGGTGCATTCCAACCCAGTGTTGCAATTGAGTCGAGTAGGTCTGCAGCAGTAACTATTTATTATTTAAGGAGTTTTGTTCGTCTCTACAGGCGGCGTCAAACTTGCTCATTGTCTTTTTTATCGGCGAGTGGTAAACCCTGGAACCATAGAAAAGGAGGCCGCCTATGACATGGGGACTGCATACCAAGGACACGCCCGGAATGGGCCGCGTGCTCATCGTGGACGACGAGGACATTGTCAGAAAAGTTCTTCGCGTGATGTTGACAGAGGCGGGCTACGATGTCGTTGAAGCGGAGCACGGCGGGAAAGGGATTGAAAAGATCGGCTCGGACGATAATCCCCTGATGGTCGATGTGATCATCTGTGACATCCGGATGCCGAAGATCAATGGTATTGAGGCAATCGCCTTTTTTAGGCAGCAGTATCCATCGGTCCCGATTTTGGTCTTAACCGGTTTCCCGGACACCGTGATGGCCGCAGATCTCATGAGTAAGGGCGTCTACGACTACCTTGTGAAGCCGATTGATCGGGATAAGCTGTTGGCTTCCATCAAGGGGGCAATGGCGCAGCGGCTTTCGTTGTCGGACAAAAATTAAGCTGAGATCGGTGTGGACTCATCGCCGGAGATCATCCGGATCCTGATCATCGGAGCCGGCAGGGGCGGCAAAGCCCTGCTGGAGCTGTTTGCGTGTGGGCAAGGGGTCCAGGTCGTGGGGGTGGCGGACATCAATCCCCAGGCGCCTGGACTCGCACTCGCGCGCAATCTGGGGATCCCCACGTCCAAGGACGCCGTCTTCCTTATCAACCAAGGCCATACCGATCTCATCGTAGATGTGACGGGCGATCCTTCCATGGCCGCTCTGATCGCGAAGCACAAGCCGCCCAAGACCGAAATCCTCGGAGGGATCTCTGCCTTACTTGTTTGGAAACTAGCTCAATATGAGCGCGATCTTCGCGATCAACTCATCCAGGCTGAAAAGCTTGCCTCGATCGGTACGATGGCCTCCGGCATCGCCCACGAAATCAATAATCCGCTTTTCGGTATCACCGGTCTTTCTGAACGCCTGGAGCATGAGACGCGCCCGGAGGTCGTGAAGGAATACGTTGCGGACATCATGGAAATGGGCCGGCGGATTGCGGCGATCGTGAAAGATCTGAATGTCTACGCTCACAAGAATTCCGCCGAGACCCGGTGCGACATTGATGTGAACCATATTATCGAAGAGGCGATGAAGATGGCGCGGCGTGCCTGTGTCTTGGACGAAGTGAAGGTCCAAACCGACTTCAGTGTCCTTCCGCCCATTCGGGGCAATCCGGATGAGCTCCTCCAAGTATTTGTGAACCTTGTTACCAATGCCGTACAGGCAATGGAGGGACAGGGGACTCTGGTACTCACGACGAACAGCGTCAATGGCTCAATTCGTGCGACAGTCAAGGATAGCGGGCCGGGGATTGCCCCGCATCTGCTCGGGAAGGTCTTTGACCCGTTTTTTACCACGAAGGAGCAAGGCAAGGGGACCGGCCTGGGACTGCACATCGTCCGCGACATCGTCATCCGCTCGGGGGGACGCGTCAAAGCCGACAGCACCCCCGGTATGGGAGCGTGCTTTACAGTGGAATTGCCGGTGACGTCTGCATAGTTGAGCACCAGGGAGTGGCGGGCAAAAAAAGCCGGCGCGAGCCGGCTTTCTCATGAGTGGCTTCGGGAAAAGGATCAGGCAGCGGGGGGAGTTGCTGGATACACGCTGACGCGGCGTCGATCCTTGGGCCCCTCGAACTTCACAGTGCCGGTCGTCTTTGCGAAGAGCGTGTCATCTTTGCCTTTACCGACATTAAAACCGACATGAAACTTAGTCCCTCGCTGGCGGACAATAATACTGCCTCCGGTGACCGTTTCCCCGGCGTAGGCTTTTACGCCGAGATACTGGGGATTGCTGTCCCGGCCATTGCGGATTGATCCTTGACCTTTTTTGTGTGCCATCGATTAGACCCCTGAGATACCGGTAATTCGAACCTTAGTAAACGACTGGCGGTGACCTTTGGTCCGGCGATAGTTCTTGCGCCGCTTTTTCTTGAACACGGTCACGGTGCGGGACCGCCCCTGTTCCACGATTTCGCCGGTGACGCTGGCCTGCCCAACGACCGGGTTGCCGAGCCTTGCGCCTCCGTCCCCGGATACGAACAGGACTCTCCCCAACGTAACAGTCCCGCCCACCTCTCCTGCCAGACGCTCGACTTGGAGAATCTCACCCTGGGCGGCACGATACTGTTTGCCGCCGGTTTCGATAATCGCGTACATCACGGCACCCCGTTGGATCATGAACTTGAAGAGAAAAGTTTGTACCACGTGAGAGAGAATGATGTCAAGAAACTGCTGTCGTTTTTCGCTACACTTTATGACGGGTTCGTCGTAGACTTGACCGATTTCTGAAGCAGGATGTTTCTCATGGCTAAATCAGAGCGAAGCCTGAAACTGCCTTTTCCAAAACCCCCATTCGATCAATTTATCGAAGAGCGCCCCAAGGGATTCGAGGAGCATCTGGAAAGCGAACGGTTAAGGCCGTCCTCGATCGAGCAGCGCATGCGAGGCGCGCGCGAGTTCGCGACCTATCTCATCGGCCGGCCGCACCGGTTTCGGCAACAAACCAAGGGAAAGATTTAGTCGCACCGTCTCTGTTGGTTTGACTTGGTTTGGACCCGCTGTTATATTCGCTTCGACATTACCAAGGGAGTCTTACCAGCGTGGCCGTTAAAGAATCCGAAAAGATCTGGCTGGATGGCAAGCTCATTCCATGGCGGGACGCCAACGTCCACGTGCTCACCTATAGTTTGCATTACGGGCTTGCGGCTTTCGAAGGCATCCGTTGCTATAAGGGCGAGCGGGGCTCGGCGATCTTTCGCCTGAATGAGCATGTGGACCGCCTGTTCGCGTCGTGCCACATCACCTTGATGACAATCCCCTTCGGCAAGAAAGAGATTGCCGATGCGATTCGCGAAACCGTGGTGGTCAACCGGTTAGAGGAGTGCTACATCCGGCCTCTGGTGTTTATCGGTAATGGGGATATGGGACTCTACTGCCCCGACAATCCGGTTCGCGTGGCGATCATCGCCTGGCCCTGGGGCGCGTATCTCGGTGATGAAGGGTTAAAGCACGGCATCCGGGCTAAGGTTTCGTCCTTTACCCGTCATCATGTCAATGTCAGCATGACACGCGCGAAGGTTTCCGGCCACTACGTCAACTCCATTTTAGCCAAGCGCGAGGTGAAAGCGGCCGGGTACGATGAAGCGATCCTGCTCGACACGGAGGGCTACGTGGCCGAAGGCACTGGAGAGAACATTTTCATGGTCCGAAACGGCGCCCTCAAAACTACTCCGCTGACCTCCATCCTCGAAGGCATTACTCGCGACTCGATCATCCAGCTCGCCCGCGAACGGGGGTTGACGGTCACGGAAGAAAGATTTACCCGCGATGAGCTTTATATTGCCGATGAAGTCTTCATGACCGGGACGGCCGCCGAGCTGACTCCGATCCGGGAGCTGGACAATCGAAAGATCGGATCAGGCACCCCGGGGCCGGTCACCAAAGATCTCCAAGGGGCCTTTTTTGATATCGTTCACGGTCGCGACAAAAAACATGCCGCTTGGCTGTCTCCGCTCTAAGCCTGAACCCTTTCGCCTCAACACTCAGCACGTTGTGGTCTTTTAACCGGGCCTTCGCTCGACCTGCCCGACCCATATCTTTACTGTCAGATAATTTAACACCCCTCTAATATACCTAGATTAATCATACTATTTAATATCACAACTAATTGTTATAATGGCGTATTTTATGATTAGCATGGGTTGTGTTTGCTGATCTTCTACTCCTTCTGGATCTAATCACTGACAAGATAGCCTGACACCGTCCGGTTCACTCGCGCCATGACGTAGAAAACAACTTATATTTTAACTGCTTACGTTTTGGCATTTTTTATGCGTTATGGCTGGTAGTCTGATCGAACACGCAAGTCAAAGAAGTATTGATCTGGAGGTTTCTATGCAAAAATCATTGGTAGCCGGGTTGTTCACCCTTGGCGTTGCCATTGGGGTACTGTTATTCGCTTCCACGGCGTCGGCCGGCAACATTGTACTGACCGGTCATGACGACGATTTTCATCAGGACCTGCTAGCGCAAGCCCAGGCAAAGGCTATGATCAACTTCGCCCGAGCGGGTGCGCCAAATCCTACTCTGCCCGTTCTCGCCTTTGACGCTGGTTCGGAGCTGACTACTCTCTTAGGGCTATCTGGTGTTTCAATCCCTTTTACCAACATCAATCCAAATACGGGAATTCCCGCAGCCAGCAATTTTGATGTGACCAAATTCAGTGCCATTGTCGTGGCTTCGGATTTCCGATGTGGCGGCTGTGACAACAACGACTTGAGCTCGACCAATTTGGCGGGCGCCAAGACACCTATCACGGATTTCTTCAATGCTGGCGGAGGAATAGCAACATTCGCTGCTGCGAGCAACTCGCACTATTACGATTTCCTTCCGACCACTGCGACCGGATTTGGCAGTCCGCCATCTACTGGCTATGTTCAAACAGCTTTTGGTGCCACGCTTGGGATTCCAGCGGTGAACGGCGATCCGACCCATAATTTTTTCTTTGAGCCAGGAACAGCAGGAGTCAGTGCGCTTTTTGGTGTGGTTGAACGGTTGGGAGACCCGAACACCGGTACTGCTGAGACGATTGCGATCAAAGGCGCGTCAATCGGCGGTGGAGATGGTGGAGGCTTCGTTGTCACACCACCCAGCGGCGTTCCCGA
>DASXSU010000102.1:0-4487 GCA_036505795.1 Nitrospirales bacterium
GCACGTCGGGATCGGATACAGTCGGAAATCACGGCCGACCGCGTCCACCTTCATGAGATAATCTTTCGTATCGGCCATAATGCCGCCGCCTCGATAGAGCTGTCCGATCTGCCCGCGATTGATCTCATAGACCTTCTGAGCGGAGATTCTAAAATTCTCACGCGACTCGGCGATGGACGGGATGCGATGGCCGACCAAATAATAACCCTTGTCTACTTCCCGGATGATGTCCTGAGGGTTCGATGCGCCGGCGGCGAAGACGGTGTTGGACATCCTGATCAGCGGCACGAAGGCGGCGTTTGTTGCCACGTAGGAGCCGTTCGGCGCCGTTCCGAGAATCGTTGCGGTCTGCCGGCTATTCATAAAACCCTTGAAAATACCTTTGTCGATATGGACCACTTTGCGCGCGGGCGTGCCTTCGTGGTCGTACTTGAAGTGTCCGAAGCCAGGCAAGGAAGGATCCGAGTAGGCGGTCACCAGCGGCGAAGCAATCGGCTTGCCGATTTGAGTATCATCCAAGCTTCGCAGCAGCCAAGTTCGTCCCGCATACGCGGTCTCCATTTTGAGCGCGCGATCCAATTCCGATGCATGGCCGATGATTTCGTGAGATTTCAGCGTATTGAAATGCGGGTCCGTCACGACGACCACTTCTTTTTGGGAGCTGGGGAGGGGCGGGGAGTTGGCCAGCTTCACGGCATCCCGCGCAAGGTTCGTTGAAAAAGTCAGGAGGTCCAGATTTCGAATATGTTCTTCGACAATGCCCTCCAGCACAACCTCCCACCCGCGCTGATGGCCGAACGCGTCATACAGTTCTTGGTCGCCTTCGTCGGTGATGGCCACGACATACGAAGAGCCTTCGGTCAGCGCGAACGATTGGTCGATGCAGGCGCCCTCGGAGCTCGTAAAGAGCGTGCGATTGAGTAGCGTGACCGCGCTGATTGAATTGTACTTCACATCAGCCACATCCTGGACGGCCTCGGAGACCTCGGTCACATAGCGGATCATTTCATCAATGCGGACTGAGCGGGGGTCCACGGCATAGTCGGCCTTGACCGTATCCTTGTGCGCGTCGATCGCAGCCAGGCGGGGGTCGGACAGATAGCCGCCTAATTCCTTGAAAGTGGCGCGCGCGCGCATCTTTTCTTGAGCATTCGCAACGGCGCGGTCATAAGCATGTTTCAGCCCGACGGAGAGCTTCGAGGCCAAGTCCTTCAGATCGGCCTTGCCGAGGATCTGTCCGTAGTAGCCGGGCGCAGTCATGTGGTCCCCTGCAAGCACGCGCACGCCAAAGGCTAACCGGCATTCGTCTCGGGTGAATTTCGCCGTTCCATTTTCGGCACCCGCACGCTTTTCTTCCACGACTTCCAATCGCAGGTCGGCATATCGGCAGAGTTTGTGCTTGAAACCGGCGTTTAGCGTCAGTTCAGCCGCAGTCGATTTCGCGAGCTCGATGAGCTCTGTGGTGATGGCCTTTGCGGTCATCGACGGGCGTCCTCCTGATCAGCACAGAAAGGGGTCTCGGTTGCGGTATTTCCAAACAGGTCAAAACGACGTAAAAATGAGACAATTATAGGGAAGGAGTCGGGTCATCGCAAGCAAAACCGGGGTGCGATTAGTTTAAAATCATGCCAAAAGATTTATCTGAAATATTTCAATAACTTATAGGCGTAGTACGAAAGGCCCACCGGGGGTCAGGCGTTAGGCTATCCAAAAGGCCATCTTAGGCCTTCTGCCATGTTGCTTTCCCTCATGGGTGGGCTTATCCTCAGGGGCATCGGCATGCAGCTGCGGGTGGTGCGCATTTTTCCAATTGACAACAATTAGGAGCTTTGTTAAGGTGTCCCACCTGAACTTAATCCCTTGTAAGACCAGTAGATTTAGCCGAAATTCCTCAGAACAAACCTGTGTCTCGTTTACCCGTTAAGGAGGGCGCGCGATGAGTCTCGATTACGTGAAATTTTCACCAGGGTTCGATAAGTTCATGCCTAAGGAATATCGTGACATGGTTGAGCACGGTCCCTTCGGCAAAAAGACCACGGTGTCGCAGATGGGCTCCTTTAAGGAAATTCTGGAGGAGCATCCCATGTGTGCCGGATGTGCCATGACACTCTTTATCCGGCTCGCGATGATCTCCTTCCCGAACCCCGAGGACACGATCACAGTTGGGACGGCGGGCTGCGGGCGTTTGGCGATCTCGCAAGCGGCGGTGCCCTTCGTCTACGGCAATTATGGCGACCAGAATGCCGTGGCAAGCGGCCTGAGCCGAGGACTTCGATTACGGTTCGGAGACAAACCCAAGGACGTGGTCGTGATGGCCGGCGACGGCGGAATGGCCGATATCGGCTTCAGCATGACGCTCCATTCCTGGTTCCGCAAGGAACGCTTCACAACGATTATGTTGGATAATGAAGTGTACGGAAACACCGGGGGCCAGGAGAGCGGGATGACCAATAAAGGCCAGGTCCTTAAGATGGCGCCGCTCGGCAAGAAGTTCGAGAAGATGGACATGATCGGCATGGCCAAACTCTCCGGTTGCGCCTATGTTGCGACCGTCGTCCCGAATAATCCGCGGCGCGTCGAGAGCGTGATCAAGAAAGCCATTCTCATCGCGCGGGAGGTCGGCCCGACCTATATTCAAGCGTACACCTCTTGCAACATCGAGTACTCCATCCCCACGGATAAGGTCATGGAGGACGCAAAGACCGTCGAAAACGATCGCTACAAGTTTGAAGAGTACATCACCGACGAAGCCAAAGATTACTTGGGCGCCCGGTACGGCTATAAAGAGTACCTGCCGAAGCCGGCTCCGGCACTTTCAAAAGCATAAGAAGATCTCGCGCGATCAGGGAGGCAACCGATGGCAAAACGCTTTAACATTCGCATGGCGGGTGTCGGGGGACAAGGGGTGGTGACGGGATCGCATATCCTGAGTACCGCCGTGATTCGGGCCGGGGGGGAAAGCACGATCGTGCCGTTTTACGGGTCTGAAAAACGGATGGCACCGGTGGAGAGCTATGTGCGGGTTTCGGACGAGCCGATTTATGAAATCGGCGAGATCACGTTCCCGCATATCTGCATTATTTTCCACCCACAGGTCATCACTCACGGCAAGTCATACACCATGCCGTTCTACTTCGGGTTGAAGCAGAATGGGGTCTTGCTGATCAATCATGATGGTCCCATGAAGTTGCCGCCCCAGGAGACCAATGAACTGAAAGAGCGGAACGCCAAAGTCTATTACATCCCGGCGACGCAGCTATCGCTGAAAGTCGCCGGTCTTGATCTCGCGACGAATATGGCGCTGATGGGAGCGATTGGAGCCATCACTCGGCTGACGACGCTGGACGCTCTGGGGGAAGCCGTCAAAGATCGGTTTCTCGGCAAGGGCTTCGTGGTATCCGGCGGCACCGCGGCCTTGGATAGTGTCGTGGAAAGAAAGTTCAAACAGAAACAGGAACTCATCGATAAGAACGTAGCCGTCATTAAGGCCGGCTGGGATTACGCTGAAGAGCACGGTTGGGGCGTGGACGAAAGAGCGGCAGCCAAGAAAGCCGACGATCTGGAGGTATCTCAGAAAGCCGATACTCTGTCCGCGGCCCAGGCCTCACGCTAGGAAGAGGAGACCCGCATGTATCTTGTCGCCGATATTAGTGTTGATATTTGCGCAGCGACGAGCTGTCGGCTGTGCACGCAGTACTGCCCGGAAGCCAACACGATCAACTATGATGACAATTCGGGCAAGGAAAAAGGGCTCAAGTACGGCTCAGCCTATGTCGCCGTGGACCGGTGCAAGGGGTGTGCGCAATGCGTGTGGGTCTGTGACAACATGGCCAAGCACCATGCGATCAAGATGGTGATGATCGATCAGCTGCCAGCGGCCGCGATCACCGATCGTATCACGTATCTTGACAAGGGCACGAGAGCGATTGCTGCCCCAATTGAAGTCGAATCATAGGAAGGAAGACGCGTTAATGGGTACCATGCTTCTAAACAGTCTCCCCGAAGAGAAAGATCGTTTCATCGTGCCCGGGCCGGCCGGCTTCATGCCTCCTTCCGCGGCGCAGCTCGGTGTCTCGTTGCCAAAGGCCAACATCGGCATTGCGTATGGCCACCATGTCACCGAGGATCTGGTTCTGGAAGAGATTGCTCGGAAGATGCTCACCATGCCCAATGCCACGATCTTTCCCGGCCCCATGGTCTTGTGGGCGTGGAACGAGCACGCGATGGAAAAAGCCCTCGCCGTGCTGGACATCGCTGCGCAGATCCCGAATGTCATGATCATTCCGATGCCGGATTACCGGCCGAAGTACCCCAAGGTTGATCCTGAAGAGGTGATCAATCCGAATCACCCCAACCTCACGATTTGGGGAAACAAGATCGAGGCCTGCATCTTTGTGGGCGTGCACTGTCACTATGCGAACCTCACGCTCAAAATGATTCGGGCAGGAACGAACTGTTGCACGGCGGCCCTCTGTGCCGAGCAGGGT
>DASXSU010000103.1:0-47691 GCA_036505795.1 Nitrospirales bacterium
AGGATCGGCAGCATTCACATTGTGAAAGATGGCTTCCCGCCCTTTGGCTTTGATCCCCTGCGTAATGCGTTCCACGTTTGCCATCGTGGATTTCCTATCTAAATGAACGCCGAGGATATTCATCCCGAGGTCGGCAAGCTCTAACGCAGCAGCCTCGCCAAAGCCGCTGGAAGCCCCCAGGATCAGAGCCCATTCTGTTTTCTGGCGTCGTCCTTCAGCGCTCATTCAGTCCCTCTTTTCCACCCACCCCACCCTGAAGTCTTATTTCACCCACCTCTCCCTGAGTCATCGACCCCTTGCAAAGGCAAGGGGTGCCCCGGACAGACTCTTGGCCCTGCGACAGACTCTTTTGCCCCTGGCCATTACCATTTCAGCAGAGCCGACGCCCAGGTCAGGCCGGATCCGAACGCCGCCATTAAGATTCGACTGCCCGGCTTGACCCGCCCGGCCTCGATCGCCTCATCCAAGGCTAACGGGATGGACGCCGCCGAGGTATTGCCATACCGTGCCATATTAACCACAAGGCGCTCCTGTTCCAGCCCCAACCGCTCCGCAACGGCAGTCAGGATGCGCAGGTTGGCCTGATGCGGGATGAACAGATCGACGTCCTTCACATCCAAATGGTTCGCGGCAAGCGCTTCCCGCGCGGTCGCTTCCAAGGTTTTGACCGCCACTTTAAACGTTTCGTTTCCCTTCATCTTCATGAGATGTTGTCGGTTCTCCAACATCTTTGCGGAGGCAGGGATGCGGGATCCCCCGCCTTCGACACACACCAGGTCCCAGAGGTTACCGTCCGAGTGCAAATGGGTTGAGAGGATCCCGCTGCCATCGGTGGAGGGCTCCAGCAGCACCGCTCCGGCCCCATCACCGAATAAAATGCAGGTGCTTCGATCGGTCCAGTCCATCATCCCCGACATCACTTCCGTCCCGATCAGCAAGACCCGCCGGCAGGTGCCTGACCGCACGTACAGGTCGGCCACCGATAGGCCGTAAAGAAACCCCGAACAGGCCGCGGCCAAATCAAATGCGAAGGCGCGGGTGGCTTTCAGATTCCTTTGGATCAAGCAGGCGGTCGATGGGAGCGGCATATCCGGGGTACAGGTCGCGACCACAATCAGATCCAGACTGGCAGGATCCCATCCGGCCCTCGCCAATGCGGCCTGCGCCGCTTCAGTTCCTAAATCTGAGCTGGCGACGCCATCGGACACAATCCGGCGCTCCTCGATACCGGTCCGTTCCCGGATCCATTCGTCGGACGTCGCCACCATGCGCGCGAGATCCGCGTTGCGCAGGACGCGGGGCGGGACCGCTGCGCCGGTGGCCGCGATACGACTCCTAATAGTGAGACTGTCAGCGCTCATGGTTCCTGACCGCGCCGCCGAGGACCGGCAGATTGGCTTCGATGTCGGATTGAATATGTTCGTTGACGCGCCCCTCGAAGATCTCCTTCGCCACGCGGATCGCGTTCTTGATGGCCCGACCTGAGGAACGGCCATGACTGATAATGCAGATACCGTTCACCCCTAGAAGGCAGGCACCACCGAACTCGGCATAATCGAGGCGCCGCTTGAACCGGCTGAACACCGGACGCAATAAGGCATAGCCCAGGCGATTGAGGAATGATCCTGCAGCAATCTCCGTCATCAGTATCTTCTTGATCCCCTCCGCCACCCCCTCGGTGATCTTGAGCGCGACATTGCCGATGAAGCCGTCGCATACGATGACGTCCGCCCCGTGCATAAAGATCTCACGTCCTTCCACATTGCCGACGAAGTTGAGGGGCATCTCTTTGAGGCGTTTGAAGGTCTCTTTGGTGACTTCGTTGCCCTTCGTGTCTTCTTCACCGATGCTCAGCAACCCGATGGTCGGATGCGCCTTGTGGAGCACATACTGCGCGTACTCATGTCCCATCCAGGCAAATTGCGTGAGGTTTTCAGGGGTGCAGTCCACCGTCGCGCCGACGTCCAACAGAATCATTTCTCCCTGGATTGTCGGGATCAGCGCTGCAATAGCCGGCCGTTCAACGCCCTTCAACACGCCCAGGAGAAAGAACGCCGTCACGACCGTCGCTCCGGTATTGCCGGCGCTGATGACCGCTATGGCCTCGCCGTTTTTCACCATTTCGGTCGCGAGCCAGATCGACGAGTCCCGTTTGCGGCGAACTACTTGAGAGGGTTGCTCATGCATCTCCACTCGTTGAGAGGCGTGATGCACGGTGAGGCCGGGCAAATCCAGATAGCCCTGGCGGCGTAGTTCCGCCTTGACCAGGACCTCGTCGCCGACGAGCACCACTTCGATGCCGTATTCTTGGACGGCCAGGGCTGCCCCCTCCACTTCCGGGACAGGGGCATGGTCGCCTCCCATAGCGTCCAGCGCGATCTTCATGGACAGCCCGGGCTACGCATGGGCTAAGACTCTTCGACCGCGATGACTTCCTGGCCCTTATAGGTTCCGCAGGTCAGACAGGTGTAATGCGGGGGCTTCGGCTGGTGACACTGCGGACAGATGGAGAGAGTTTGGGCACGCAGCTTCACCTTGGCCGTGCGGCGCTTGTCGCGCCGCGCCTTGGAATGTTTGTGTTTGGGATTGGGCATGGGATTCTTCCTCTCCGGGCGACCCGCTAGGCGTTCTTAAAGTACCGGCGCAGCGCGGCTAGCCGTGGGTCAGGCGGCGGGCCACACCCGCACGTGCCGGTATTGAGGTCATGACCGCACTGGGCACACAAACCCCTGCAGTCGGGCTTGCAGAGGGGCTTGTAGGGCAGCGCCAGCAAAACCTCCTCACGCACCAGCTCATCGAGCACCATGACGTCGTCGCGGTAATAGTAATTCTCCGCCTCCTCCACCGGCATGACATGCTCGCCGGCGATAAGCGATGGAGACCCTGACAGGTATTGGGCGTTTACCGGCACCTCGAACGTCGCTAAAAATTCGCGCAGGCAGTCAACGCATTCGTACATGAGCGCGAGCGACAGGCGTCCCGTCACGAACACCACGTCGCCGGTCTTTTGCACAAAAAGGTCCGCGTCGACCGGCTGAATGAACCTCGCGCCGACCACCGATAGCTCAAGGGTATCAGCATCCTCGCGAAAGCACAGCGGGAGACCGTCCTCTGGAATCTTTGAGACGACTACCTCAGTCATCGTCACCGTTCCCAAATTACCGTTCTTCCGCGAACGACACCAGCGCGATCGTGCGCGCCCGCTTGATCGCAATTGTCAGGGTTCGTTGATGTCCCATGCAGTTGCCTGAGATGCGACGCGGAATAATGCGGCCTCGCTCCGTCAGAAAATTGCGAATCAATCCGACATCTTTATAGTCGATGGCGATTTTGTCATGGCAAAACCGGCAGACGCGCCGGCGTTGAAATGATCGTCCACCAGCACCACCTGCACCTCCTCCTCGTTCCACGTCCGCGACCCTCCCCACTTTAATGCGCTTTGGTTATTTCAATGCTTGGTTTATTGATCTCTTTCTTCACAGCGGCTCATCGGACTCATACCGGACGCTCTCCTCCGCCGGTTCTCTTGCTTCGCGGTCCCCGCCTTGATCGGTCCGTTTGGAAAGGAACCGGACGTTTTCGGCTACGACTTCATGTTTGGTGACCTTTACCCCATCCTTCGTCTCGAACTTGCGCATTTGAAGCCGGCCTTCGACCAGGGCCCCCTGGCCCTTGCTGAGATACTGGCCACAGGTTTCGGCTTGCTTGCCGAAAATGACGATATCGATAAAGCAGACATCCTCACGCATTTCTTCCGCCTGTCGGTAGCGGCGGTTCACGGCTAGACCGAAGTTGGCGACCGGCGTGCCGTTGGGAGCATATCGTATTTCTGGATCTCTGGTAAGGTTCCCCATGAGAATGACCTTATTAAACCCGGCCATGCTCAGGCTCCAAGGAGGGGGCCATCTCCGAAGGAGGCTGCTGCGCTTCGAGCTTCACAGTGAGAAATTTCATCACAGCGTCCTCCAACCGGAACAACCGTTCCAATTCAGACACTGCCATGCCGCTCCCATGGAAGTGGAGTTGAATGTAGACGCCCTTCTTCTCGCGCTTGACCTCATAGGCCAGTTTCTTTTTGCCCCAGTTTTCAAGCCGGTCGATGGTCCCCTCGGCCTTTTCGACGGTGGACTTGACCTTCTCTAAGGTCTTCTGGATATCTTCGTCGGTCAGGGATGGACGGAGGATAAAGATGGATTCGTACAGTTGCGCCATTGCGCATGCCTCCTTCTGGATAAAAGCCCCGGAGCGGGGTCCGGAGCAAGAGGATTTGCGAAGCGGCCAACGGTACCACAGCTATCATTGGGAATCAAGCCGTTAGCAGCGTTGCACCGTTGAATGAGTTTCTACATTTTAAACGTTGAACCGGAAGAACATCACATCTCCGTCTTTGATCAGATACTCGCGGCCCTCTAATCTAAAAAGGCCCTTCTCCTTGACGGCGACTTCGCTGCCGCACGAGATCAGATCATTATAATGATAGACCTCTGCCCGGATAAACCCTCGCTCCATGTCCGAGTGGATTTTCCCCGCTGCCGTGGCCGCTCTTGTGCCTTTGCGGACGGTCCAGGCGCGCGACTCCGTCTCGCCCGCCGTGAAAAACGTAATGAGTCCCAGCAACTCATAGGCGGTTCGGATCAGCCGCACCAGGCCCGGCTCCCCCATGCTGAGCTCCCGGAGGTATTCGGCGCGATCCTCCGGTTCGAGGGCGGAGATCTCGGCCTCAATGCGCCCCGAAAGCATCACGAGCCGCGCGCCGCGTGTTTTTGCCTGCTCGACCGCTTGCACGAGCACCGGATCTTCCTCCTGACCTTCGCCGACGTTCGCCGCGAACACGACAGGCTTGGCGGTCAGCAACTGATACTCGCGCACCCACATCTGCTCGTCCGCTGAAAACTCCCGCAGGCCGATCCATTCACCCTTGCCGAGTAGTTCAAGGACGCGAAGGAGAAACGGCATCTCCTTGAGAGCCGCGGGATCGGATGCGCGCACCTTCTTCTCCAGCCGATCGCGGCGGCGCTCTAAGGTCTCCAGGTCGGCCAAGATCAGCTCGGTTTCAATCAGTCCAATATCGCGCTCCGGATTCACCGGCCCCACTACATGAAGGACGTCAGGATCTTGGAAACACCGCACGACATGGACCAGGACGTCAGCTTCTCGTACCTGGCTGAGAAATTGGTTTCCCAGTCCTTCGCCCTGGCTGGCTCCCTGGACCAGCCCGGCAATGTCTCGAAACTCGATGGAGGTCGGTGTCGTTTTTTTGGACTTGAAAATCTGCGTGAGCCGGGTCAGCCGCTCATCATGGACCATGGCCACGCCGACATTGGGCTCGACCGTTGAAAACGGAAAGTTGGCCACGACCGCTTTGCCGCCGACGAGCGCGTTAAAGATCGTGGATTTTCCTACATTGGGGAGGCCGATGATTCCGCAATTCAAGGCCATAGCTTATTGTCGTTTGCCTCTTCAGCAGGGAGGACGGTTAAAGCGGTTCATTGCGGTCGGAAGTCCTTCTGAAATCCAGCACCGTGTGGCGTCGAGGGCGCGCTCCACTCCCTCATTCAGCAATAACCGATCAGCGCCGGACGCAGGCTGTAGAACATACTCCGCGGCATCCATGTCGACCGGAGGGCGCCCTACACCGATCTTCAACCTCGCGAATCGATCGTTACCCAGAATATCGATAATCGACAGGATGCCGTTATGCCCGCCGGCGCCGCCGCGAGCCTTCAGTCGTATGCGCCCGACATCCAGATCCAGGTCGTCATGGACGACAATCAGATCATGAAGATCGACGGGATCTAGGCCGACGTCGGCAAGCAGTTCGCCGACAGCCTGTCCGCTTTGGTTCATGAAGGTCTGGGGTTTCGCTAACGTGAGATCGTGTCCGGCAAAAGAGCCGTGCGCGCGAAGAGACAACCCCTGTCGCCGGAAATGTGAGCGGATTTCGGCCGCTAGCGCCTCGAGGACCCAGAAGCCGACGTTGTGTCGAGTCTTGGCGTATGCCGCTCCCGGATTGCCGAGACCGACGATCACTCGCAACGCTATTTCTTTTTCTCGGTTTTAGATTCCTTCCCTTCTTTCTTCTCTTCCTTGGCATCCGGGGCTGCGGCAGCTGCCCCTGCTGGTTTCGCTCCAGCCTTGCCCGCCGGCCCGGCGGCCGCCGCCTCCTCTCCGCCCTCCTCGTCCGGCTTCTTTCCGATGACCTCCGGCTCCGCAGGCCCTGTCCCTGTGGGCGTGGCGGCAAGCAGTGCCTCAAGCTTCGCTTCCGTGATCGGAGCGACCACGCTGACTACCATCATATTCGGATCGTCAAGAATGCGGATTCCGCTGCTTACCGACAATTCCTTCACATGGATGCCCTGATTAACGCGCAGAGCGAGCGGGTCCACGACGATCGACGCCGGAATTTGCGCGGGCAGGCACTCAATATGCAGTTCTCGCAGATTGTGTTGCAGCACCCCGCCTTCAGCGACGCCGATGGGCGTTCCTTCCGTGACGGTGACGGGCACTCGAACCCGGACAGGCTTGTCCATGGCGACTTCAAAGAGATCCGCGTGAAGGATCGCCCCTGTCACAGGATCGATCTGATAATCGCGCAGCATCGCCATCCGTTTCATGTCGCCGTCTCCTCCCGAGATATTCAGGTTGAGCAGGGCATTAGACCCCGATTCGGAGTGGAGGATTTTGCGGACTTCCAGAGGCTCCAGCGTAAGGGGCAGAGACTTATTCTGTCCATACAGAACGCCGGGAATCTTGCCTTCCCGTCGCAGCGCGCGCGCCACGCCCTTTCCAACTTTATTGCGGGATGTCACCTTCATATCGAACTGCATCGTATACCTCTTCTTCTGCGGCTAGAGATCAGACAAACAGGGAACTGACCGATTCCTCTTCGTGGATGCGCTTCACCGCCTCGCCGAGTAAGGACGCGACGGAGAGCACTTTGAGCTTGGGGCAGAGGCGGTCTTTGTCGTTTAAGGGAATGGTATTCGTCACGACCACTTCCGTCAGCGGCGACGCGTTCAAGCGCTCGAGAGCCGGACCGGACAACACGGCGTGCGTGCAGGCTGCCCACACCTTTCGGGCACCATGCTCTATGCACGCCTGCGCGCCTTGCGCAATGGTCCCGGCCGTATCGATCATATCATCCAGCAAGAGAGCATCTCGGCCGCTCACATCGCCGATAATGTGCATCACCTGCGCTTCGTTCGGTCCTTCGCGGCGTTTGTCGATGATCGCAAGATTCGCCTGCAATCGTTTGGCAAAGGCTCTCGCCCGCTCCACGCCTCCGGCATCCGGCGACACGACCACCAACTCCCGGCCGCCGTTCTGCCGGACATGGTCCAACAAGACCGGCGCCGCATAGAGATGATCCACAGGGATCTGAAAAAATCCCTGGATCTGGCCGGCGTGAAGATCCATGGTGAGCACTCGGTCCGCTCCGGCGGTCGTAGTGAGATCGGCCATGACCTTCGCCGAGATCGGCACGCGGGGCTCATCTTTTCTATCCTGGCGACCGTATCCATAATAGGGTATCACGGCGGTGATTCTGTACGCCGAAGACCGCTTCAATGCGTCAAGCATCAGCCAGAGCTCCACCCAGTGTTTATTGACCGGATCGCAACAGGACTGAAACAGAAAGACATCTTTGCCGCGCACGTTTTCATTGATCTGAATCCGGATCTCCCCATCGCTGAAGGTGGAGACCAGAGCATCCCCTTGCTCCAACTTTAAGTACTCGCACACTTCTTTGAAGAGCGTTGGATTTGACGATCCGGCAAACAGCTTCAATTCATGCACTCCAGTTGATCCCCTTTGCCTTGCCACGTGCGGCCCACGCTGCCTCTAGATGCGGTCTTTGCGGATCCTGGTACCCTAGTCGCGAGGCTGGCCCCGCTGCCGGTGCCTGCAACAGGTCCGATACGCTTGTGGTTCCAAAAGAAGAAGGTGATTGTAATCGCCGGCGTGGCGCTTGTCAATTGACAGTACGCGGCGGGTCGTGCTGTCTACTCGTCCGCGTCATCCAGACTCGCCACCCTGGCACGGAACCCAGTGTATCCGCCGCTTGCTCGGCCGCCTGCTCCGATGAGAAGATGCCAAAGACGCTCGAACCGCTTCCACACAGCATAGCAGCCTCAGCGCCATGTCCCTGTAACTGCAAGCGCAGATCCCGGATCATCGGGTGGAGGCCCTCGATAACGGTCTGGAAATCGTTCTCGATCAGGGGAAGCCACTGATCCCATGAAACGGGAAAATCGGCAGGACTCACGGCAGGCCGCGAAGGGGGAGCCCCCCCCGGGCTGCGTCGAAACTCCACCAATTTTCCATACGCCCACGCCGTCGAAATGGCAATTCCGGGGTTCACCAGTACGAGCCACCGCTCACCCTTGATACGTAGCGATGTGACCCGCTCACCGCGTCCTTCCACCAAGGCGGTCGGCGCGTAGAAGAAGAAGGGAACATCGCTGCCCAGTTCCTCGCCGATTTCCGCCATTTCCACCTGCGACCATCCTGTCTCAAACAGCACAGCCAGGGCTTCAATAGTCGCCGCCGCGTCACTGCTGCCTCCGCCGACTCCTGCAGCCACGGGAAGGCGTTTCTGGAGTCGAATGTTCAGTCCTACGGATCGCTTCAGCCGATGCGACACGCATTGCGCGGCGCGATAGACCAGGTTCTCCGGCCCAAGCGACAGATCGGCCCCTTCGCAGGACAGTCGGATTTCCGATGAGCCGGAAACCTCCCCCGCCGAAATCGTGTCGGCAAGCTCAACTGTCTGCATCACAGATATCAGGTTGTGATAGCCGTCTGATCGTCGATCAAGGACGCGAAGCACGAGGTTGATTTTGCCGGGAGCCGACACTTCGACTCGCCGGCTACTCATCTGCCTCCTCTTCATCGCCAGGCTCTCCGGGACGCCCGATTCCATATTTGTCCAGGCGATAGCGGAAGGAACGGGCATTGAGTTTCAGCAACTGTGCGGCGTCTTTCTTGACGCCCGAGGTCCGCTCCAAGGCTTTCACAAGAAACTCACGTTCCAGCCCGTCCATGAGGTTTTCGAGGTCGAAGCCTTCTGCCGGGATCTCCGTAGGGACCACCGATCGTATCGGAGACGAGGGCCGCAGCCAGGGTTCCAAATCGGCACGTGAGATGGTTGGACCGATGACCAGCGCAACCGCCCGCTGCATGACATTTTCCAACTCGCGCACATTGCCCTTCCACTCGTGCTGCTGCAATCCTACCATCGCATCCGGCTCAATCGTCAGCGGTTTTTCGCTCTTTCTGCTGAAAATCGTGAGGAAGTGGTGAACCAGCCCCGGGATATCCTCAGGGCGGCTCCGTAATGGGGGAAGGGTGATCGGAATGACCTCCAGTCGGTAGTACAAATCTTCCCGGAACAGGCCCTGTGCGACGGCCTTGCGAAGATCCTTGTTGGTCGCCGCGAGAATCCTGACGTTGACGCTGACATCCCGCGTTCCCCCGATGCGCCGAAACTCGCGCTCCTGAATCACCCGCAACAACTTGACCTGAATAGCGGGAGAGGCTTCGCCGATCTCGTCCAGAAACAGTGTGCCTCCGTCGGCAACCTCAAACAAGCCTTCCTTGTTGGAGACGGCGCCGGTAAACGCTCCTTTCATGTGACCGAACAGTTCGCTTTCCAACAGAGTCTCCGGCAATGCCGCGCAGTTCACCGTCACAAAAGCTTCCTCCCGCCGGGGACTATGGTAATGAATGGCGCGCGCCACCAACTCTTTGCCCGTGCCGCTCTCGCCGCAGATCAAGACGGTGCTGTCGGTCTCGGCAACACGTCGCACCAGTGCAAACACCTTCTGCATGGGTTCACTGATGGCGATGATGTTCTCGAAACCGGCACGTTCCTTAAGTTCGCGTTTCAGTAAGAGGTTTTCGGCCGACAGCCGCTTGGCATCCAGAGCCTTGCGGACGGTGAGCTCGACATGGTCATTGTTGAACGGCTTTGTCAGGACATCATAGGCGCCTAATTTCATGGCTTCGACAGCGACATCAAGCGTGGCGAAGGCGGTCAGGATGACGACGACCGTCTCCGGGGAGATTTCCTTCGCCGTCTTCAGAACGTCGATCCCGCTGTAGGGACCGGGCATTTTCAAATCGGTAATGATCAGATCAAAAATCTCCGAGCCGATCAGAATAATACCCTGCTGACCGCTCTCAGCAACCACCACGCTGTGGCCCGCACGTCCAAGGACGGCGCTCAACACCTCTCGCATGCCGGGCTCATCGTCTATCAAGAGAATCCTGGCGGACGCTGAATTCATCCGGAAATCTCAAGTTCCATGCGGTCGCCCGCCGGAATAAGCAGGCGGACCCGTGTTCCTTCGCCGCACACGCTGTCCACGTGGACGCTGCCGCCATGTTCATCCAACACCCGGTAGACTACGGACAGCCCAAGGCCCGTGCCTCCTTGCTTGGTGGTGAAGAACGGATAAAAGATTTTGCCCAGATGCTCCTCGGCAATGCCGACCCCATCGTCGGCGAACACAATTTCAATCGATTCGGCCTCCAGACCGCCGGACGCGATCGAGGTGCGCCGTGTCGACATCGTCAGCGTCCCGCCTTGCGGCATGGATTGGCACGCGTTGAGGCCCAGATTCCAACAGACCTGTCGCATATGATCCGCATCGACGGGCGCCGTGAGCGGGTCCGGACAGAGCTCACGAACAAAACGGATTCGGGAGTCATAGGGAGGGGTCTTCTCCAGCATCCGAACAGTCTCTTCGACGAGTGCATTGATATCACAGGATTGTAGATTGAGGCGCCGCGGCCGTGCGTAGAGCAGAAAGTCCGTGACGATCGCGTTCAACCGCTCTGTCTCCCGCAACGCGAGATCCAACAGCGGCCGGTTGGCATCCGCGGGGTGGAGGTCCTTGCGTAATACCTGAATCGCGCCGGACAGCGCCGCGAGCGGATTTCTGACTTCGTGAGCCATCCCGGCCGACATTTCTCCAATGGTGGCGAGCCACTGTTTGCGGCGCACCGCTTCCTCCATCTTCTTAAGAGGTGTGATGTCCTGGAACACCCCTACAACCCCCATTCGGACCCCCTGCAATTGCAACGGAGACAGGCTGAGGCCGAGAATAAACCCGGTGCCGTCCTTTCGCCGTCCCGTCTCCTCGAAACGCGAGGGACCGGTCGCGATGTCCAGGCCTTTCATACCCAGCGCGATCGGCCACGAGAAAACGTCCCACCACAAAGAACCCTGAATAGCGCCCTTGGCATGACCGGTGATCTCCTCAGCCCTTCGGTTAAACGAGGTGATATGCCCTTGCTCATCAGTGGTGAACACCCCGCTCTCGATGCTTTCCAGAATGCACCGGTGGAGTTCCTGAAATCCCACGAGCGCGCGAACCTTCTTTTCGAGGCGATCGCCGGTACGCTTCAATTTCTCGGCCAATGTGCCGGTCAGATAGCCGACCACGATGAACCCCATCACGTTGATCGAGAGCTTGGAGAGGATGTCTGTCGCGGTCAGTTGCGTCGGCGGCAACCAGGCCGGGGGCAGAAGGTAAGCGTAGGAGGATTGGTAGTACTGCAGGTCGACGATTCCGCCGTATAGGATTGCTGCAGCCGAGGCGGCGGCAAGCCCACCTGACCGCGATAGCAAGGCGCTGGCTGCCGTAATCGAGATAATATAGAGCAGCGCGAACGGACTCTCGACCCCGCCCGTGATCGACATGAGCAGGGATTCAGAGAGAAGATCGATTCCAATCTGAACGTATGCAAACACCCTGAGCGCCTGACCGCCCTGAAGGCGGTTAATAAGCAGGCTATAGATAATCGTCAGCAGGTAGGTCGCAACGATGAGACTGTAATAAGCTGGAAGGCTGGACCCGGAATCACCCGGTTGGAGGTAGATCAGGACGCCGAGCGTCAGGGACACGAATGCGACCCTGAGGCCCATCACCCATTTGAGCTTCAGGCGGAGAACGTCCATGCGTCAGATGGATATGAAATTAGCCGATCGCGGATGCCATCTTAAAGATCGGGAGGTACATGGCGATCACGATAAATCCAATCACGGTCCCTAAGAACACCATGAGGGCCGGTTCCAGGAGTGAGGTCAGCATCGCGACAGCGGTATCCACCTCGTCGTCATAGAAGTCCGCAATCTTCGAGAGCATCGCATCCAACGCGCCTGTGGCCTCTCCGACCGAGATCATCTGGACCACCATGGGAGGAAAAACGCCGGTCTTGCCGATAGGCTCGGCCAGCGTTTTCCCTTCGCCGACGCTTGTGCGAGCAGCCAAAATGGCGTTTTCCACGACCACATTTCCGGCTGTACGGGCCACGATTTCCAAGCTGTCCATGATCGGGACGCCGCTTTGGATCAGGGTGCCGAACGTGCGGGTAAAGCGGGCGACGGCAATCTTCCGAATCAAATCGCCGATCACCGGCATTTTGAGAGACAAGCCGTCGATTTTTAGTCGTCCCGCGGGCGTATCGTAGTACCGCTTCAGCAACCACACCCCGACCCCTGCAGCGATTGCCATGAAGATGATATATTTTTGCATCAAGTTGCTGAGATCGATCACCAACTGGGTCAAGGCCGGCAGCGATCCCCCAAAATCTGCGAACATCTTCGCAAAAATCGGAATCACCCAGATCAACAGCACCGAGACGACGATGATGGCGACCGCCACAATCGCAGCCGGATAGACCATCGCCGATTTGATCTGCGCCTTGAGCTTGGCCGCCTTTTCCATCTGCTTGGCGAGACGCTGGAGAATCGTGTCCAACATACCGCCGGCCTCACCGGCGCGCACCATATTGGAATACAAACTGTCGAAGACCTTCGGATGCTTCTTGAGAGCATCGGCATACGTTGCGCCGGCCTCGACGTCCAGCTTCACCTCATTCAAGAGCTTACCCAACGTCTTGTTGTCCGCTTGCGCAGACAGAATCTCCAGACATTGGACGAGCGGGAGCCCGGCGTCGATCATCGTCGCGAACTGTCGGGTGAATATCACGAGATCTTTGTCGGTGATCTTTTGTTTTTTTTCACCGAATGCCTTGGTCTTCTTTTTTTCTTCGATGGTGGCAACGGTAATGCCCTGAGATCGGAGCTGGCCAATGGCGGCATCCCTATCGGCGGCATTCAACTCGCCTCTGGCGGTTTGGCCTCCTACGCCCCTTCCGGCATACGCAAAGACTGGCATACATTCACCTCACTTCGTAAATCAGTCGCGGCTAATCAGCGACGGTGCAACTCTCAACCTCCGAGATCGTCGTGATCCCCTCCGCAATCTTTGTCAGCCCGCTCATGCGCAGGGTTTTCACGCCATCCTCGATTGACAACTTTTTGATTTCATCTGTCGACGCGCCTTGCAGGATCCCGGTCCGAATCCGATCGCTGATGGTCAGCACTTGGTACAAAGCGACCCGGCCCTTGTATCCGGTCTTGTTGCACACGGCGCACCCCAAGCCTTTGTGCGGTTTCGCCGTGGCGATCTCATCTTCATTCATTCCGGCTTTTCTCAGCACCTCGGGGGTAACTTCGGCATCCACAACTTTGCAGTCCTTACAAATCCGGCGCGCGAGGCGCTGCGCAATAATCAGCACGACCGAACTGGCAACCAGGAACGGCTCAATCCCCATATTGAGGAGCCGGTTGATGGTGGAGGGCGCATCGTTCGTATGCAACGAGGCCAACACCAAGTGACCGGTGAGGGCCGATTTCACTCCGATTTCGCCCGTCTCATAATCGCGAATCTCCCCGATCATGATGATATCCGGGTCCTGACGGAGAAACGCCTTCAGAGCGGCCGAAAATGTGAAGCCGATATCGCCATGCACCTGGACCTGATTGATGCCCATGAAGTTGAATTCGACCGGATCTTCCGCCGTGCAGATGTTGACCGCCGGGGTGTTGAGAGCCTGGAGCGCCGAATACAGCGTCGTGGTCTTACCACTGCCGGTCGGACCCGTGACGAGGATCATCCCAAAGGGGGCCGCGAGGGCGGCTTTCAACGCGATGCGTTGTTGTTCTTCCAAGCCGAGTTTCGTCATGTCTAATTGAACATTGGCCTTGTCCAACACCCGGAGGACCGCCTTCTCGCCGAAGAGCGTCGGCATGACCGAAACTCGAAAGTCGACGTCGCGCTTCGCCCCGAGCTTCAACTTAATGCGCCCGTCTTGGGGTAGACGCCGCTCGGCGATGTCGAGTTTCGCCATGATTTTGATCCGCGACACCATGGCGTTTTTTACTTTCAACGGAAGATTCATCACCGTCATCATGTTCCCGTCGAGACGGTAGCGGACGCGAAAGACGGTCTCATAGGGCTCGATGTGGATATCACTTGACCCGGTTTTCAGCGCATTGACGAGAATGCCGTTGACCAACTTGACGATAGGAGCCTCAACGACGCCGGTGGCATAGCCGCCTTGCTCCGGGGCATCTTCCGCAACCTCCACCGAATCCAGGACATCGCCGACGGTCTTGTCAAAATCCTCCACGTTGAGCGTCGCGCCTTCATCATGAACACCGACCTCGTTGGCGGAATCCAAATCATTGATCGTATAGTCTTTGATCTCCAGCAACTTCGAATTCTCCGCTGCCTGCGCGTCGTCGTGAACGGCTTGGGCCTGACCGATTCCATAGTATCTGTGGATGGCTTCGAGCAGGGCCGATTCACTCGCGATCACCGGTTGGATCGAATAGTTGGTTCGAAATTTGAGATCGTCAAGACCGAAGACGTTGGTCGGATCCGCCATTGCCACGGTCAGGGTCGAGCCAACCCGCTTCAGCGGTACGACCATGTGTTTCTTGACCAACTCGACCGGTACGAGTTTGATGATCGACGGATCGATCGCCTGGTGGGTCTTCAGATTGATCGACGGGACTCGATATTGTTGGGCGAGAAAATCCAGGAGCTTCTCTTCCTCGATCAGGCCCATCTTGACCAGCGTGCTACCCAACTGGCCGCTCCCTTTTTGCCTTTGAATCGCGATGGCCTCCTTCAATTGCTGTTCGCTGATGAGCTTAGCGCCCACCAGAAGCTTGCCTATCCTATCGACGGTTATAGCCATCCGTGCTTTCGATCTCTTGGTGGTGCGACGAAAGGAAACGCAATTCAGCTGTTCCGACGCAAGTCCACGACTTTAATAGGGTTGAATACCTATCCGTCTCAAAAGTCTAGGACTTTATCGAGGCATTGTCAATTTTTGACCCTACATATTTTTATGGGTCTAGGGAAACGGACTTGCGAGAGATGTGGCGGGACGTCACACAATATCGGGATTATAGGCGCGGATGCCGCGAAACACGTACTGAAGCCCGGAAATAACAGTAAGTATGAGCATCGCAATCACCAGCGGCATTAGAATCTTCGTGTCCCCCTGAAGATAGCTCAACAGAAGAACCAAGGCGAGATAGAGGAGCTGGGTGAGCGTGGTGGCTTTTCCAAGCACTGTCGGTATCACATGGATGGGCGTTTGGGTGATGTACAGAAGCAGTGTGCCGGTGACAATGATGAGGTCGCGACTCAAAACGATAATAACAACCCAGACGGGCACGAGCTGCAAGATGGCAAGGGTCACAAACGCCGACGTCAACAGCAACTTATCTGCGAACGGATCAAGGTAGGCCCCCAATTTGGTACGCTGGTTGGCCATACGGGCAATGACACCGTCGAGAATATCCGTCACGCCGGCGACAATGAGCGCCAGCAAGGCCTGGCCGTAGCGCCCGTAGATCAGGAAACCAAGAAAAAATGGGATAAGGAGGATGCGGAAAACGGTCAGCGAATTGGGTAGATTCATGACCTCCTAGGGGAAATGGAGCGAAGCCGGGAGAAGTCCAAAATTATAGAAAATACGGGCGCCTATGTCAACGCGAGGGGCCGGGTTTGTTGACAACGATGGTCGTTCTTGGCTAAAGTCAACAACCAAACTCATTTCTGAAACTCACTCACGGATAATGTCTGAATGCGGGTGATTATCAACGGAAAGCCCGAGGAGGTCACGGGCAGCACGGTGCTCGAGATATTGAAGGCCAAGGATGTCGCCCCCCAGATGGTGGCGGTCGAATTGAACTCCAAGATGCTCGAACGAGACGAATTGGCCAGCACGACCCTGAAAGAGGGTGACGCCCTTGAACTGCTCTTCTACATGGGGGGAGGCGCAGAGTGAACCTTCGACATAACTCCGTCACGGAGCTCATCGGGCGCACGCCCTTGATCCGATTGAGTCGCCTGTCGAAGGAAGGCAGCGCGACGATCTATGCCAAAGCGGAACACTTCAACCCCGGTGGCTCGGTCAAAGACCGGATCTGCCTGAATATGATCGACGACGCCGAACGACAAGGAAGGATCAAACCCGGCGGGACTCTTGTCGAGGCGACCAGCGGCAACACCGGTATCGGTCTCGCTCTCATCTGCGCCATTCGGGGCTATAAACTCATTCTCGTTATGCCGGAGAGCATGAGCATGGAGCGGGCGAGTTTGCTGTCGTCATACGGCGCCCAGCTTGTCCTCACGGCCGCCTGGGAGGGGATGAAAGGCTCTATCAAAGAGGCGGAAGCCTTGGTGGCGGCCAACCCCGACTATTTCATGCCGGATCAGTTTTCGAATCCGGCGAACCCGGCGATGCACCGCAAGACCACGGGTCCGGAGATCTGGGAGGCCATGGAAGGCCGGTTCGATGCCTTCGTCACAGCGGTCGGCACCGGCGGGACCATCACCGGCTGCGGCGAGGTCTTCAAGGAGCACAACCCCAAAATCAGGGTGCTCGCTGTTGAGCCGGCGGGATCTCCCGTTCTTTCCGGAGGAGATCCGGGGCCCCATCGCATTCAAGGGATCGGAGCCGGTTTCATCCCCAAGGTCCTAAACAGATCGCTATTGGACGGGGTCTTGACGGTGACCGACGATGAGGCCTATCAAACCGCCAAGCTTCTCGCGAAGAAGGAAGGGCTGCTGGTGGGGATCTCGTCCGGCGCCAACGTTGCAGCGGCGCAAAAAGTGGCGGCGGAGTTAGGACCTGATAAGAATGTTGTGACCGTGTTATGCGATACCGGCGAACGCTACATCAGTATTGAAAAATACTTTAACATTTAGGACCTTTGCGGAAATCCCGTGGCCTTTTCAATAGAGTCAGAAGAACAAGTTACCCGCTACAGCCGTCATATCCTCTTGCCCGAAGTCGGCGGTAAGGGTCAACACAAAATCGGCCAGGCTAGGATTCTGGTGGTCGGTGCCGGAGGGCTCGGCTCGCCGGTCGCCTTTTATTTGGCCGCCGCCGGCGTCGGAACCATCGGGCTGATCGATAGCGACGTCGTGGACCTCTCAAATCTGCAGCGGCAAGTTATCCACCAGACCAAAGACATCGGGCGCCCTAAAGTCGACTCGGCGAAGGCCAAGATTCTGGCGCTCAATCCTCATGTTGCGGTCGAGACCCACTATACGCGCCTTAGCGTCGACAATGCCTTGGACATCATTGACGGCTACGACATCGTCGTCGACGGCGTGGACAACTTTCCGGCGAAGTTCCTGATTAACGACGCTTGCTACTTCAGGAAAAAACCGCTTGTTCATGGCGGGATTCTCCGATTCGATGGCCGTGTGTTTACGATCCTTCCGGGCAAGAGCGCCTGCTATCGCTGCGTGTTTAAACAACCCCCGCCCCCTGGTCTTGTCGCGAGCTGTCAAGAAGCGGGAGTCATTGGGGCATTGGCGGGGGTGATTGGCACGATTCAGGCCACCGAAGTCCTGAAACTCATTTTGGGCCGCGGTCGGCTGCTGACGGATCGTCTCCTTGATTACGACGCCCGGGTGACGCGCTTCCGAGAGATCCGCGTCTCCAAGAATCCCAAGTGCCCGTTGTGCGGTGACCACCCGGAGATTACCCGTTTGATCGAGTACGAGGCGGAAGTCTGCGCGGTGAAAACCGCCTGAGGAATATGATGACGTCGACCAAGATGAAAGGCCTCGTCTGCCGCGAGTGCGGAAAAGAATATCCGCCCGTGTCATTGCACGTGTGCGAGCTGTGTTTCGGACCGCTCGAGGTGCAGTATAACTACAAGGAGATTCAAGCGCACCTCACGCGCAAGAAGATTGAGAACGGGCCCCACAGTCTTTGGCGCTATGTGGACCTGTTACCCATCGAAGGCGAGCCGACGATCGGGTTGCATGCCGGCTTTACGCCGCTGGTCCGCGCAAAGAACCTGGGGGACGAGCTCGGCTTGGACAAACTGTATATTAAGAACGATACGGTTAATCATCCGACCCTCTCGTTCAAGGATCGCGTGGTTGCCGTCGCCCTCACCCGTGCCCGCGAACTCGGCTATGAAACCGTGGCGTGCGCGTCGACCGGCAACCTGGCGAACTCTGTGGCCGCGCATGCGGCGTCCGCGAAGATGCAATGCTATGTGTTTATTCCGCACGATCTGGAAGCCGCAAAGGTTCTCGGTAACCTGGTGTATCGCCCCAATGTCGTGGAGGTGGAAGGCAACTACGACGACGTCAACAGACTGTGCAGTGAGATTGCGGGCGAGCAGAAGTGGGCCTTCGTAAACGTCAACATCCGCCCCTACTATTCCGAAGGCTCCAAGACGCTGGCCTACGAGATTGTGGAACAGCTCGACTGGATTGCTCCCGATCAGGTAGTCGTCCCCATGGCCTCCGGGTCGCTGTTGACCAAGGTCTGGAAGGGGTTGAACGAGTTTCAGAAGTTGGGATTGATCACGGATATGAAGACGCGCGTTCACGGCGCCCAGGCCGAAGGATGTTCGCCGATCGCCGCCGCATACAAACAGGGGCGCGACTTTTTCAAGCCGGTCAAGCCGAACACCATTGCCAAGTCTCTTGCCATCGGGAATCCGGCCGACGGCTATTACGCCTTAAAGGCCGCCGCCGAGAGCCGCGGCGCGATGGAGACCGTGACAGATGAAGAGATCGTTGAAGGCATGACGCTCCTGGCACAGACCGAAGGGATCTTTGCCGAGACCGCGGGAGGGGTCACGGTGGGGGTTCTCAAGAAACTGGTGAAACAGGGCCTCATTAAAAGAGGCGAGGTCACCGTGGCCCTGATTACCGGGAATGGATTAAAGACGCAGGATGCCGTCATGAACGCGGTGGGCAGGCCCACGCGCATTCCGCCCAGTTTGGTGCAGTTCCGGAAGACATTCAATATCACGCCCGAACGATGACAGGGAATTTACAGACATGGTGAAGGTCCGTATTCCTACTCCGCTACGCCCGCTGACCGGGGGACAGGGTGAGGTGGAGACTCACGCTTCCGACATCCTGTCGATGATTGACTCCTTAAATGGGCAATTCCCGGGCCTTAAAAGCCGAATTTGCGATGATACGGGGGAAATCCGCCGATTTGTGAACATCTATCTGAACGAGGAAGACATTCGTTTTATGGAGGGCAAGAATACGCTGCTCAAAGATGGTGACCAGATCTCGATCGTCCCTGCGATCGCCGGAGGATCTTCCCCCTCACCCTGCCCTCTCCCTCTAGAGACGAGAGGAAATACGGGCGGTGGGTGTAATAATAGCAAGGGAGTCTCTGAATGACGCACCTGCGCTTTCACCTCAGATTCCCGGAGGACAAGATTAAGGAACCGGTGCTCTGCCGGATCAATCGGGAATTCCCCAAAGTCGATACGAACATCCGCCGCGCTGACGTGCGTGAGACGACCGGGTGGATCGACGTGGAGTTTGCCGGCGACGCCGGTGAGATCGAGAAGGCGATTGAAGGGATCAGAAAAAAAGGGGTTATCGTGGACCCGATCGAATTAAACGTCGTGGAGTGATGATGGAATTCACCGACAGCCAGATCGAGCGTTACAGCCGGCACATCATCCTGCCGGAGCTCGGCGGCAAGGGCCAGAAAAAGCTCGCCCGCGCCAAGGTGCTGATCATTGGGGCCGGGGGCCTGGGTTCACCCGCGGCCCTGTACCTCACAGCCGCCGGGATCGGGACCATCGGGCTTGTGGACGGCGACGTCGTGGATCTATCGAACTTGCAGCGGCAGATCCTCCACTCCACAGACACCATTGGAACACCCAAGGTTGAGTCCGGACGCGCCATGCTGAACGCCCTTAACCCGGACGTCACGGTCACACCATATCCCATGAGCATCACCGCCGAGAACATCATGGAGATTTTGACCGGCTACGACCTTGTGCTCGACGGTTCGGATAATTTTACGACACGCTATCTGGTGAACGACGCCTGCTTCTTCGCAGGGAAGCCCTTGATCTCGGGCAGCATCTTCCGCTTTGAAGGCCAGCTCACCACCCTAAGACCGAAGGACGGCTTTCCCTGCTACCGCTGCCTGTACGCTGAGCCCCCGCCCGCTGGGCTGGTCCCGAATTGTCAAGAAGCAGGGGTCCTCGGCGTGTTGGCGGGCACTATCGGGGTCTTACAAGCGGCGGAGGCGATCAAAGAGATTGCGGGCATCGGGACCTCGTTGGCCGGCGCCATTCTGATGTATGACGCGCTGGACATGACTTTTCGGAAGACTCGGGTCCCTAAAGATCCAGGATGCGCACTCTGCGGGCCAAACCCCCGCATTAAGGACCTGTCCAGCGACTACACCGTTTCGTGCAGCCTCTAGCCATTCCCCGCAAAATCCTTGACGAGCTGATCCAGGCGGCAAGAGCCGCGGCGCCGCAGGAGTGCTGTGGATTGCTGGCAGGGCAGCAGCGGCAGGTGACCCGCCACTACCAGATCACAAATATCGTCGCAACCGACGGCGCCGAGATGGCGAACTTCGACCCCGCCAAGGTCAGCCATCTCCAGCGACTCTCTCCCGAAGAGCGCGCCGATATCGCGTTCGTGATGGACGCCAGGGAGATGTCCCTGGCCTTCAAGGATATGCGGGCCAACGAGCTGGATTTACAAGTCGTCTATCACTCGCATCCCCATAGCCCGTCACGGCCATCGGTAACGGACATTACGAACGCGACGGACTTTGAGTCAGTACGAAAGGTTCTGCACCTGGCCGAACCCCTTCATCTGATCATTTCACTTGAAGATCCGTCCGTCCCCGTCCTCAACGCCTTTCACATCGCCGCCGGCCAAGTCTCGCAGGCGTCCTACAACATTACCTAGTTGTTGCCTGGCCCCGACCTCTGGAATCCCGCGGCGGTTATGCCGCGTGCTTGGTCTGCTTTGGTGTTTCAGCCTGATAGACGGGCAGATCATGCTTCGTCTGCTCGGTTGCCGACATCCCGTAAGTCAGGAGACCGACCAATGCGACCAACATTGCAATCCCAATAACCTCGACCATATTTACACCTCGTGTTCTAATTAGCCCGTTTTACGATAAGAACTGGAATCCTTTTCTTCCTCGCTTCCGGCCGACCCAAATCCCTGGTTCTTTGAAGGGACCATCAACCCCACAAAAAAGATGAGGATGGCGGCCGCCGACCCTGCAGCCATCAGGGAGAACGGAATTTCGGGCAGTGCTCGCGGCGCCGCATAGGGAACAGGTTGATTCGTTCCCGTCGACTCAATCTCCGCGAGTTGCCCCATCCGGGCAGCAAGCGCCTCGGTGCGGATCGCCGCCACCATGACGGCTGCCCTCTGCTCTTCAGCCGCTTTGGCTGTTTCGAAAGACTCATTGACTCGAGCGAGACGTACCAGGGCCGTCCCGATGCGCTCCTGATTGCTGTCCATGGACTGGACGTGTCCAAGGCTGGCAACGACGATGGCCTGGCCCAAATTCTGTTCCCGGTTGTTCCGGGAATCTTCATTCATCCGGCCGGCGGTCGCCTCCGCCAGTTGAACTAACTGATGATTGTACGTCCCATCCGGGTGAGTTGCGGAGACAAGGTCATGCCGCACGCCTCGAACGGTGGCGCTCACAATCATTCGGCCGAGCACGTACTGGATGCGCCCTGCTTGATCGCGATCGGCCTCACGGGCGCGGGTGATGATCCCGTCCAGATACTGAGATGACGAGCGCCCAATTCCTTCCGCAGCAGTGATGGCCTGAACAAATTGAGAGGCGGCTGTCTGCGTACCCACGGCCGCAGTGCGCCTCAGGACATTCTCTTCGACAATGCTACGGCCGAGGGCTGGCTGCAGCCATTGCATCGCCGACATTATTCCTGAACTTTGTTCTTCCCCCACCCCCGCCAGAGTCGGCCCTCCAATCGCACCATCAGCAGCGGTCCATAGAAATTGTGCCGCTAAAACCGTCGCAAACACACCCACCGCCACCGCTAAATCAACAGGCTCAAGCCTTCGTTTCATTGGTAACCCTCCTTCTGTTGCTCACACGTCACCGATGAAATGAACGCAAACAAAGTGCCATATCCTTTTGCCTTGCAAATCGGTGGGATTACGATGGTGTCTCCCAACACCCTAGGTTAAAACTTGGTGCTTGTCCACCAATAGTTCGTCGAATCCACCAAACGCTCACTAATTATTCTCGCATTGGGGACCGAGACGAGGTTGCCTGAATCCCGCAAAGTATCGAAAAATATGGCGGCGCTTATCCGATCGGATACCCACAGCGCGGGTAGGTTAATGCCTTCTAGCGCGGGATAAGATGGATGGCAGAAGCCTTGATCAGGGCAGTGACGCACGCACCGGGCCGGAGATGCAGATCCTGAACGGCCTGACGGGTCACCAAGGCGGTTAATCGAAAACCGCAGTCCACCACGACTCGAGTCACAGGGCCGCCGGGGTGAAGCTCCTCCACGCGACCGATCAAGTGGTTGCGGGCGCTGCTGCTTGGCAGCCCACCGGTTTCGAGGGTCACATCTTCCGCCCGAATGGAAACGAAGAAGGCGGCCGCTCGATCACCCGGGTCCAACGCCCAGACCCGAACGGAGCCGATCTCCAACGCAATGAGGCCATCCACGCGTTCACCACCCCTCGCGGCAATAACTGTTTCCACACCCACAATCGCCGCCACTTCCGCATTCGCCGGCCGGGTGAAGACTTCATCCGGAGAGCCAAGCTGGAGGATCCGGCCGCCGGCGATGACCGCCACCTCATCCGCGAGGGTGAGGGCTTCCACCCAGTCGTGCGTGACACAGATCGCGGGGGTTCCTTGGCCCTGCAGTACCACTCGCAGTTCTGCTCGCACCCGGTCTCTGGTGGGGCCGTCCAAGGCAGACAGCGGTTCGTCCAGGAGCAAAAGCCGGGGCCGAGGGGCGAGCACGCGCGCGAGGGCCACCCTTTGCTGCTCCCCTCCCGAAAGCTCTGAGGGCTTGCGTTCCTCCAATCCTTCAAGCTGACACAGGGTCAGCAGTTCAGCAACCCGTGCGGATCGCGCCGGTCGACTCAACGCGCTGAGGGCATATCCGATATTGCCCGAGACCGTCAGGTGCGGAAACAGTGCGTAATCCTGGAAGAGATAGCCGATTCCGCGGGCCTGAGGGGGCCGCATGACGCCTGCATCCGCGTCAAACCAGGTTTCACCGGCATAGCGGATCGCGCCGCGTTGCGGTCGTTCCAAACCGGCCAAACACCGCAGAATTGTCGACTTTCCCGATCCCGACGGCCCGAAGAGCACCATGACATGCGGGCCGACTGCCGGAATGCGAAGCGAGGCGCGAACCGAAGAGCCGGTGACGTAGGTGATCTCGAAATCAGCTGTCACCTCACCGGCCATACCGCCCAGATCCGTCTGTTTATGGCATACACCACGGAAAGGATCACGAAAGAGAAGAGCAGGAGAACCAGCGCCGTCCTGCCTGCCGAAGAATAATTCAGAGCCTGGACCTCATCATAGATATCGATGGATACGGTTCGCGTGACGCCCGGAATGTTGCCGCCAACCATGAGCACCACACCGAATTCGCCCAAGGTATGCGCGAAGCTGAGCACCACGCCGGTCACGAGGCCGGCGATAGAGAGCGGAATGGTGACGCGAAAGAAGGTGTGCAGGCGTGAGACGCCGAGGGTCCAGGAAGCCTCTACCAATCTGGGGTTGACCGCGCCGAACGCGGCCGTGAACGGCTGGACCGCGAACGGCAGACTGTACAGGACGGACGCCAAGAGAAGTCCTTCAAACGTAAACGCCAGAGAATGGCCTGTGACGTGTTGATAGGCGTGGCCCAGCGGACTTTGCGGGCTGATTGCGACCAGCACGTAGAAACCCAAAACGGTCGGAGGCAGGACCAGTGGCAATGCCACAACCGATTCAACAAGAAACTTCCAGCGCCAGCGACTATAGGTGAGCCAGTACCCGATTGGGACGCCGACGACCACGAGGACTATGGCCGTCAATGCGGCGAGCCGCACCGTTAACAGAATGGGCTCCCAATTCATCAATGTTCCTTGATCACCATCACTTCCGTCGCTTTGATGAGAGCCACTGCGACATCACCGACCTTCAGTCGCAGCTCCTCCAGTGCGTCTCGTGTAATGACCGCAGTGATCTTGTGTTCCCCCACGTCCAGATTGACTTGCGCCATAATCGCATCCCGTTTGATGGCCGACACCCTGCCCACCAACTTGTTGCGCCCACTGACATCATTTCCCTCGGGTTTCTTGCCGAGCCATCGGTCAAGCAAAGACTTCTTAAACCGATAGCGGCCGCCGATTTTGGAACTGGGGATTTTTCCTTCCCACATATAGCGGTAAAAGGTCGGCAGGGCCAGGCGCAAGTATTGCGCGGCTTCTCTGGCCGTGAGCACATCCTTGGGGCCGATTGAGGTCGCGACACGGTGTTTCGTTGCCACATTCATCCACGATAAAAATTTTGCGCAATGCTAGGGATAACGCCCGGAGAAGTCAATTCAAGGCGTCCGAGTATTCCGGGAGAACAAAACCATACCGTTTGAAGACAGTGGCCCCGTCCGGACTCTTGATGTAATCCAGGAAGGCCCGGGCTGCATTCGGGTCCTTCGCCCCCTTCAAGAGCACCGCGCCTTGTTCCAGCCTGGGATAGGCCTTCGGGGGAACCTCCCAGAAACTCCCCGTGTCCTTCATCGCAGGGGCAACTGCCAGCGACAGGGCGATCATGCCAACGTCCGCGCCGCCAGTTTGCACGAACTGGGCAGTTTGGGTGATGTTCTCACCCAACACGAGCTTATGTTTCACTGCCTCATAGACCCTGTAGTGTTCCATCGCCGCCACCGCCGCCCGACCATACGGCGCGTGTTTCGGATTGGCGATGGCAACCTTCTTGACCGACGGATGTTGTAAGGCCTGGATCCCCAACGTCCCAACGTCAATCGGGGAGCCTTTGGGCACCCAGATGACGATCCGGCCAATCGCATAGCGGTAGATTGTCCCCGGTTCTGCCAACCCCGCTTCTTCCAGCTTCTTGGGGTACCCGATATCGGCGGAGAAAAACAGATCGAAGGGCGCCCCGTTGGAAATCTGCGCAAAGAAGTTGCCGGAAGATCCTAAGGAAAGCTTGACACCATGACCGGTCTTTTTCTCGAACTCGGCAATAATCTCCTTGAACACGAAGTTCAGATCGGACGCTGCAGCAATTGAGATTTCCCCTGCGTGGACCGACGCGCTCAACAATCCTCCGAGCGCCGCAAGCGCGATCGGCCCAAGTACACGGACAATCCAGTTCGTCATGTATTCCCCTTTTCTCAGTCCGGACACTGCACTATGCTTGATTATTTCAACAGCATGACCTCGGTCGCCTTGATTCCGTTAGTACCTGAATTGAATCTGTGTCGCGAAAAAGTTCTTGTTGTTGGCGTTCGCGACCCCGCCGCCCGTCGTCACAAACGGGTTCCCTTCATTCTGGTCGTGCTTGAACTCATAGTTGACGGTCAGTTTCACATTGGTATGGAAATAGTAGTTGAAGCCCACGGTATGGCGATCCAGCATGCTGTTGGGGCGATTGTTATCCACGGTGAATTGCTCGTACCGATATTCGGGCTCGAAGTTCGGCAGCGACGGTATGGGCCGGAACAGGACATACTGGTACCAGGTCCTCCGCCGGAAGCCGTTGTCGTAGCCTTCCATATATTCGCCCTGAAGCTTGACGAGATTGTTAAAGAAGGGCGGGATATAGGTATACATCACGCCGTCCCTGAACTTTTTCACGTCGGTGTTATTGCGGAGGGGCCCGCTGGCCGTACCGTTGAAGAACGATCTGCCGTAGTACCCTGCCAGGTACAATTTCATTCCCTGAACAGGCGTGAAGATCAACCGACCGCTGACGTCCTTGTCGGCATTATTGTCGTTGAAGTTACGACCCGCGCCATTGATGACGGCCACCTCGTATTCCGGTTCCAACGGCAACTGTCGGACCCCGCCAAACAGCATTGCGCCCATATCAAGCTGCTGAACAAACCCGGTCGAATTGCCTTTTCCAAAGGGATTCAAACCAGGATCTCCCGCGCGTCCATCCACCCCGCCTAGGCTCAGATCGGTGTAGTAGGCGCGATTAATGAAGTCGATCAACCCTTGCGAGGTGCCCTGCTCGATACCAAACGGCTGTCGAAACTGTCCGACGCGTAATTGCTTTATAAAAGGAGAAATCCCGCTGACGTAGGCCATGTCTTTGGGATAAAAGTCCAGGTACATGCTGTTCAGAGCGATTTCACTCTGCCGGGCAAAGTCCACTTCGAAATAGTAGGTGGACCAAGGCGTCAGTCGTCCGGTCACATAAATTTCCGCTGCTCGTATGCGGAACCCATTTTCATCCCGAGTAGGAATCGTCCCGGCAAACCCGGTCGCGGGATCCACAGTTGTTCCAGGCTTCCGATCGGTGTTGTCCGCGATATATTGAACTTTCAATGCCACAAGTCCGACGCTGAGGCGCTCGGAGTGCTTCAGGACATTGTCAATGTTTGTAAACACATTCCGATAACCTGATTTTCTGAGATTCTCGATGCCACCCGGCATCCGTTCAAGATCCTTGTAGGAACCCACCGGGTGCGGGGCCGGCCCTGTCTCCGTCGAAGTCACCGGCGTCGTGTCCTTCAGAGGCTCACGTTCCAGAGGGCCCTTGGAAGGCTCCCGGGAGCCTTTCATGACGTCGTCGTAGTCCTGCTGAGTAATGATGCCCTTCTTGAGCAGAAGATCGAGGGTCGCCTTGTCTTGTGCGCTCACAAGGTGCCCGACCGCGAGCAATGACAACACCGTACCCAGAAAGCACAGTATCATCCTGCCTCTCATATGGCCCTCCGCGTTAAAAGTCGGATGATACGTTTCTTATAGTTTATGTGTCAATAGTACTATAATAGTATCTAAATGAAGCTTAAACTACTTAATCGTATCGTCTTGCTAACGCGCGCTGGGCATGTCACGGTCTCAGATGGAGCACAATGCGGCTAGGGAGGCGACAGGACCTGTTCTGCGGAAGTCTGCGGCTGCTTTTATTCGTTGCGATGCTTCCCGGCTGCGCCGAATTCGTTCGACCGGTGCAGCCGGGTGTCGCGGTTGTTCAGAAGCCTGGCGCTGGCCTTATCGTCGGCCGCGTTGCGATCATCCAGGACACGGAGGACCGGATGGTCTCGCTGCCGGGGTTTCCACGGGAGTTCGGGTGGGAACTCCAAGCGGCCGAAACGGGCAAGAAATTCCTGGTAGATCCGCTTACCGAGGACGGATTCTTTGCGCTTTCTCTTTCCGCGGGTATCTACCACGTCATCACGTTGCGATTCGAAAACCGAGCGGGCCTTTGGGAAGGAAGTCTGCCTGCAACATTTATCGTCAAACCTAGCGGGTCGACCTATGTCGGCACATGGGAAATCACCTTTGCGGGACTTGGACCGGGCGTTCCTATCACCGGCCGTACGCTCAACACGCTCGAGCATGATCGCGAAGAGTTCGAAGGACGCTATGCCATCCATGCCGGCCGCCTGACGGTGGCCTTGCTGCAGTCTGCTTCCGAAGGCCATTTCTCATTGGTGCGTCCTCGCTCCGCGCAGTAGGGCACCGCTCGGAACCCAATGGCGCCTTCTGTCCTGACTCTTGCATCAGCGGCATGATAGCTGATATCGGAGAGAAGCACGCGCGTAGGTTGAGGCCGCCTGCTTGACGCATCAAGGAGAAGACAATGGATACCTATTACCAGCCACACGATTTGGGGAAGTTCGCAGACATCGGGAAGGGCAACAAGGAGCTGTGGGACAAATTCCTGAGCTATTACAGCGCGGTCTTTGCCGAGGGGGCGCTCACGGAGCGGGAAAAGGCGCTGATCGCGCTCGGGGTAGCTCACGCCGTGCAATGCCCGTATTGCATTGATGCCTACAGCCGGGCGTGCCTGGAAAAGGGCTCCAACATCGAGGAGATGACTGAAGCCGTTCACGTGGCCTGCGCCATCCGGGGCGGCGCCTCCCTGGTTCATGGCGTCCAGATGCGCAACGTGGTCGAGAAATTATCCATGTGATATGGTGAATACACCAGGAACCTTATCGTGGGACTGACGTTACAAGCCCGCAGAAGCCCGCTGGCTGATGCCAAGCAGCAACTGGAACTGTTGGCCGCGAACAAGGGTCGCCCGCCCTTTAGCGTAAAGATGGCGCAGGCCGGCCTAGCCCCGCTTCGCGCGACCGGCATCACCGTGTTTCAGATCAATGTCGGGAAGCTGTGCAATCAGACCTGCCACCACTGTCATGTGGACGCGGGTCCCGACCGGCAAGAGCAAATGACCCGCGCGACGGCCGAGCTGTGCATCCAAAGACTGGCAGAGACCGATATTCCCACCGTCGATATCACCGGAGGCGCCCCTGAACTGAATCCCAACTTCCGCTGGCTGGTGGAGCAGTCGCGCGGCTTGGGACGCCGCGTGATCGACCGCTGCAATCTTACCGTCCTGTTGCTGCCGTCACAGCAAGAACTTGCCGCGTTCCTGGCGCATCACCAGGTCGAGGTCATTGCCTCACTCCCGTACTTTCGCCTGGCTCAGACCGACGCCCAGCGCGGCGACGGCGTCTTTGACAAATCCATCCGCGCGCTGCAGAGGCTCAACGCGTTCGGGTACGGCGTCGAGGGAAGCGGATTGATCTTGAACCTCGTGTACAACCCCGTCGGCGCATTTTTGCCGCCGAAACAAGAGGCCATTGAAGCCCAATTCAGGCGGGAACTCGCGACACGGTACGGCATCACCTTTAACCATCTCTACACGATTACGAACATGCCGATCAGCAGATTTCTCGAGTTTCTGATGGCGAGCGGAAATTACGAGGGCTACATGGAACGGCTGGCGACCGCGTTCAATCCGGGGGCTGCGGCCGGCGTCATGTGCCGCTACACGCTCTCTGTGGGCTGGGATGGAACCCTGTATGATTGTGACTTTAATCAGATGCTCGATTTGCCGCTCGGCTTTGAAGCCCCCAGGCACATCCGGGATTTCAACCCGTCCCAACTTCACACTCGGCAGATTCTCGTCGGGAACCATTGCTATGGATGCACGGCAGGCGGGGGCTCCTCCTGCGGCGGCGCGGTGACATAGCTTCGGCGACCACGCACCTCAACCACGATGCGGACATTGGGAAAAATCTTCGTCGCGCTCGTTGTCCTGGCTGGTCTCGTGTACCTGTACTACACCGAGGTCAAGCCGACCGTGATCTTCGGCCTTCGGTCGGATTATGCTCATGCGATTCCCTATCAACAAGTCCCCACCGGACTGAAAAGCCTGAACGCAGAATCCTGCGGCACCTGTCACCGCGAGATCTACGAGGAATGGAAAACCAGCATTCATGCGAAAGCCTACACCGACCCATTTTTCCACGCCTACTGGACCAAGGACAAACACACATGGATCTGTTTAAATTGCCACGCGCCTCTTGAAAATCAGCAACCGACCCTGATTCAAGAGATTCCTCGGGGTCGAGTCGAGAAAGCGCGACAGGAACCCAATCCGCATTTCGATGCCGACTATCAGAAGGAAGGGGTCACGTGCGCGGCGTGTCATGTCCGTAACGGCCAGATTATGGGCCCGTTTGAGGACTCGGTGGCGCCTCATCCGACAGGATTCGACCCCGACTTCCGGACGACACAGATCTGTTACCGTTGCCACAACGTCGTTGCCGGGCTGTGGCAGTTCTATAAGGTGGGGCCTTGCGGCACCTATGCCGAAGCAGAGGGTGGCTACTACCTCAAGGACCGGGGCCTCGTGTGTCAAAGTTGCCACATGCCGGAAGTGGAACGCCCGATGGCCGACGGGGGCCCGATTCGACAAGGACGGCGCCATCTCTGGCGCGGCGGGCATGATCCGGACATGGTACGCCGTGCGGTCGCGTTTCAAGTCGAAGCCAAGCCGGCGATTCCCAAGCCAGGCGACAACCTGGAGGTGACATTGACATTGATCAATGCCGGCGCGGGCCATAAGCTGCCCACGGGTGACCCGGATCGGTACTTCACGGTGGAATTCGTGGTTCACGACAAGCAGGGGAAGATTTTGCAGATACAGACGGACACCATGGGTCGATGGATCTTGTGGCAACCGGCGATCGTCGAGCTCTACGACAACCGGTTGATGCCGCTCGCGAGCCGAAATTACACGTTTACGTATCGTCTGCCGGCGCAAGCGGACGGATTGCGGCTCAAGACCCGCGTTCAGTATCACATCCAGTCCGAAGGTCAGCACAAGATGCTGAAAACGAAATATGGGTTGACCTCAGACGAGCCCTACTTCTTCACCGTCTATGAGCGGGAAGTGGCGTTGGCCGGCGATCTAAACGCGACCTTCGCGCAGGAGGTCCATGACCCTCGGTTGGGGTGCAGGGTACAGGGCTGAAGTCGCCACTGCATACCAGTCATAGCCAGCAGAAAGGTGGGGCTTCATTAGACCGAGACCAGGATCATAGCGGTTGGGATATAGAACGTCTGGCTGCCCATCTGACCTCCGGCCAGAGCTTTGCCCGCAACCAAAAGGCGACATTTACCAGTGCGATCAGAACAGGAACCTCCACCAGTGGACCGATAACGGTGGCAAAGGCAACCGATGAACCCAAACCAAAGGCAGCAATGGCGACGGCAATCGCCAGCTCAAAATTATTACTCGCTGCCGTGAAAGAGGCCGCTGTCGTCGTGCCGTAGTCGGCTCCGATTGCCTTGCCCATCAGGAAACTTACGAAGAACATGATGACGAAATAGATCCCCAACGGTATCGCAATCCGCAACACATCAAGCGGCAATTTCAGCACCATGCCGCCTTTAAGAGAAAACATGGCGACGATGGTAAAAAGAAGCGCCATCAGCGTGACCGGTCCGATCTTGGGCAGGAAAGTTCGTTCGTACCATCCACGGCCCTTTTGACGGATAAGGATGGCGCGGGATAAAAACCCCGCCAGAAAAGGAATGCCCAGATAGATAAATACGCTTTCGGCAATCGTGCGGAAACTGACCTCCACGACGTGACCGCCCAGGCCAAACACGGGCGGCAGTACACTCAGAAATAACCACGCATACACGGCAAAGAACAAAAGCTGAAAGATACTGTTGAAAGCCACTAATCCGGCAGCATACTGATTATCGCCCTCGGCCAGTTGATTCCAGACGATGACCATTGCGATGCACCGGGCGAGGCCGATCAGGATCACACCTGTCATGTATTCGGGATAGTCATGCAGGAACAAGACGGCCAAGCCGAACATGAGCACAGGGCCGATCAGCCAGTTCTGCACAAGGGACAGCAGCAGGATTTTCCAGTCCCTGAGGATCAGCGGCAGCTCTTCATATTTCACCCGCGCCAACGGCGGGTACATCATCAAGATAAGGCCAACCGCAATCGGAATATTCGTCGTACGGATCGACAGGGTGTTAAGAAAGGCAGGCGCACCTTTAAACACGGAGCCGATGGCCACCCCTCCCGCCATAGCAAGAAATATCCACAGCGTCAGATAACGATCAAGAAATGACAGGCGACGGGGTGAACAGGGTGTCATCTGGTTAAATCCTCGATACGGTTCTTGAGCAGAGAAAAAGCGTTCTCAAAAGCAGCGTCTATTTCGGCCTCTGATCCAGTCGCTTTGGCCGGGTCAGGCGTGCTCCAATGCAGCTTCTTTGGATTGCCGGGGAATAGTGGACAGCTTTCGCCAGCGGCCTGATCGCAGACCGTGATAACCAGATCGAACGACTGGTGAGCAAACTCATTCCAGGACTTGCTGCGTGGCTGACCGGGATCAATGCCATGCCGTTTTAACGTCTCGATAGATTTCGGGTGAACATATCCTGACGGAAAACTTCCGGCACTCCATGCCTTATAGCGGCCGTGACCCAGGTGATTAAGCAACGCTTCAGCCATAACGGAGCGGCTGGAATTACCCGTGCACACAACCAGCACTTTAAGCGGATCAGACTTCATCACCCGCAGCACCCGGCGGTATTTTCATGAAATTTACAGCAATCAGGCTCTCCCTTCGTTTCCGGCGTACAGCAGGCACTTTCAGCCTGATCAGGCTGGCTCGAGAAGAGCCGGGCATCCTCCATTGCCCGGTATGCTTCCCACGGGATGCCGGTGGGATCTTGTATCCACGATTTTTCAGACCGGGCGTAACAGCAGACGGTTTCGCCTTCATCGATAACGGCCATGTCAGTAAGATTTAGGCGTTCGCGCAACTCTGTGAGTTCGCCATCTTCATCCACCTGAATACCAAGGTGATCGACGCCCTTTTTCTTCGCGCGCGTGGATATGGCGAAGTTCACGCGGGGATCATCGAGCAACCATTTGGCATAGTCAGGTTTCATCTTCACCGGCTGCACGCCGAACAGCGCACTATAAAAGCTGATGGATTCATCGAGTTTTTCAACCCCGACATGGATATGAAAGCGTTTCATGATATTTCCTCCTTCGGTCGGCAACAGTTTGAAAGTTCAATGATCGAGCATTTCCGTTTTTTATCGTCGCGGATGCTGGCAAATTCTACGCGGCAGCAGTCCTTGACCATGTACCGGATCAGCCCGGAAAACAATTCGAAATTGGCACTGTATATAACCGACCGGCCTTCTCGCCGGGACATGACGAGACCGGCATTGCTCATATGCGAAAGGTGAAACGACAGGGTGTTATGAGGAATGTCTAAGGATTCACTCAGCGTACCGGCTGCCGCACCGGCCTCGCCATATTCGACCAGCAAACGGAACACCCGCAGCCGCGTTTCCTGTGAAAGAGCATCGAAGGCGGCAAGAGCTTGGTTAATGTCCATATGTCTAGACTACTGGACATGTTATAAATAGTCAACTGCTCAGGCCGGATGTCGTTAGACATCCTAAACGAGTGAGATCTTGCCACCCGCCAACGGTGCCGCACATTTCAGCGAAAGGTTGCTGCTAAACCAGAGGGGGGCGCCGGGTCGGATCAAGCTTATTGCGATCGAAGGGCTCGGGAAAATAGTCCGTGATGCGACGGAGGACGACTCCACCGCTTCCGTCATCCAAGATAATTGTGAGTTTCGGTCCGAACTCCCACAAGACTTGTCGACAGGAACCACAGGGTGAACACGCGCCGTTCGTGCCGCAGACGATCGCAATCGTCTCGAACTTTCGCTGTCCTTCGGACAGCGCCTTGAACAGGGCCACGCGCTCTGCACAAATACCAAGATAGGTGGGGCTTTCAATATTGCAGCCGGTAAAGACGGTCCCATCCTCGCAGAGAAGCGCGGCGCCCACTCGGAAGTTTGACGACGGCGCGACAGCCATCGCCATTGCCTCCCGGGCTCGAGCCAAAAGCTTTGTATGGTCCATGATTGTTAGCGCGTGAAAACCAGGTCCTTGACGACTTTGCCGCTGGCGCCGTAAGGCCCCTGAGGCTTCCCGTTGAGGGAAACGCGTACGCCACCGGCATTCCCCAGTGTCAGCCTGAGCTTCTCCTCGGCGCTCCAGCGCACGCGTTCACCGGGCGACAACGTCACCTCCTGAGGGGGGTCCTGATCGGCCTGCACCAGAATCCACGCCCGTTCCATGGCCTCGACCTCTAGCACGAGCTTACTGCCATCCGGCACGATCCCCTCGAGCGGAAGGAGCGGCGAGAAGTTCCGCTCCACTTCAATTGTGGCAGGCTGCTCAGCCTCTCGCGCTGGGCTCTCTGACCGCGCGACCGGCTCCGGACGAGTCGGCGCCTCCGACTGGCTGGGAGGACTGATTTGGGAAGAGTTTGCTGGCGGCGGGGGCTCCCGGGGCGGGTCCATCCGGGGGCGCGCGCGATTTCGATCGTGGCCTGTCACCAGCAGCAGCACGACCAGTGCAACGCTCACCATCCCGGCGACGATCAGTTTGTTGGTCTTTTTTCGCCGCGCCTCCTCACGGATCCGTTGGGTCAGCTGCTCGCGTTCGTCCCGTTTGGCATAGAACTGGCCGCCCGATTCGTCGAACCTCGGAAGGATTTGAAGCTCATCAAGTCCGAGGAGGCGCGCATATGAGCGAACAAAGCCCTTGGCGAAGACCTCTGCCGGGAGTTGCTCATAATTGTCGTCCTCCACTGCTTTCAGGTATTGGTAAAGAATGCGGGTCTTGAAGGCCGCTTGTTCTAACGTCCATCCCTTCTTTTCTCGCGCCTCTCTAAGATATTGACCCAGTGATTCGGCCATCTTTCTTCCTTTTGAAAGCTCCGTCGAAGCCCGAATCTCCCAACGATGAAACCGGATCTGCTACTTGAGTCGCCGCAATAGACGAGTCGCTTCCGCGCCCACGCTTCCATCAGGATCAAGAGTCTTGGCCTCGGTGAGCGCGCCTCGCGCGTTAGAGACATTGCCTTGCTTGATGTACAGCTGGCCCAACCAGAGGTAGATGAAAGATCGCGGCACATTCGGCGGATCGGTCCTGAGCGCGCTGCGATAAGCCTCAACGGCCCCGACCAGATCTCCTTCGCTCTCAAGAACCGAGCCAAGATCTGTAAAGGCAACATCCGGCTTGGCATAGAGCGGAAGCTTCGTCGTCTTTCTAAGGACTTCAATCGCCTCACGCCGGCGTCCCTGTAACATCAAGGTGCGGCCGAGGTAATTGAGCGCTTCGCCGTCGTTTGGACTTAACGTGGTCGCAACGCGGAATTCCCGTTCGGCCTCGGTGAATTGTTTGCGTTTAAAGTAAATGCTCCCGAGCGCATAGTGGGCCTCAAAATTGTCCGGATTAAGCTCAATGGCTTTCTGAAACGCCACGAACGCACGCTGCTGATCGGTTTCCAGAAAAGAGGCGCCTTCCTTGTAACGACCCTCAGATTCACTCAAACGCTTGCGCTCATCGTCTCTTCCGGCACAACCCGCCAGCAGCACGACGGTTAAAAATCCGAGCATCAGCCGAAGCGAAAACTCTCTTCTCCATGGACGTTGACTGCGCATGTTTAAAGTTCCTCGAAGATCGTCATCTGTTTAAACGCCCTAAAGCGAGCTTCAATGTCTGTGTAGTCCAACACCCGCAGCCGATCAAGGCTGAAAGCCTCCACAGCAAAGGAGGCCATGACGCTTCCATACACCACCGCGCGCCTCAGGGCGTGCTCACTGACATTGCCGCTGCTCGCAAGATACCCCATGAACCCGCCGGCAAAGCAGTCGCCTGCGCCGGTCGGATCTTTTACGGCCTCGAGCGGAAAAGCCGGCACGGCAAAGACCCTGTCACCGGTGAACATGACGACGCCATATTCACCTCGCTTGATGATCAGTGTTTTAGGGCCGGCCGCAAGGATCGTCCGGGCGACCGCGACAAGATTCGGATGTTGCCCCAGTGCGCGAGCTTCCCCATCATTGATCAGGAGCACATCGACGTCTTTCAACAGCCGAATCAACGCATCGCGCTTTCCGTCGATCCAGAAGTTCATCGTATCGCAAGCGACGAGCCGGGGGCGTTTCACCTGCTCAAGAACGCTTCGCTGCAGGTCTGGATCGATGTTGGCAAGGAACAGCATGCCGGGCGACCGATGGCTCTCCGGCACCTGCGGCCGAAAGCTCTCGAAGACATTCAATTGCGTGTCAAGGGTCTTGGCCTCGTTGAGCTGATAGGAATATTCTCCCTGCCAGCGAAAGGTCTTTCCCGGTCGGCGCTCCACACCGCTCAGATCGATATTCCGCTTGCGCAAAAAAGTCAGATGCTCCTCAGGAAAATCTTCTCCTACGACGGCGATCACGTTGACCGGGGTGAAATAGCTGGCAGCCGTCGCAAAAAATGCCGCGGAACCGCCAAGCACCTCCTGCACCTGGCCGAACGGCGTCTTGACGCTGTCCAAGGCCACGGAGCCGACCACCATGAGAGTCTTCTCGCCAGCTCTATCACTTGCTTTTTCACCCACCCGCCCTGGCCGAGACATTGCACCCGCCCGCCCCGCGGCTGCCGGGACAGGCTCTTTCCTATTTGCACCCTCCCCCCCTGGCGCCGCCAAGACGGCGCCTTTACCCCTGGGGACGGCCGCTTTTCCTTTAGCACCCGCCCGCCCTGGCCGCGCCGGGACGCGGCCTTGTCCCCTGGGCTTTTTTGCTTTCTGCTTCATTAACTCGATGATCCTCTCATGTTTTCTTCGCCATCCGCCCAAGCAGAAGCTGCAGCCGCTTCCGGGCTTGCGGCGGAATCGCTGAGGTAATCACGGCGCACGCCAAAGCGTTGCCGCACGCGCAGGGCCGGTCCCCGGTGAGAGTCGGCACCGCGGTGCGGATAACCTGCCTGGACAACGCCACATTGCGATGGAGGGTCGCAATCACCGCTTCGACCGTGACGGCGTCGTGGCTCGGGTGCCAGCAATCGTAGTCGGTTACCAGCGCCATTGTGGCATAGCACAATTCAGCTTCCCGCGCGAGTTTAGCCTCAGGGAGATTGGTCATGCCGATGATATCGGCGCCCCATTGCCGGTACAATTTAGACTCGGCACGAGTCGAAAATTGGGGCCCTTCGATGCACAGATAGGTGCCGCCTTCGTGGACCGTCCCGCTGCATTTTCGAACAGCCTCCGCCAGCTTTTCCGCCACGTCGTGGCAGATCGGGTCGGCCAGGGCGACATGGGCGACGACCCCCTTGTCAAAAAAGGTGCTGGCACGCCGCTTGGTCTGATCGATGAACTGATCCGGGATGACGACATGGCCGGGCTGGTGGGATTCTCTCAGGCTGCCCACCGCACTTACGGAAATAATGCGCTCTACCCCGATCTTCTTGAGGGCGTAAATGTTCGCGCGGTAATTGATCTCCGACGGGGAAATCCGGTGGCCGCGGCCATGGCGCGCCAGAAATGCGACCCGCACGCCTTCCAGGTCGCCAACGATCACCGCGTCCGAAGGTGGGCCAAAAGGGGTCGAAATCCGGACCTCTTTGACGCGAGTCAGGCCCTCCTCCATCTCATAGAGCCCGCTGCCGCCGATGACCCCGATGGTAGGCTTCTTCATAGCACTGCTATGCGCCATTGTGGCCACCTGCCAAGCCCGGGATGCCCTCCGCCTGAAGATAGGCGAGCACGCGGTCTGCCACCTCTTCGGCTGATTCATGCTCGCCCAGCGACAACCAATGTACATTTGGATCACTGCGAAACCACGTCATTTGTCGCTTGGCAAAGTGCCGCGTGTCCCGCTGCAGCTTTCGCACCGCCTCATCATACCCGTACCGCCCTTTTAGATAGCCGGTGATCTGCCGATACCCCAGTGCCTTCATGGACCCTAGGTGTTCACCATAGCCCGCGTCCAAGAGTCGCTGAGTCTCCTCCACCAGACCATCCTGAATTTCACGCAGCACACGCGCGTCAATCCGCCGATATAGGGCCGCGCGATCCATCGTCAATCCGATCATGACCGATGGAAAGGGACGCTCCAAAAAACCGTGGCGCTGATGCCATTCTGAAAGCGGGGTGCCCGTTTGCTTCGCAACCTCCAGTCCACGCACGATCTTATTGCGATCGCGAGGGTGAACCTTTGCCGCCAGCAAGGGGTCCACCTGGGCTAACTGAGCCCAGAGGTGGCCGTCGCCTTGTGCCGCCTCGGCCGCGAGCCATTGACGGCGCGCCTCCCAGTCAGCGGCCGGCCCCTTCCAAAGACCGTACGCCAAGGTGCGGACGTACAGACCGGTCCCACCGACCACGAGGGGAATGCGACCGTCGCCGTGCAGCCGAGCAATCTCAAGAATGGCCGCCCGCCGATATTGACCGGCATCAAAGGGTATATCGGGATCGACAAGATCGATAAGCCGGTGGGGAACGGCGGCTCGATCACCGAGGCTCGCCTTGTCCGTCCCGATGTCCATTCCCCGATACACCTGCGTGGAATCAGCGGTCAGGATTTCGGTTTTGAGCGCACGGGCAACCAGCATCGCCACCCGACTTTTGCCGATCGCGGTCGGGCCGACAAGAAAGATCACCGGCAGTGTCTTCGTCCGTTGCTCGGCATTTCCGGAATCTGAAGATGAGAAACCCCGGGGAAGAAGAGCGTCCATAATATTCATGTCCACCCCTGCCGGCCAAAGATCCGGTCCAGATCCTCAATCGTCAGTCGCATGGCAATCCTTCGCCCATGCGGACAGGTAGTCGGCAGACCTGCCTCCCGCCAATCCTGTAACAGGCGTTGAATTTCGGGTAAGTCCATTCGCCGCCCTGAGCGGACCGCGCTATGACAGGCCATGGAGGCGAGTGCCGCATCGTAGCGTTCCTTTAACGACCCTGTCGACAGCTCGCTTTCCCAATCCTCTAACACCCCTCGCAGCAGCGATTCAGGATCGGACCGAGGGGCCTGCGTCAACAGCGCGGGGATCGCGCGCAGGAGAAATGTGCCGCCGCCGAAATCGTCGACGTCAAACCCCAGACATTCGAGCTCAGATGCATGCGCTTGCATGACGCTTGCCGCGCTGGCTGAAACCTCTATGTGCTGAGGCAGCAACAGCTGTTGCGAAGGGATCGTTCCCTGTCTGAATTCCACCGACAGACGTTCGAACAAGACCCGTTCATGTGCTGTGTGCTGATCGATGATGTGTAGTTCTCCTCCGACCTGAGCCAGGAGATAGCGCTCCGCAATCTGTCCTAATGGTTGCACGACGGAATCTACCGCCGGGAGATAGGGTTGCGTCGCCTCGGCCACCCGCTCTTCGGAAAAAATTGTTGTTCTCGGCTGACCCGAGGCGGGGGGAGGCAATGGCGGGTTCAACCCCGGCAGACCGGGGCCGGGACCGCTTACTTTGTCGCTCAGTGGCTGAGCGAGCGAATTGACCCCATAGGTCGTCTCAGGGCTTATCACAGTCCGCAGCCGGCGACGGAGCCACTCATGCAACCGTTCTTGATTGGCGAAGCGCACTTCCCGCTTGGCTGGATGGACATTCATATCAAGGGTACGCGGGTCGATCGTGAGATGCAGGACAAACCGCGGGTGTTGTCCTTTGGCGAGGTAGGTCCCGTACGCCTCATAGACCGCGTGCGCCAGCGACGGGCACTTGACCCACCGTTGATTGATGAAGATCTCCTGCGGGGCACGCGAGGAACTGCTCTCCAGAGGACGTGATGAAACCCCTTCAAGACGCAGTTCCTCCTCCTCCCCCGCGACGTCGACACAGCCATCAACGAGCGAAAGACCATAGACTTGCTGGATCCGTTCACGCGCGGTATGCACGGGCGTGAACTCCACCACTGACGAGCCGTTGTGTGCGAGCCGAAAATGGATTTTGGGGAAACCTAATGCGAGCCGTTGGACGACCTGACAGATATGCCCGAATTCGGTCGCGGGGCTTTTGAGGAATTTCTTCCTCGCCGGAGTGTTAAAGAACAGGTCGGCGACTTCAACCATGGTACCCGGAGGCGCGGGGGCTTCGCGCTCGTCCTTGATCGAGCCCCCTTCCAACCGGATCTCGGTTCCGCAGGTAGCGCCTGGCGGACTGGTCACAAGCCGCATGCGCGAGACCGCCGCGATGCTGGGCAGAGCTTCGCCACGGAAACCGAGGGTGCGAATCGTGAAGAGGTCTGCGTCCGTCCGGATCTTGCTTGTGGCATGACGAAGGAAGGCTCGCGACGCATCCGCCTGGGTCATGCCTTCCCCATCATCGGTGACTCGGATGTGGCGCCGTCCGGCTTCGGCCACCTCGATGGTGATCCGGCCGGCACCCGCGTCAACAGCGTTCTCGATCAGTTCTTTGACTGCGGAGGAGGGGCGTTCGACGACTTCGCCGGCCGCAATTCGGTTCGCGACCTCGAGAGGCAAGACCGCAATCTTTGAGATCATCGAAGCTCGGCGAGCTTTTGCTTGGCGCGCATGGCTTCGTCAGACTGGGGATGCTCCTCGATCACGCGTTTGAACAGGCTCCGGGCTTTCGCAAGATCTCCCATCTCCTGGTAGCCGGAGCCGGCCTTGTAGAGCGCCGCCGAGACTTTATCGCTGGTGGGGTGATTATTGACGACGCGCTCATAAGCCTCCACGGCGGGCCGATATTCCCGCTTATTCCCGTACGATTCCCCAATCCAGTACTGAGCGTGCGCCGCCAGACTTGTCGAAGGAAATTGGCGGAGGAAGGTTTCGAAGCCGGCGATCGCCAAGTCATAGTTGCCCTTTAAATAATCGTTGTAGGCGAGATTGAACGAGGCCGTCGGCGTGAGCACGGACTGATTCTCAAAAGCTGTTGGAGGGGGTGTCGGCTTCGCGCTGAGGGACGGCGGCTTGGGCTGCGGCTTTGTCGGAGGCTCCTCAGGGAGGCTGTCCGCCTGACGAGCGTTGTCCTCAACCTGCGCGATGAGAGCCGAAAGTTTTTTATCGACCACCTGCTGCTTTGCTCTCAGATCGTTGAGAGCCGCTTCTAAGGCATCTAGGCGTTTGAGCATCGCGGACGGCGGCGGGTTCCGATCGGCGCTCTCCAGACGCTTTCGTATCTCGGCCTCGCTCTGTTTGAGTTTCTTGTTGTCAGCCTGCACCTCCCGGACATCTTCTCGTAGTTCGGTAAAGTTCGCGGTGGGAACACAGCCTGAAAGCAGACACGCTGCCAGCAAGAGAGGTAGTGGTCTCATTGTAAGCTCGCCAGCTTCGTCCGAGCCTGTTTGGATTCTTCAGACTTGGGGTAATCGGCGAGCAGCTTCTTCAGGACCGTTTTCGCCGCCGGCTTATCGTTCAGTTCTAAGAGCACGAGAGCTTTTCGATAGAGGGCAATCGACGCCTTCCCGCTTCGCGGATGGTTTTGAATGACCTCCTCATAGGCGTTCAGACTTCTCGGATAGTCGCGTTTTTTAACATAGCATTCCGCAATCCAGAAATGAGCATTCGGCACCAGTATCGAATCCGGATACTGACTCAGAAAACTTCGAAACGAGGCCAGTGCGTTTTCGTATTGGTTCTGCTGAAACTCCTGGTAGGCATGTTCGTAGACGCTTTCCGGAGATACGGTTTGTTCCGTTGCGTGTTTCCCCGTCGCGCCTGCATTCGGTTGCCCGTCAGGCACCGGCCCCTGCACACTGCTGACGGTCCGGGGATTCTGCAATTGCTGGGCCAGCTTGTTCAGCGCGTCTCCATGCTCGTCAACCCGAGACGCAAGCTTTCCGACGGACACTTCCAAGACCTGCTTTAAGTCCCCGACGGCGCGCGTGGTCTCGTTGACCGTGGTCATCGTCGCGTTGAGGCTCTTGGTCAAGCCCTCAAGCCGGGCTTCTGTCTCACCAGGGTTCCGAGAGGTCAGTTCGCCCACCCGGCCCTGCATCTCGCCGACTTTCCCTTGCAGGGTTTCCACGGACTTCGCCAACATATTCACGTTTTGTGTGACGATATTGAGGTGTCCGGTGACGGCTTGGCCCTCGACGTCGAATCTTTTCCCCAACTTCTCCATCTTGGCGCTCTGTTCGGCTCCCTGCACCGTCATCACCCCGACTTTCTCCTCCATTTGTCCCGCAAGGCCCGTCATCCGGCGATCGATCTCGGCTGATCGGTCGGTGAGAGCATGCAGGACTTTCGTCAGGTCGGCCAATGACGTCTTCAATTGATCGACGCGGGGTCCCAGCGTACGGATTTGGCCGTCAGCCTGTTTCGTAACTTCGTCGAGTCTGGCGACCGATCCACCCTGCTGCTCCAGCTGCGTGGACAGCTTGCCGCCGATCGTCTTCACGGTGTCGCTCATCTGGGCAAGGCTCTTATCCAGCTCGGTCAGGCGTACGGCCAGGGTGTTCGTCGTCGTTCTCCCATCGTCCTCGACCTTCTTGATGCGCCCTTCGATCCGGCGATCTTGCGAGTCCAGACGATCATCGATCTTGGCCCCGAGGGTCTTCAGCATGTCTTGAATCCGGCTCGTCGCCGCCGCTTCCCGCTTATCGATCGTCTCGAGGCGTCCCTCAACTTTACCGAGCTGCTGATCAACTTTGGCAAGCTGCTGATCCACGCGCGTGACCTGCTGATCAAGTTTCGCCGTCTGCTTCTGGTCCAAGGTCGCCAGCCACTGTTGAGCGTTCTGCTGCAAGCCGCTCACTTGATCTTCCACTTTTCCCTGCAGGCTCTCAGTATCCCTCTTGGCCCGCTCAAGGCGGCCTTCGAGCTTCGTCAGATCCATCTCACGAAAGCCGCGCAGATCGCTGTTCAGCTTGGCGGCCAGCTCTCTGGTCTGGGACTGTTCACGCTTGTTGTCCTCGATCAACTGTTCCAACTTGGCGAGTGTCTTCTCCGCTTCCCGCTGGGTTTTCTTCAACTGCTCAATCTTGCTTTCCAAGGACGTCCGCACGGTTTCGGTTTGATCCTCCATCTTTCTGGACGTCTCTCTTAGGTCCTGACCCGTTGCGCAGCCTCCAAGGAGGATCAAAAGGACCGCGATCAGATACAGCTTAGGCGCAATGCAACGAGCGCTCGGTTTCATGCTATTTCCCCGCCTCAAGGACGAGATGGGCGCGTCGGTTCCGCCAATAGCACGCCTCGTCCCGTTCCACACAGACTTGCCGTTCCTTGCCGTAACTCGTCACGCTGACCGGATTTCGGATTCCCAGGTCAGCTAAAAACCTTCGGGTTTCCTTCGCGCGCTTTTCTCCTAAGACCAGGTTATACTCGCGGCTGCCCCGGTCATCGCAATAGCCTTCGATAATCAGCTTCGCGTCCGGATTTTGTTTGAGAAACTCCGCGCTGTCCGCCAAATTTTTCTTGCCTTCGCTGGAAAGCGCCCATTTGTCGAACGCGAAATAAATATCGGCGAGCTCTTTGCGCTTCTCGTCGCGCTCCCTGCGCCGTTGAAGATCCTCCGGCTCTGCTTTTGTAATCATCATCGGCGAGGTCTCGCCTAAACTCTCTGCGCCGGGACCCTTACTGAAGCCCTGCAATGGCCCGCTTCCAATCGGGCCGAGCGATTCAGTGGATCGGCCGGGGCTACCGGGCTCGCCGCCCTCCGGCCTACCCCCGATGCCGCCCTTTACGCCCGTGTCGCTCTTAGCCATCTGGTCCGGTGTCAAAGAGAAGTCGGTTCTGCCGCCGGATTTGTCACCTCCTCCGCCGGGCATGTCGGCTCTGTCTCCAGGTCTTTCGGTTGCGACCCCAGGAATTTCAGAGCGGCGCCCGCTACGCCCCGGCTGCGAACCATTCGTTCCCTCTATGCCCGATCGCGATTCTCCCGGAGCCGGCTCAAAGTCAGAACCAGACTTTCCAGAGAGTCCCATGTCGCCTTTACCGCGCTGACCCCTGCCGTCGTCTGATGTCTGGCCCTTGCCGCCCCTCGACTTGGCTGAAGATTCCTGGCTCTCCAGCCCCGTCGACGTCGCTGAAACGTTTTTCTTGGAACACCCTCCAAACCCGAGGATTCCTATTAAGCCGGCGACAAGCACCCACTGTATGGATATCCTGGTTTGCCTTAGCATACGTCTGATCTCCTCCTTCGGTGCATTGTACTAGGTTTCATTTAAGGAGCCGACCAAGCAGGATCGTCATTGTACGATCCATTCAAGGTCAAACGTTCCTGGTCGGTCCCTTCCAAGGTCATCATATAGATATCTCGGCGACCATCTCGGGTTGAACTGAATGCGATGTGGCGCCCGTCCGCCGCCCACGACGGGGACTCATCATTACTGCTTCCCGAAGTCAATCGGCGCGTTTGCTGTCCGTCAGGACTGACGAGGCAGATCTTCAAGAGCCGGCGATCATCGCGACAGACATACGCGATCCAGTTTCCTTTGGGAGACCATGCCGCTGCCGTATTATAGCTTCCTTCGAAGGTCAATCGGCGGACATTTGAGCCGTCGGAACTCATGAGATAGATCTGCGGGCTTCCGCCGCGATCCGAGGTAAAGGCGATTTCCCGTCCCGTGGGGGACCAGGTCGGCGCGAGATCCGCGGCTCGATTGTCGGTGAGGCGCTCAAACTTCCGTGCGGACTTATCCACCTTATAGATTTCCGAATTGCCGGTGGTCGTGCTGGCGAATGCCAGCTCATTGCCGCTTGGCGACCATTCCGGAGTGATGTTCATCCCCGGAAATGCGGCGAGAGTCCGCCGTCGTCCGGTGGCAAGATCCAGTTCCTCAATCTGAGGATCATCGCCGCTCCGGTACGAGACAAACGCCAGTCGCCTCTTATCGGGCGACCATGTGGGCGCCAGGTTTAAGGAAAGATCATAGGTGAGCCGCCGAGGGTAGTGCCCGTCATAATCCATCAAAAACAGCTCCTTGCCTGAGTCCACTTCGGATACAAAGGCAATCCAACTGCGCGCGATGCCCTGCTCCCCTGTATACTGAAACACCACCTCGTCCGCGAGCCTGTGCATCATCGTGCGTGCCATTTTGGGAGGGCCCACGTACCGTTTGCCGCCCACGTCATCACCACGGAGAAAGTCGTACAGGGTTCCTTCGAGCACAGCATCCGTTCCCTTCGGGGAAAGAGTTCCCCAAATCTGCACAAGTAGCCCGGCATCACCAGCTCTACGAATAGCGTCCTGGGCCGGGCGCGAATTCACTTCAGGCTTGATCCCGAGGGCTTTTAATTCTCCCACCTCAAAAAGCAATGAGCGCCGCAGATCGGCTTTCAGAACGTCGGTCACGTTCTGGCTATCCCCGCGCAGGCTTTCCTTAAATGTGAAAACCGCGATGGGAATCTTTTTGATTTCTCCACGGGTGGCATCAATGAACACTTCCACCGCGTGGGAAGGCCAGAGCAGGGCACCCCCGATCAAAACCGAGCAAGCGAGCGCCAACCCGAGCCAGCTCGGTCGCCCCATCGCTCTACGGGCCATCCCTGTGGAGCCCGCCCCTCTGACATGTTTTTGCCTCATGTTTTCCGTGTGTATTTGAAACTGGTGATGGCCTTAAAGTTCTCGCTCTTTAATTCTTCCGGGAGAGGGGGAAATTGTCGTTGATCCCGCAGGAGACTCTGGATTGCCAAATCATACCCCCTGTTGCCGGAAGACTCTTGGACGGTGATGTTCTGGATAAGACCATTCGGACGGATTTCGATCAACACCAGCGTGGCCGAATCTCCCGCGGATTCCAACACGCGGCGAATCGACGCATTATAATCGGCGTTCCAGAGCCGATTAATCGCTGCTTCCAGCAGCGGACAGTACTGCTTCGCCTTGGGCGGACACCGCTCAAGCGTCACCGCCCGCGTCCCGCTAGGCGCGGCAAGAGACGCGACTTCGCGCGTCTGGGGAGGCGTGATCGGATGTTCTTTGGGGAGGGGACTCTCCTGAGAAGGTACCGGAGCCTTCGCGATCATGCGGGTCACTTCGTCTCGAAGTGAAGGCGCAGCGACTTGGGGTTGCGGGCGCTCGGTCTCTCGGGGAGACGGCAAAACCCCTGTAAGCGGGGTACGGACCGGCAGCTGCTTGAGCTGGGCTTTGATCTCCTCCGCGGTCTGAGAAGGTTTCAATGGGGTGACGGCGCTCGCCGGCGTAGGCGGCGCCTGAGTCGACGGCTTGTTGATCGTATCTTCGAATTTCTGCAGCGCGTCCACGAGATTCTTGTCTACGGCCGGTTTCCCCTGAGCCTCATGACGGGGAACCGGGACTGAGGATGGCTGCGGGGCAGGTGAGTCCATCGGCAGGTCCGGTCGATGGAAGTCTTCTAAGGGGCTAAGCGGGCGCGGGGTCTCGGTCTTCATCGGTCTTGCGACCCGCGGTTCCGTCGGCGTCTGGGAAGGGGCCGGCTTGACTTCTTTCACTTCTTTAGGGAGCGCGATCTCCCGCATATTTTGGTGCAGTAGATCGGACAAGCGTTCAGGCTTCGGAACCACGGGCTGCGCCTTCGGGGTCTCGGGCGCAGTGACCCGCGCGGGCATCCGCTCCTTTGGGGGAGCGGGTATGGTGCGTTCTACCGGTGCGGGAGCCTGGTGTTTTGCCACAGGAGGCGTTACCGTCGGCGCAGGTTGCACGACCGGTGGACGCGCAATGTGCCGGACAGGAGGCGACGGGGAGATCAGCACGACCTGATACGATTCGATGGAGCGTGGCGGTATCTTCATGAAGGGAACGGCAGTCAGCAGAAGCAAGAGCAACAGATGGCCGGCGACCGAGACGACGGCCGTACGACGCATGTCCTGAGAGATCCCGATGATCATGGGCTCACTCGTGTCCATGCGCCTCCTCTAAACCACGCTCGCTCCTGTTGCGTGCGCGTTGCTCACAAAATTCAACGGTTGCCACCGATCCCTACGAATACCATTGTACTCTACTCTCAGCGCACTTGCTCTTCATGAAGTGGGTCGGTCACCATACCGAGTTTCTCGATCCCCGCCTTCTTGATCGAATCCATGACCTGCACGACGGTTCCGTAGGGAACATCACGGTCCGCTCGAAGAAACACGGAAACCTGAGGATTGCCCGATCGAAGGCTATGCAGCCGAGGCTGAAGCTCGATCAGCGGCACCAGCTCCTTGTCGAGATAGATTCTGCGGTCCCGTTCGACCGTTAACACCACCCGTTGCTCAGGCTTGATCGTATTCGTCGACGTCTGAGGCAAATTGATGTCCAACCCGCGATACAGCATGGGTGCGGTCACCATAAAGATCACCAGCAGCACAAGAACCACGTCCACCAACGGGACGACGTTGATCTCCGCCATGAATCGGGGGCGCTCGGTATTGATCATGGCTGCCTCGTGATGGCGGCCGGCCGGCGGCTTTCCAAGACATTCATCCACTCAATTCCAAAACGCTCCATGCGGGAGGCCTGACGACGGACCCGACCTAAAAAGTAGTTGTAGGCGATCACGGCCGGAATCGCGGCGAACAATCCCGCCGCGGTGGCCACCAAGGCCTCGGCGACGCCGGGGGCTACGGCCGAAATGCTCGCGGTGCCCTGAACGCCGATTTCACGAAAAGCGTCGATAATGCCCAGCACCGTCCCTAATAACCCGATAAACGGCGTGATGTTGCCGGTCGTCGCCAGAAACGGCAGGTATGTCTCATTGCGGCTAATTTGTTCCTGGATGGCGTGGTCCAGAACACGTTCCAAATAATGCTGAGTCGGCGTGGCGTCGGCGTCCTCCACGGGCGCAGAGATTGGACGCCCCTTGATCGCCCCGTTACCCACAACCTGATAGCACTTCGCCACCTCCGCATAGATCGATGCCACGCCACTGGTACGATGCCGGTCGATCTTGCGGAACGCCTCGAGCGGGTCCTCGATTTTTTCAAAGGCGCGCAAGAAACGCTGGTCCGCTGATTCTTGATCCCGGAAGAATCGCCATTTGTAGAGGATCACCGCCCAGGACACGATCGAGAAAATTAGAAGGACAAAGAGAACAACCTTGGAAACAAGACTGAGCGAGGTGAGCAGCCCAAGCAAACCTGAACGAAAGAGCATCGTGTGCGCGTAACCTCTTACGTTACCGAGTTACAGTCCATCGGTGGTAAATGGCGGGGCCGACGGGATTTGAACCCGCGACTTCCAGATTGACAATCTGGCGTCCTAAACCAGGCTGAACGACGGCCCCAGAAACAAAGTCGTGTGATACCGTGGTAGGCGGAAC
>DASXSU010000104.1:0-3885 GCA_036505795.1 Nitrospirales bacterium
GGTGCGCGGTTGGTGACGATTTCCCGCCTGGGAAAGAGTGTGGTTGTGCATGCGCGCAAGCTTTCCGAAACCCGCTTTCTGATCTTCGAACTGGGAATGACCGGCCTTTTATTTTTTACATTCCTTCATCCATCCTACCGCAAGCACACTCATTTGACGCTGTCTCTCACCGGCTCGGTACCGGCCCTGCACTATTGGAATCCCCGTCGCTTTGGCCGAGTCTTTCTCCTGGACCAGAGCGGGCTTGAGCGCTTCGCGGCCCGTAGATTTGGACTCGATCCATTGAAGATCACCTATCCGGAATTCAAGGAAATGCTTGCAGCGCGGCGAGGACGCCTCAAGGCTTTGCTGATGCACCAACAAGTGATTGCCGGCATCGGCAATATCTATGCGAACGAAATCCTGTACCGCGCCCGGCTTCATCCTGATCGCATCGCGAACAGATTGCGGACGCAGGCAGTCCAACGACTCTATGCCACAATGCGGGCGGTTCTAAGTGAGGCGATTGCCGAGGGGGGCTCCAGTGTACGGGATTTCATCGCGCCGGACGGGACGAAAGGCGAGTTTCGAAAGCGCCATTTAATCTATAACAAAGCGGGGCAGCCCTGTCCTGCGTGCGGCCGATCAATCCGTAAATTGAAGAGCGAGCGAAGCTCGTTTGTGTGTCCTACTTGCCAGCGAAAGTAAAAAAATCAATGACTTAAGCAGTGCAAGCCTTCGTATCTGAGGAAAAAGAGGCGCGTCTTCAGGTACTCCGAGCCGACGCCTCAACAACCGCCTTATGGCGATCAGGCGGGGGTCTAATAGCTAGGCCATTTTCGCTTCGGATTAGGTCGTTTGCTCAGTTGCAGTTCGCAGCCGGGTTCAGTTAAAGTAGCCACCTTACCCTCGCTATTTCAACACCTAAGGAGCAGAGACATGGCCAAAGTGCTCGAAGGCCCCGGGATGGGACTTATGAAAAAGTGGGGAATCCCGGTTCCTCATTATGTGGTCGCTTCATCCCTGGAGGAGTTCAAGAAACTGGCCGAGGCCAATGACTGGCTGCATAAGGCAAAACTGGTGGTCAAAGCCCACGAGGCCCTCGGTTCGCGATTTAAGCTTGGGCTGGTGAAGGTGGACCTGGACCTGGCCGGTGCGCAGGCAGCGGTCAAAGAGATGCTGGGACGGCAGGTGGGCAGCATCGTCGTCTCTCAGGTGATCGTGTCCGAGATGGTTCCCCATAAAGAAGAGTACTATGCGGCGGTGAAATCGACCCGAGACGGCGCCGAGATCCTCATCGCGAATTGCGGAGGTATTGAGGTGGAATCGAATTGGGACCGGGTCAAAAAGCTGCCGGTTGAGGTGGGCAGCGCCCCGTCTTCTGAGGCGTTAAATAAACTGGCGAAGGAGGCCGGCTTTTCAGGGCCCACGGCCGAAAAAATCGCCGGGTTCGCCGGAAAGCTGTTCGCGTGTTTCGACAGCGAAGACGCGCAGTATCTTGAAGTCAATCCGGTCGTTACTCGCCAAAGCGATGGGGAACTGGTCGCGCTCGACGCGGTGACGCTCCTGGACGGCGACGCCAAGTTCCGGCATCCGGATTGGAACTTTGCGTATGCCGCGGAATTCGGCCGCGCTTATACCAAGAATGAACTGGAAGTCATGGCCGTAGATTCCAAGATCAAAGGGTCGGTAAAATTCATTGAGATTCCGGGAGGCGACACGGCGATGCTGCCGGCCGGCGGCGGCGCCAGCGTCTATTATTCCGATGCCGTAGTAGCCCGCGGTGGGCAACTCGCCAACTACGCAGAATATTCAGGCGATCCCCCGGACTGGGCCGTTGAGGTGCTGACCGAAAAGATCTGCTCCCTGCCCAAGATCAAAAACATCATCGTCGGGGGCGCGATCGCAAATTTCACGGATGTGAAGAAGACATTCGGCGGCATTATCGCCGGCTTTCGCAAGGCAAAAAGCGAAGGGAAGCTAAACGGCGTGAAGATCTGGGTCCGGCGCGGCGGCCCACGGGAAAAAGAGGGACTGGATGCCATGCGGGCGCTCCGGGACGAGGGCTTCGACATCCACGTATTTGACCGCCACACTCCGCTTACCGACATCGTCGACAAGGCGCTTCAAGCTCACTAACAACGGGCAGCCAGCGAAGGGGATATCCCAATGAGTATATTGGCGAACAAGGACACGCGGGTTGTCATTCAAGGGGGCGCGGCCGGCTTGAACGCCGCTCGCCGCATGTCGGAATACTGTTACATGGTCAAGCGCCCTTTGAATGTGGAGGCGTTCGTCTATCCCCCGGATGCCGGTAAGACGAACGAAGTTCCGTTTGGGAGCGGGCTCATCACGGTCCCGGTCTATAAAAGCGTGGCGGAGGCCACCGCGGCCCATCCCCAGATCAACACCAGTTTAGTCTATATCGGCGCTGACCGCGCCTCCGCGGCCGGGATGGAAGCGCTCAATGATCCGAAAATACAGCTGGTGTCCATGATTACCGAGGGAGTGCCTGAGCGGGACGCGAAACTGTTGGCGCGTCATGCCGTCAAATTGGGTAAAACTTTTAATGGGCCCTCCTCCATCGGCATCATTTCAGCGGGCTCATGCCGCTTAGGGGTCATCGGCGGCGCCTTCGATAATCTCGTTTCGTGCAAGTTGTATCGCGAGGGTTCCTTCGGCGTCATCACGAAGTCGGGCGGCCTCTCCAACGAAATTATCTGGATCTGCTCCCAATTTGCGGACGGCATTACGACGGCCATCGGCATTGGCGGCGACGCCTATCCGGGCACGGACTACGTCAGCTATCTCGAACGATTCGAGCAGGACCCGCAGACGAAAGCCGTCGTGATCGTCGGAGAGATGGGCGGCGATCTTGAGGAGCGAGCCGCCGAGTGGTTCGGCGCAAAGCGCCGGCGGATCCAACTCTTAGCCGTGGTGTCGGGTTTCTGCCAGGAGAGCCTCCCGAAGGGGATGAAGTTCGGCCACGCGGGAGCGAAAGAAGGGCTGCACGGCGAAGGATCCGCGCGGTCCAAGGCGGAGGCCTTCAGAAAAGCGGGTGCCATCGTTCCAGAAACCTTTGGGGCGCTCGGGCCGGCCATCAAGGCCGTGTACGAGGAACTCGTCAAGAGCGCGCAGGTGCGCCCGATCCCGGATCTGCGCCCGGAAGACCTTCCGAAGCTGCCCAAGACCGTGGAAGAAGGGATGAAGTCGGGCGAAGTGGTGGTGGCTCCGCTCATCAAGACGACCATTAGTGATGATCGCGGAGACGAACCGCTCTACCAGGGATACCCCGCCTCGGAACTCATCAACAAAGGCTACGAGATTCCTCATGTGATGGGATTGCTGTGGGATAAGCGGCTGATCTCCAAGCAAGAAGCCGAGATCATCAAGCGGATCATGATGTTGTCGGCCGATCATGGGCCGTGCGTCAGCGGGGCATTGGGAACAATCATTGCAGCCTGCGCCGGGATCGGTATGTCGCAGTCGGTAGCGGCAGGGCTGATCATGATCGGCCCGCGATTCGGGGGAGCGGTCACGGATGCCGGACGCTGGTTCAAGTATGCGGTGGACAACAAGATGTCGGTCGACGAATTTCTCAGCCACATGAAAAAGAATGTGGGCCCGGTGCCGGGCATCGGCCATCGTGTCAAAAGTCTGCGCAACCCGGATACGCGTGTCAAGGAGCTCGTGTCCCATGTGAAGGGTCTCGGCACTCCGACGCCTCATCTTGATTTTGCCTTGTCGGTGGAGAAGGTGACGTCGGCAAAGAAGGAGAATCTCATTCTCAACGTGGACGGGACGATGGCGGCCGTCCTCGTGGACATCGGTTTCCCGGTGGACAGTTTAAACGGCTTCTTTATCCTCTCGCGCACGATCGGATTGATCGGCCATTGGGTAGACCAG
>DASXSU010000105.1:0-14925 GCA_036505795.1 Nitrospirales bacterium
ATAATTCAATTTCAAGCCGCGCGATTTTCGGTCGCCCGCTAATTGCGCCGCCACGTAGATCAACAATTTCTCTTGCTCTCGGGGCGTCAGATGCATAGGTCACACGATGAGATGCTGTTTCACCTGCTCCTCGTTGAGCTCGGATGCGCGGCCGGAGGCCACAATGGCTCCTTTTGCCATTATCACATACGTGTCAGCCAACCGAGCGGCAAATTCCATGTATTGTTCCACCAGAAGGATCGCAAACCGGCGGTCCGCTTTAAACCCCGCGATCACCTCTTCGATCTGATCCACGATGGAGGGCTGAATGCCCTCGGTCGGTTCATCCAGGAGCAACAGTTTCGGTTTCGACAAGAGCGCCCGCGCAATGGCCAATTGCTGTTGTTCGCCCCCGCTCAACACGCCGCCTTGTCGCTCCAGAAGACCGGGAAGTTTGGGAAACAAGGTAAACACGTGCTCAAACGCAACGTCCTCCGACCCGTGATCTTCGGTCGTCTGAATCCCGATCAGGCCTAGTCGCAGGTTCTCCCGGACAGTCAAGTGGGGAAAGATCTCGCGCCCCTGTGGCACATATGCGAGCCCCCGCCGGACCCGTCGATCGGGGGACTCCTGCGCGATAGCGCATCCATCAAAGTGAATCTGCCCGGTCTTCGACCGCAAGAGCCCGATCACCGTCTTGAGCAGGGTCGTCTTGCCGACGCCGTTTCGTCCCATGAGGCACACCACTTGGCCTGGTTCCACCGCCAACGAGATATTCCGCAGGATATGGCTTTCGCCGTAGAAGACGTTCAGGTTATGGCACTGCAGCATTCTTGTCCTTTTGCCGGCCGAGATAGACTTCGATCACACGCGGATCAGATTGGATTTTTTCGACCGGCCCTTCGCACAGTACCGTTCCTTCGTGCAGCACCGTGACCGTGCGAGCAATCTGACGCACAAACTCCATATCATGCTCGATCACAATGATCGAATACCGACCAGCCAGGGATTGCAAAAGCAATCCCGTTTGTTTGGTCTCCTGGTCTGTCATACCGGCCACGGGTTCATCAATGAGAAGGAGCGTCGGGTCCTGGAGGAGGACCATGCCGATCTCCAACCACTGCTTCTCACCGTGGGAGAGCGCCCCGGCCCGAATGCCGGCGCGCTCGGTCAGACTGATGAGCTCCAGCATCGAACAAATCTTCTCGATCTCGGAGCTGTCGAGCTTCGAGACCAATGTGGCAAAAACCCCTTTGCTCTTTCGACGCAACGAGAGGTCGAGGTTCTCCCATACCGTCAGGTTCGTATAGATCGAGGGGGTTTGGAATTTCCGCCCAATCCCCAAGGTCGCGATCTCGTACTCCCGAAGGCCGAGGAGATCTGTATCTTTGCCAAACACCACCCGTCCGGAGACGGGCGTGACTTTCCCGGATATCACGTCCAGCAACGTCGTCTTGCCGGCGCCGTTTGGCCCGATCACGACACGCAGTTCGTGGTAATCGACGAAGAAATTCAGATGGCGCAGCGCTTTGAATCCGTCGAAGTCGACGGTGACATCTTCGAGATAGACGATTGAGCCCTTTTCGGACGCTGTCGTCACGACGATGGCCTTCTACGGCGCCTTTTGCGAGCCTGGCGCGGGCACAAGCGGTTTCTTGCGCAGTTTGTCACTGAAGGCGCCCCAGGCGCTGCTGATCCTGCGATAGATACCCACACACCCTTCCGGGAACAGCAGGACGACCGCCAGAAACAGTCCGCCAAGGAAAAACGGCCAGAGATCAGGAAAGCTATTGGTGAGGATGCTTCGCGCCCAGTTCACACCGATCGCGCCGAGCACGGCGCCAATCAGCGTTCCCCGACCTCCCACCGCGACCCAAATGACCATTTCCAACGAAGGGAGGACACCGATTTGAGCCGGCGTGATGATGCCGACCTGCGGTACATAGAGCGCTCCCGCGAGCCCCGCCAGCGCGGCCGAGACCACGAAGACGAATAGTTTGAAGTTCGCCGGCGAATAGCCGGAAAACAGGACGCGCTGCTCGCCGTCTCGGATCGCTACAAGCACCTTCCCGCTCCTCGAATTGACGATCCACCGACACAGCAGGTAGGCGCCTCCAAGACACAGCACCGTTAGTATATAGAGCGCCCGCTGCGTGCCCGGATCGCTCAAGCGAAATCCCAGGACCTTCTTGAAATCCGTCAGCCCATTCGTGCCCCCCAGATTTGTTTCGTTCCGATTAAAGACGAGCCACGCCGAGAGCGCGAGCGCCTGGGTAATAACGGCAAAGTAGACTCCCCGAATGCGGCTGCGGAAGGCGAGGAACCCGAAGATAGTCGCAAACAGAATCGGCAGCAAGATTGCCGCCACGGCCGCAAATCCAAAACTGTAGAACGGCATCCAAAAAAATGGCAGCTGCTTCACCTGGTTCCACACCATGAAATCGGGTAATGTGTTGCCATAGACGCTCTCCGTCCCGATCGACAGCATCAAATACATCCCGAGGGCATAGGCGCCCAGCCCGAAGAATACGCCGTGCCCGAGGCTCAAGATACCCGCATATCCCCAGATCAGGTCAATGCCAAGCGCTAAAATGGCGTACGCGAGGAACTTGCCAAACCGGTTCAACATAAAATCTGAGACATGCCACCAGGATTCCGGAAAAGGAAGCGCATTGAGCAGCGGGAGGACTACGAGCAGCACAACGCCGATCGTCCAAAACCAAAGGCCACGGACGTTCGAGGCCTGCTTCGTGACATTCAGAGCCTCCTCCAGCCGGCTCTTCGCCGCGTCCATAACCTTGTCAGTCCTCAGTCCGTGCTGCTCATGATTCGGCATGGCGGCCCTTAATCGTAAACAAGCCGGAGGGTCGCCACTGCAGGAACACAATGACCAGGATAAGGATCAACACCTTCCCATACACCGCGCCAAAGCTCGGCTCAAGCAACTTATTGAGGCCGCCAATCCCCAACGCCGCCAGAATTGACCCCCCGAGCTTGCCGACGCCTCCGGTCACTACCACCATGAAGGAATCTACGATATAGTTCTGCCCCAAGCCCGGCTCCACATTGCCAATCAGTGTCAGCGCACAGCCAGCCAACCCGGCCAGTCCGGATCCGAAGGCAAACGTATAGGCATCCACTTTTCGGGTCGGAATCCCAAGGCACCCCGCCATGTCACGATTCTGCATAACGGCGCGCACCTTGAGGCCCATAACCGATCGAAACAGCAAAAGATAGATTCCCATCACGCAAACCGTCGCTAATGCAATAATGAACAGCCGGTTATAGGGTAATTGTACCCCGACCATGACCTGTACCCCGCCGCTTAACCACGTTGGCGCGGCCACCGACGTCAGATCACCGAAGTACACACGCGCTGATTGAATCAGAATAAGGCTGACGCCCCATGTGGCCAACAAGGTTTCCAGCGGGCGGCCGTAGAGGAATCGGATAACCGTGGCCTCCAGCACGAAGCCAAACAGTCCCGAAACCACAAAGGAAGCCGGCATGGCCAGGAGGAAATAATAGTCGAAGACATTGACCGGAAGATAGGTCTTAAAAGCCTCTTGCATGAGGAATGTCGTATAGGCTCCCAGCATCATCAGCTCACCGTGGGCCATATTGATGACCCCCATGAGGCCAAAAATAATCGCGAGCCCCAGGGCCATGAGGAGCAAGACGGAACTCAGGCTCAGGCCGCGAAAGACGGTATCGATGGCGCCAGTCCACGTGGCCCAAGTCTCGATCTGTTCACTCGCGTGGCTAGCGGCCTGCGCTACGCGCTGCACCTGCAGATCGCCGTCAGCTTGCGCGAGTTCCTTCAATGCGGGAAGCGCATTCTGACTGTGCAGGTCGCCGAGCCGAACCGCCGCCGCCAGCCTGACCTCTGGATCCGGATTCGAGAGCTTGATCAGGTTGATCGACTCCTCCAGGCTATAGCGGACCCATCGGTTCGTCTCCCTGGCGAACGCAGCTTCGAGCCACGGCACGGCCAGCGGCTTGCCGAGAGGGCCGAAATCGATCGCCGCGGACCGGCGGATGTTCGGATCGGGGTTCTCCAGATTGAGTTTGTTGCGTAGGAGATCCATCACTGTCTTGAGCGCAAGACGCAGATTGCGGTCAGCCGTCAGCCGCAATTCTTCAAGTTGAGCCAGGAGCTTGCGGTCGCCCCGCTCCACGAGCCTGGCCACCGCCGCTTCCTGCACCGACGGATCGTCGCTCGTCAGATCGATGACCGCGCGCTGAAGCTCCGCGGACAACGGTGTGGCAGGAGCCTGCTCCTCACCCGCAGCTTGCCCGATCGGCAAAAGGGACATCGCTGCGATCAGGATCAGGCGAATCATCCTAGACATACTGCGCGTCACTTCCTTACAGCAGTTCGAAACGTCCAAGCAAACAGACAGGCGGCTGCCCGAGCACCGCCGGGCAGGAGGCATTCCCCGTCGATGAGGAACGCTCCTACTCGACGAAGTCCGGCGCAGCGCTTAGACAAATGCTAGCTGCCCGACTTCCTCATGCTTTCTTCTGATACGTCCCCTGATGGTTGATCCAATCGCAGCCCTTATCCGGATTGGTGTACTCGCTCCACGGCTCGGCCTTGACGAGTCCTTTCGACCGGTTCACGATTTTGAATTGGCCATCCTTCAGGATTTCGCCAATCAAGACCGGTTTATAGGTATGCTGGTTCGCTTCGTCCATCTTGATCTTCCCTCCGGGCGCTAAGAACTCCTGCCCGTAGACCGCCTTGCGGACGGCATCCACATCGGTCTTGCCAGCCTTTTCGACCGCCTGCTTCCAAATGTAGACGCCAAAGTACGCGGCCTCCATCGGATCGTCGGTGACCCGCTTGTCCCCGTCCGGCAGATTGTGCTTTTTACAGTACGCCTTGAAGTTCGCCACGAATTGCTTGTTCTGGGGGGCATCCACACTTTGATAATAGTTCCACGCAGCCAGGTGGCCGACGAGCGCCGTCGTGTCCATCCCGCGCAGCTCATCTTCCGCGACGCTGAATGCCATAATCGGCGCGTCCTCTGAGCGCAGCCCCTGGTTGGCGAATTCTTTGTAGAACGGCACATTGCTGTCCCCATTGATTGTACTAATTACGCAGGTCCCACCCCCTGCCGCGAATTTTTTGATCTTCCCGACAATCGTCTGATAGTCCTGGTGATGGAAGGGTGTGTATTCTTCCATGATATTGGCCGGCGGCACCTTCTTGGCTAACAGCATCGCCCGCAAAATCTTATTGGTGGTCCTTGGATAGACATAGTCGGTACCCAACAGATAGAACTTTTTGTGCCCTCCACCCTCCTTGCTCATCAGATACTCCACCGCCGGCACTGCCTGCTGGTTGGGTGCCGCGCCAGTGTAGAACACGTTGTGCGAGCATTCCTCCCCCTCATACTGCACGGGGTAGAACAGCAGCCCGTTGTTTTTCTCAAAGACCGGCAAGACCGACTTACGGCTGACGGACGTCCAGCAGCCGAAGACAACGGCCACTTTGTCCTCCAACAATAACTGCTTGGCCTTTTCCGCAAACAGATCCCAATTCGAAGCCGGGTCCACCACCACCGGTTCAATCTTCCGTCCCAACACGCCCCCCTTGGCATTGATCTCCTCCACCGCCATCAACACCACATCCCGAAGCGACACTTCGCTAATCGCCATGGTGCCGCTCAGCGAGTGCAGGACGCCGATCTTAATGGGTTCCTTATCAGCGGCATGGGCGAGGGCCCAGTTCCCGAGGTTTCCCAACAAGGCCGCGACGCCAAGCCCGGCCCCGACTTTGACGCCCTTTTCTATTACTTCTCGCCGGCTAAATCCTTCTTGCCTCTTACCTGTATCGTTTTTACCTACCTCATTGATATTTTCAGGTTTCATGCGTTTGCCTCCTTAAGGACGATGACTTGTTTTCGTATTTTCAAAAACTGTACCAGGCCGATACCATGTAATTATCGCCCTGGAAGTGCCGCGAGACTCCTCCTGCGGGCCCGGTGGACCATTCCGTCCACAGATGAGTCCATTCTAAGCCGACACTGAAGCCTCCCCAAATGGGGTGGATCGCCGTGAGGTGCGTGCGCTGGTTGATAAGATACTGTGCATCCACTCCAGCGCCCTTGCCCACATCGCTGTTGACTGGATTATCAAAGCCATACCCGGCCAGGAAGGTGTAGGCCTTCACGGGGCTATAGCTGAGCTGGCCCCAACCGACAACTGTGCGAATCGGCTTACCGCTCGCTGTGTTTCTCTCCTGACCAAATCGGAAAAACTCATCACCAAGTCCTTGCGCGTACGCCAACTCCCCGGAGAACGAGACCGGCCCGAGTGGAACAACCAATTCAGTACCGACCAAATACGAGTTGACGCTCAAGTGACTGTTATCACCGAATGGTCCTGATCGGTAATACCGGTAGGCGGCGCTGACGGCCGACATCCATCCATCCTTGCTGTAGGCGAATCTTGTTCCCAAATAGGGCAGCGCTCGCGGATCTTCAAACGGAGTTGATTCCCCGGACTGGTTGGTCCTCGTTCCCAATTGTCCGCAACAGATAAACCCGCGTTCATTTCTGAACGCCGTCACCAATCCTTCTAGATTGCTGCCGAATTTTTGCCGAAGCGTCACTTGGGGAAGCCGTTGCCAGAGATTCCCCCCGTAACCCAGGATGGAGAAGTCTAAAGTGTCCGACAGAAGGGCCATGACCGGCAACCAGTCTTGGCCGACAGTGAGGCTCGTGTCGCGGACGGCATACGTAATGTTCGCCAGCCGCAGACGCGGGTTGATGGTAGATGCCGACGCGCCAAAGGCTCCGAAGAAATCTATTTCTACGACGCCAGTGAGCTTGCGTTCCAAACTGGACCGGTCTGCCTTCAGGCCGATGACGCTCCATCGGGGACTGAACGTACTGGACGACTTGTTGCCTGACCCGGCTGCCGTGGCATAGCCGTTGAAATTAGGGGGATCGAGAGGATTGGTGTTTCTGTTGCTGGTAATCGCGTCCATCTCGACGCGTCCATAGGGCGTCAGCGTAAACTTACCTTCGTCCTTAGCCTCTTCGGCGGAGACGGGTGTCGCAATCATCGTGAGCATGACGGTCAGAAGCCCCAGGCTTCTGATTCCGTTCATTGGGAATCTGTTCATCTGGCACCTCTCTTGTTAGAAGTTGCGCAGGGCAAGAGAGGGCAAAAAAAAACGCCCTCACGGCCCAATTCGAGCCAAAAGGACGTCTTTGTCCAGGGTAACAACCTGCGGGGGGCAGACGGCATTGTCCCACCCCCATCTGCAAATTATAGGGGGGCTTCTAACAAAAACTCATTGTCTCTGTCAAATGTTATTTTTAAGCGTGTCAGCCCATGGTAGAATGCCGGCAGGGCAGAGAAAAAAACCTAGCCATGCATACCGGGGGCGCTCGAAGTCCGAAGTGGCAAAAAGAGTCGGTCTCTCGCTAGCGGCGACGGTGCTTATCCTTCTTCTGGGCTGTGCTTCCCGCCAAGCTGAGGTCAAGATCCATGAAAGCTCGCACGGAGCAGTAAGTCTGGAACGAGTCGATAACGGCTCGTATCAAGCCTCTCACCCCGTCTCCGTGGATTCTTCTATTATTGCGACTGTCTTGGGTGGCCTCTTAGTTCAGGAAAAGCAGGGCGCGGTTCAGGCCCTCCTGGGAACGGTGCCCCAACCCGTGCCGGTGTTTTCTGAGGAGGAAATCCGCTTTCTCTCGCCATTGATCACGGATGCCTTCGCACGAGCAAGTCCCGACGAGCGAGTGAAGTTTCACGTGGCGCAAGGGCTGCCGCTGGGTAGCGTTATCACCGGCGCGTGGCTGTTTATCAAACAGGATCAGCTTTATCTCACCCTCACTCAATACCGTGCTCGGTCAACGGGATCCGCGACTGTGTACATGCCAAACCGTCAACTTCCTGATCCAACCGGCCTGAATCAATTTACCGTCAGTTTTGTCCCCGCCCATGCCTTAGTAGTGCTCCCTTCTGAGCGCGCAACGTTCTTCGGCGAGCCGCACTTCACAACCTTCGAGATCGACTATAAGCGGCTCAGCAGTTCTCGAATTCAGCAAACGGCAAACTCCTCGATTCCTGCCACACGGGCGGATAGAACTCTCGACCGTGCAACACCGTCGCCGAAACAAAGTGATTTGAGAACAGAGTCACCGCGGGCGAGCACCAATCAAGCAGATGAGGCGCAAGCGCTGAAGGACTTGGTCATCAAGAAAGATCTAGAGGTGGAAAGCCTGAAGGAAGAATTGCTGAGCGTCAAGGATCAACTGCGGGAGCAGAGCGCGCTCGTCGAGAAGCTCAAAACTGAACTCGAGACGCTGAAGAACAAGCGCCCAGGCAAAAAGAAATAACGCCCCCTTTTATCTGCTGGGAGCGTTCCCTCATTTTTGCATGGCCGGTTCTCGATTCCGTTATGCTCGTCCTTCTTCCACCGATCATGCCTCCATCCACTTGCATAATCATGTGAGTCCCTCACTCTAAAAACGCGCATCGACCTGGTTTTCGTCTTGCGCTGGGTAGTTTGCGCAGGAAATGTTAGCCAGGCCCAGGCACCTCAAGCACTACATCCGAAACTAAAGAGTAAGCCTATGATTTATTTGGTGAGCCGCTCGGGATTCTGCCTTAAAAGAGGATAGGCTGCCTGGCCTCCTCATATTAAGTTTCTTTAGTCTCTAAAATACTGTTTACTGTCCCGTCTCAAGTTTCCTGTGCTCAACCTTATTGGATGTGATGCTCGTTAAGCCCACCTAAAGAGGACTTTCTTCCAGAATCCCACGGGCTTCTTAATAATCAACCTCTACCGTCCCCAAAAGATCTATCTCCAGGGAGGTCCTGTATGTCTCATGTTAAGACCACCAGTAGGACTGATATTCCTAGGATCCCGCATACGTCTCAATCTCCTAGCGGATCGACTGCGGTGTTGCTTCGCGAGCTGGTGGCACACCTGCGCCAGAACCGCACAAGACTTCGTGAGGAGTGGGCGAGGAAGATCACCGAGGCCAAATTGCTCACGGCAATGAGCCGGGAAGAGATCTTCGCGGAAGCCACTTCCGTCTATGACAACTATGTAGAAGTGCTTGAGACAGGGGCGGTGGAAGCTCTGCAAGCCTATGCCCGCGATCTGTCCGAACGGATCATTCCGAGAGGGGTGGAAACCGACGAGGTCGTCGGAATAGTGCTGCTGCTGCGCGACGTACTTGCGCGTTCACTGTTTGCCAAATACCAGGGAGACTTCAAGAAGCTCAATCACATATTGGACGCCTACGAACCCGCTGCCAACCGCATCGCCAACACCGTGGCCGTAGGGTTCGTGCAAGAGCGCGAACGCATCATCCGCCAGCAGCAAGAGGCGATCCGTGAACTATCGACCCCGGTGCTGCAAGTCCGGGAGCGGTTACTCATTCTGCCCATCATCGGATTGATTGATCCCCAGCGTGCCCGCCAACTGACCGAACAATTGTTGCGCGGCATTCGGACCAATCGCGCGCGCGTCGTGGTCATCGACATCACCGGGGTGGCGGCCATGGATGCTACTGTCGCAAACCATCTTGTCCAGACCGTAGAGGCGTCGCGGTTGTTGGGCGCGACCGTTATTGTGACAGGCTTGTCGCCCGAAATCGCCCAAACGCTGGTGACCATCGGCGTGGACTTAGGCAAGATGAACACCGTCGGTGACCTGCAAGGCGGCATCGAAGAAGCGGAGCGACTACTGGGGTATAAGGTTGCCCCGTTTGGAGAGCCGGCTCAAGCCTAATAGGTGTAAATCGTGGAAGTCCCCATTCTCAAACAGAGTCACTACCTGATCGCCTCAATTCAAGCCGCACTTACGGATGCTGATTTATTACAGCTGCGAGACGCGTTGGCAGAGAAGGTCGGCAGGTTCCGCTCACGCGGTGTCATTGTCGATGTGACCGCGCTGGATGTCATGGATTCTTTTGCCTCCCGCACCCTGCGCGACCTTGCCCACATGATTAGATTGCGGGGCGCGGAAACCGTCATCGTGGGTATCCAGCCGGAAGTCGCGCTGGCAATGGTACAACTCGGGCTAACGCTCGAAGGGGTGGCCACCGCGCTGGATTTGGAAGAAGGCCTGGCGTTCTTGAATGAGAAAACCCAACGACACCTGGGAATCGAGACGAACTCTCCTCGCAAATGATCACAGCCATGAACACGGAAACAACAGTCCCCATAAATTCGGACGCCGACATTGTCGTGGCCCGCCAGAAGAGCCGAGAATTGGCGGTGCACTTGGGGTTCTCCCCCACCGATTCGACGCTCATCGCCACCGCCATTTCGGAATTGGCCCGTAACATCGTGCTGTATGCCAAGCATGGCGAAATTATCGTGGGTGCCGTTCAAAATGCCAGCAGATACGGCATTGTCGTCGTCGCCCGGGACAAAGGACCGGGGATTCCGAATATAGAGCAAGCCATGCAGGGCGGCTACTCCACTTCCCGCAGCTTGGGATTAGGCTTGCCAGGAGTGAAGCGGCTGATGGATCAGTTTGATATTGTCTCCAGCCTCGGCGCGGGAACCACCGTCACGGTCAGGAAATGGCGCGATGCAGAACGAAGTTACGTCCTCCCCACCGTTTCTTGAGTGGGGCGTCGCTACTCAGGCATTCCCAGGACAAGCCACCTGCGGCGACCGGCATGTCATGCAAGCCTTCCCGAGGGGTGCATTGGTAGCCGTCATCGATGGCTTGGGACACGGAGAGGAGGCAGCCGCGGCTGCTGAAATTGCGGTTGCGACACTGAGAGGTCATGCTCGTGAACCCGTCATCACCCTGCTGAATCGCTGTCATGAACAGTTGCGGACAAGTCGTGGGGTCGTGATGAGCATGGCTTCATTTAACGCCCGCGAAGGCACCCTCACTTGGATCGGCGTGGGGAATGTGGAAGGATTGCTTCGGCGCGCAGGGGTGTCGACAAACGCATCCGATGAAGCTCTCTTGCTTCGTCCAGGCATCCTGGGCATCCAGTTGCCGCCGTTGTCCGCTTCCATCGTCCCGGTGATGCAAGGCGACACGCTGATTTTCGTGACCGACGGCATCACACCTGGCTTTGTCGACAAGCTGAACCTTCGCGATCCACCACAAGAGCTCGCGGATCGAATCCTGGCTCAGCACGGCAAGAGCACAGATGATGCGCTGGTTCTGATTGCGCGGTATGGAACACGGTCCACATGAAAACGCCCCTTCAGTCGTTGCTCAGCCAATACACGCGCGCGCTCGAGGACCATCTTGCCGGCGGAGGAGAAACCGCCTTGCACGAGGCTTATGAATTGGGACGACGCTCCCTCGCCGAAGGGCTTGGCCTCCTGGACTTGGCATCAATCCACTACGAAGCCTTGATGACTATTTTGCTTCGGCGGTCGTTCACTGAAGATTTTTCCCTCACGGTTAAGGCGGGGGCGAACTTCTTCGCGGAGAGCCTGTCCCCGTTTGAGATGACCCATCGAGGGTATCGAGAAGCCAACGTCGCCCTACGTCACCTGAATGAGAAGCTGGAGGAGGAAGCTAAACGGATCGCGCACGCGCTCCATGACGAGGCGGGACAACTTCTCGCTTCCGTTCATCTGGCCCTGGAGGAAGTGGCCCGCGAGCTTCCTCCGCCGGCCGGTGACCGCCTCCAAAAAGTTCGAGGCCTCCTCGATCAGATCGAGATGCAGTTGCGGCGCCTGTCGCACGAACTTCGCCCGACGATTCTGGACGACCTGGGACTTCTCCCCGCTCTCGAATTCCTGTCCACCGGGGTCTCCGCGCGCACGCGGGTTCTCATCAGGCTGGAAGGGTCCTTGGAGGAACGCCTTCCGCACGTCATCGAGACTGCCCTCTACCGAATCGTCCAAGAGGCGCTGACGAATGTGACCAAACATGCCCAGGCCACCCTTGTGACGGTTTGCCTCCAGCGGGAGGACCAACTGGTCCGCTGCGTTATCCGGGACGACGGAATCGGTTGTGATCCAGCTGTTGTGTTGGGCCCAAGAGTCGATCGCGGTCTGGGTTTTGTCGGAATTCAAGAGCGGCTCAACAGCTTACGCGGCAGACTTCAGATCGTCTCATTCCCTGGTCGAGGGATGGAACTCCATATTACCATCCCGCTGGAGACATAAGATGCCGATGCGTGTCCTGCTTGCCGACGATCATCAGATCGTGCGACAGGGTTTGAGAGCACTTCTTGAACGGGAGGGGTTCGATGTGGTCGGAGAAGCCGCTGATGGGCGTGAAGCGGTACGACTGGCACAAGACTCCCGCCCAGACGTGGCGATCCTTGATCTCGCCATGCCTTCTTTGAATGGCGTGGATGCCGCCAAAGAAATCTTTCAGGTCTCGCCGCGAACAAGAACAATTCTATTGACCATGCACACGGAGGACCAATACGTCTTGCCGGCCCTTCACGCGGGGATCAAAGGCTATGTATTAAAAACCAAGGCGGCCGGGGATCTGGTCCAGGCGATTCATGACGTCTCTCAGGGAAAGACCTACTTGAGCCCCGGCGTTTCCGGCGCAGTGGTCTCGGCGTATCTGGCGAAAACCGACCTTCCCTCTGACCCTTTGAGTTCTCGCGAGCGAGAGGTCCTTCAACTGATTGCCGAGGGAAGGACAACCAAAGAGGTAGCGGCGCTTCTTGGGGTGAGTGTGAGCACTGCTGAGTCCCACCGGAGTCGGATCATGGAGAAACTCGACATCCACGAGACCGCCAGCCTTGTTCGGTACGCCATCCGTAAGGGTCTCATCGAACCGTAGCTAAAAGGGGCCGCTACAGGCTTTTCTCCCCTCTTTTTCAGGTATTTTCCCCCCGACATTTGCAGGGTTTAGGCGATTGTCGCGCCCGGCACAGTAGCTTACTCTTTAAACAATAATGAGCGCTTTGATCAATAATGAGGAAGAGGACATGAACAACAGCATACTTATTGCCGGTCTCCCTTTAGTATTCACCGAGCGAGAGTTGGGTGAGATGATCTGGCCGTACGGAACGGTCATGTCGGCGACTATTGTTCGGTTGAGGAATGGGAAAGGGCATCCGGTCGCCCTAGGGGTCGTAAAGATGTCCAGTCCTGCGGGAGTCAGAAAAGTTGTGAGCGCGTTCGATAGGATCATGGTGAACGGACACTATTTGTATGTATACGCCAGGGATTCTGAAGGAGGCTCGCATTCAGGCTCCGGATATTTGCGAGGTTCACATGAATAAATATCTAGTTCTGAAAATCTTCGTCCTGATTGTGCTGGCATACCCCGCCGCGCTGACAGCCGCCCATGATGCGAAGCCCCAAAGCTGGAGTGGTACGGTACGAGGCGAGGTGATGAAAATCAGCGGCAAGGGGTTCATCATCAAAGATTCTCTTGATAGGAGAGTGCGGTTAGAGGTGGGTCCAAACTGCACGTTGGATGAGAATATTCAGGCCGGAGACGAAATCGTGGCGCATATTGTCCATAAGGGCAAGGAGAACTACATCAAGTCCGTTAAACGGCTCATTTTCTCATCGCCTGCGGGAATTTTTGCGGTGGAAGGCGAAGTTCTCAAGATCGACCGTGAGACCTATCTGATCCTTGACCCTGCCGGCAAAGAGGTGCGCTTGCTCGTGGACGCCAAGACCTGGAGGGATGGAAATATTACCGTGGGAGACAGCATTCTCGCCAATATCGACAATTTCCAAACAAACCATGCGGAAAGTCTGACCAAACAGTAAGAGATTGCGATGTTTCACTCTCGACGCTTTCAGTATCGGCTCTGGAATTGATGGCTATGACCGGCTTGGCCATTGATGTTGACCAGGATCGGCACTGCTCCGTGCATGTCCTAGGCAGGATTCTCCTCATTATCGTTGTCGCCTCTTCGGTCGTCGAGGTCCATCCGTTTGTCCCTCCCGCGCTGAGCGCCGAACCGTTGCAAGAAGTCGTCGTGAAGCCTGGCACACTTGGCATCGATGAGAATGCAGAAGCTTACGATCCATGGGAGCCTTTAAATGAGAAAATCTTCATGTTGAACTGCGCAGCGGACAGGTATGTGCTGCGACCAGTCGCAAAGGCGTATAACGACCTCCTACTCGACGGAGAAAAGGACGCCATCCACAACATGCTCGACAATGTTGCAATGCCGAAACGCTTCATCAATAGCCTCCTTCAGGGAAAATTCAATGGTGCCGGCCGAGAGCTGGCGCGCTTCCTGATCAATTCCACGCTCGGTATGGGCGGGATGGCCGATGTCGCAAAGTATACGTTTCATATTCAACGAAGCGATGAAGATGGCGGCAAGACCCTCGCCCACTATGGAGCGGGCCCCGGCCCCTATTTAGTTCTGCCGTTGTTGCCTCCACTGACCGTGCGGGACGGCATCGGTTACGTCCTCAACATGGATCCGATCAGTTTCTTCGTGCCGCTGCTCGCGATCTTTGGCAAAGGGACGGGGGACATGATCAACGGGCGAGCAGTAACTCTGCAGTTAGACGGCGGAGAAGATGTGACAGTCGATCATTACGCCGCCGCCCGCAACTCCTACCTGACCAGACACCAGCAATAGGAAACGTCCACATTTAAAGGAGCGTTGTTGAGAGTGGCCCTCTTCACGAGAGGTAAAGTAACCATGAGCCCCTTAAAGACCATCTTGATTGTCCTTTGCGTACTTGCCTGGCCAGCGACAGCCTCGGCTGATGAGGTGATGCTAAAGAACGGCGACCGGTTGACAGGCGACATTATCAAGATGGGCGACGGAAGTCTTGTCTTGAAGACACCCTACGCCGGCGAGGTCAAGATCGATTGGAAAGAGGTCCAGGGCATCACCTCCAAGGCGCCCGTCAAGATCCAGACCCTGGATGACTCTGTGCTCCAGGGGATTGTGACCTCCCCGGCAGGAGACCAGATTGTCATCACCGGCGAGCAGTTCGGACCGACGCGGGCCATTCCGCTCACGAACATCAAGGCCATCAACCCGCCGCCCC
>DASXSU010000106.1:0-2896 GCA_036505795.1 Nitrospirales bacterium
TTGCCGGTCCGTATATAAAACGGCACGCCGGACCACCGCCAGTTTTCCACGAACATTTTCAGCGCAACATAGGTCTCCGTCGTGGAATCGGGTTTGATGCCCGCTTCTCGCCGATATCCGGGCTGCTTCACGCCATTGACATCGCCGGCGGAATACTGCGCGCGGACAGTGTACGTCTCCACCTCCTGGCCGACAATCGGGCGCAGGCACTGCAACACCTCCATCCGTGCATTGCGGACCACATCCGGATCCAGGGAATTGGGCGGCTCCATGGCGATCAGACAGAGAAGCTGAATGATGTGGTTCTGAACCATGTCTCGCAGCGCGCCCGCTTCGTCATAGTACGTTGCCCGGGTTCCTACGCCCTCGGCTTCGCTGACCGTGATCTGAACATGGTCGATGTATCTATGGTTCCAGATCGGTTCCAGGATGCTGTTGGCGAACCGGAGCACGAGAATATTCTGCACCGTTTCTTTTCCGAGATAGTGGTCGATGCGAAAGATCTGAGACTCATCAAACACCTGGGCGGTCGATTCATTAATCTCGCACGCCGAGTTGAGATCATGTCCCACCGGCTTCTCCACGACCACACGGGAAAAGAAGAAGGCGCCTCTGGGCGGCTGGACAAGACCCGCTTTATGCAGCCCTTCGACGGCCGGCGCGATCGAGGTCGGCGGAATTGCAAGGTAGAAGATTCTATTTTCCGACAGCTTGTGCGTGGAGCCAAGTTCTGTCAGGCGTTCTTGCATCCGTGCATACGTAGCAGGATCATCAATGCCTCCTGCCAGGTAAAACAAACGAGCGGTAAACCGTGCCCACATATCGGGCTTGAGGGGCTGGCGGGAATACTTCGTAATCCCTTCTTTGACCGATTCCCGAAACTGCTCGTCGCTCAACGGCTTGCGTCCCGTCGCCAGTACCGCGCAGTCTTCCGGGAGCAGGCCGTCCAGGAGAAGATTATAGAGCGCCGGAACGAGCTTGCGTCGCGCGAGATCTCCGGACCCGCCGAAAATGACGACGGTGCATGGCTGGGGGATCAAGGGGCGACCGTGCTCAGACATACGTCTCTCTTATTGGCGCGTCTTCACGGCGTGGCCGCCGAAGGCCTTGCGCATGGCGGCCAGCATTTTCTCCGCGAAAGACTCTTCTTGCCGCGAACGGAATCTGGTAAACAGCGCGGCCGTGAGGGTAGGGACGGGGACGGCCTTATCAAGGGCTTCCAGGATGGTCCACCGGCCCTCTCCCGAATCCTGCACGTACCCTTTGAGTCCCTCGAGCCTTGGGTCCTCCTTGAGCGCGGATGCGGTCAGTTCGAGCAACCAGGACCGCACGACGCTGCCCTTCATCCAGAGATCGGCGATCTTTGCGAGGTCTAAACTGTATGTACTTTTCGACATGAGCTCGAATCCTTCGGCATAGCCTTGCATCATGCTGTACTCAATCCCGTTGTGGACCATCTTCACATAATGCCCGGCACCATGCGACCCCATGTAGGCCCACCCATTCTCAGGGGCGAGGGTGGTGAAAATAGGAGCCAGGTTGTTGACCGTCGCCTGCTCGCCCCCGACCATCAAACAATAACCAAGCTGAAGGCCCCAGACCCCGCCGCTGGTGCCGGCGTCCACGTAGTGGATACCTGTCTTTGCCAGCGCCGCGCCGCGGCGCACATCATCGTGAAAGTGAGTGTTGCCGCCATCGATGATGATGTCCTCGGTTTTTAAGAGCGGAGCGACCGTGTTGATCGTATTCTCCGTCGGCGTGCCGGATGGGACCATCACCCACACAGCCCGAGGAGCCTTGAGCTTGGAAACAAGGTCGTCCAGCGACTTGCTCGCGATGCATCCCACCGACTCCGCCTGTCGCATCAGATCCGCTGAGAGGTCGTAGACGACGACCTGGTGGCCGCCTTTGCGCAGACGGGTTACCATGTTCATCCCCATCTTCCCCAGGCCGATAAATCCAAGTTCCATGGAGCGCTCCTTTCTACAGAACAGGCATGCCGGTACTAGAACCCCGAGTAGGCCCTAAGGCATCTTTAAGCACATCGTACACCGGCATGCCTCTTTATGGTACAGATTTGGTGTTATCTGCGTGCCCGCCGTCGAGGGCGTCTTTAGATTGCGGCAACCTAGTGGCGTTTTTACGCCCCTTCAGACAGTGTCCGTTTAAAGAGCTCCAGGGTCATGTCGAGGCTGATCCGAGTAGCAGCAGGATCATACCGAGGGCCTTCGTCGCGCAGGAAGGCATGGGCCGCATTGAATTCGTGCCACTGAAAATTAATGCCCGCGTCGGTCATGGCATTGTAGATCAGCGTGCGGCCTTCCCGGGGAATGTGGGGATCCTGACGTCCCCAGATCATGAGCATCTCACCACGGATTTCGCCAAGTCGGTCTAATGAGTCGTCGTGCTTGCCCTTTCCGAGGGTGCGCGAGTGAATATCGGTCGAGTAGCAGCAGACGCTGGCACGCACCTCCGTGTTCATCGCAGCGCGGAACGCCAGATGCCCACCTAGGCACATCCCCATCACACCGAGCTTGCCGGTGCTGTGCGGGTGTGCCTTGAGATAATCCAAGGCTGCGCGGGCATCGCCGTCGTAGCTTGAAAGCTCCTTGGTGATCTTATCGTTGTTGCCGCGAGCGGCACCGGCCTCATCGTAGGGAAGCACCGTCCCCGCGGGCTCCAGTTCGTGAAAGACCTCGGGCACAGCCACAACGAAGCCGTTTCCTGCCAGGAATGCAGCGATACGGCGGATCGGACCGGTGACCTGAAAGATCTCGGAGTACAGAACAAGGGCGGGATATCGGCCATCCACAGCCGGCCGGAAAATGTACGTTCGCATCGGCCCTGTCGGCGTCGCGAGATCAATCGATTCGGTATCATTAATGATCATGGGACA
>DASXSU010000107.1:0-5255 GCA_036505795.1 Nitrospirales bacterium
CTACAGACAACCGGACGAGCTTCCTCTCGTGCCGATAGAACCAACCCTGTGGGTTGGACACAGGCCGGATAGTAATTTGTTTAACCCAGTCTCCCTTCGTTACCCCCATTGCGAAGAGGCCTGAACCGGAACTCTGATGCCGCCTAAAGGCCGAAATATTGTTGTGATCGGGACTTCAGCAGGTGGTCTGCAAGCTCTAGACAAACTGATCGGGCAATTACCAAGTGATCTTCCCGCGTCCCTGTGCGTCGTTCAGCACATGGATGCCGAAAACACTGGAGCAGCCCTGCTGCATCGGCTAGGCAGGCATAAAACGTTTGAGTGTAAGCTCGCAACCAATGGAGAGCTCTTTAAACCTGGGAAAGTCTATATTGCTCCGGCTGACTACCATCTATTGATTAAACGAAATAATTTCTTAGTGACGAAAGGAGCTCGTGAGAATCGCTTCCGACCAGCAATAGATCCGTTGTTTCGCTCGGCCGCCGTCACCCATGGTCCACGCGTCATCGGTGTCATCCTGTCGGGTATGTTAAATGACGGCACTGCCGGCCTTGCAGCAATCAAGAAATGCGGCGGCATCGCCGTGGTGCAAGATCCCAAGGACGCCGCGTATCCGGATATGCCCGAAGCTGCGCTCCGGAGTGTCAAAGTCGACCATTGCGTACCCATAGCCGAAATGGGGCGGCTGCTGGAATTTCTCACCCATGGCAAGCCCGGTAGGACTAAACCTGTTCCACAAGATGTACGGACCGAGGCAGAGATAGCGGAACGGGTCCTGAGCGATGTCGCACAAGTCAACACCCTCGGCAAGCAGGTGCCCTACAACTGTCCAGGCTGTGGCGGAGTCCTGTGGAAAATTGGCGACCGGACCAAACAGAGATATCGCTGCCATACGGGTCATTCCTTTACGGAATCAGCTCTGCTAGCCAGCCAAACTGAAAAAATCGAGGAAACCCTGTGGGTGTCTCTGCGAATGCTAGAAGAACGTAAAAATCTCCTGGACACCATGATGCAAACAGAGAAGGCATCGCGCCTGAAGGCATCCTACGCCGAGCGCGTACAAGATACGAGCGTCCATATCGAACGTATCAGAGCGATGTTGTTGACGCGAGAGCCAAGACAGTTAAAGGCATAGATATATTTCCCGTTCGCGCCTGCCAGAGATAAGATAAGTGGGCTTCCTGCTCCTAGTTCTGGGTGATCTTCGAGCCCTTCAACCTCAGATCCTTGCTGGATTTCAACGTCAGATCCCCGCTGGCTGTGACGCCGACGTCGTTTCCCTGGACCTCCATGGTCCCATCAGATCGGATGGTCAGGCCGCGTTTTGCCTCGATGGTCCCCGCCTGCGCCGCAACGAACCCAAACATGGTGCCCATAAGAGAAAAGTTCTGTGCGGTTTTGAGAACAATATCCTTCCCCGCTTCCGTCACAATGTTTCGCCCGGCCTGCTCGAGGAGATCCGTGCCCGCCTGTATCTGAAGCGCTGTTCCGGCAGTGAGCCCGAGTTGTGTCTGGGCCTGCACGATAACCGACCCTCCATTGATCGCAACGGAGGAGCTCTGAACTGTAATGCCGTTCGTCCCGAGGGTGAGGACATGATTGCCTGATTGAAGCACGAGCCGCTCGCTACCGACTGTGGCGTCATACACGATCTCGGTTTTCTGCCCACTTGCCGATTGTGTGCGAAGCATCGACAGATGCTTGTTCGCAGGGAGTGCGACAGGCGGGACGTCCTTCCCGTTATACAAGTTTCCGATCACCACAGGACGGCGCAAATCGCCGTGTTCAAACGCGACTAGTACCTCGTCGCCTACGTCCGGCAACCACAGGGCCGTACTTCCGACACCGGTCGCAATCTGCGCGACCCTCACAAACCCGCTGTCCCCGATATCAGTCTGATTGGAGTGAATCGGGCTCCGCCACGGGAATCGAATCCGGACCCGTCCAAACTGGTCGACATGTTTCGTTTCGCCCGGCGGCCCGACCACAATACCGGACATAACCCCGCTGACGACAGGCTGCGGAGTGGTTGGTTGGGGACGAAACACAATCTGCACAGGCAGACAGCGAAACGCATTGCGATATTCTTTGGGCGTTCGCTGATGTTCCACCATCGTAATCACATACTCTTGGTTGAATTCCGCGCGTGGATGTCCAGTCATGGTTATTCGTTGACCGGCCTGCAACTGCGGATAGGTCGACTCTCCCCGGCACTGGTACGCGTCGGCGATACGGGCCCCTAATCGGATATTCGCCTGAGCTTGGGCATCGGCCTTGGTCTCCACACCGGCAGGAAATATCCGCTCCGTCAAATCTGCGAAGATCGGTGCCTGGGCGCCGGCTGTCAGGTCAGCGGTCGGAGTTTTCCAGTTGTAGTCGCCGACTTGAATCTGACCCGAATGCAGGGATTGCCCTCGAGTGAATGATGACACGGCGGGGATAGACGTCGTGGCAAGCACCAGTTTGCCTGAGGGCAAGAGAGGGAATCCTAGATTTCCATCACTGAAGACAACCTTGTCTCCGCTGGGAAATAACTCGAAGTGATAGTGAATGCCGGCCTCTTCCAGCAGTCGAGAGATGAACGCGAAATCGGTCTCTTGATACTGCACCGTCATCTCTCGCGCGGCAAGCGTGGCGGCGGTCCGAAATTCGAAGTTCGTAAGGCCGGCTTCACTGAGGAGCGTCTTCACGACGTCAACCGGTGTCATCGCATAGAATGTTCGACTGGTACTGCGATACTTCAGGCGATTCAGACTGGGAACCAGCCGAAGTCGATACACCCCTTGGACTCCGGCCCCCTCCAATTGTTCCACGCTCTCGATCATGCCGCTGACGACGCGACCAGGAGCCAGCGCGATCGTGGCAGGCTGGCCGACGACCAGAGCAAAGTTGATCGCCTTATCGCTGGCTGTCACCGTGATGTCGAAGACAAACGGAACGGACACTGCTTCCTTTCCTGAGAATTGAACGACCGTCCCCAGGGTCAGCGCATCCAGGGACGGGTTGCCCGCACCATGCCCCATGCCGGGAAAGAGAAGGAGGAATCCGGTGAACAAGACTGAAAAGCAGCGAATATGCAACATGAGAACCTCCGGTAATAGGTGGAGCAGGCCAACATCGAATCGACAGCGTGGGATGCTTTGATGAAAAGATCCCGTTAAAATCGGTGATGTTTTATATAGATCTCGGCGTCTGTCGATGAGTAGAAAATCAGTCGAATAAGCGTGATGACGCTGTCGTGCACGAGAACGTCCTTGATTGTCTGTGATGAGACTGCGGCCGCTTCTTCTTTGGGATAGCCATAGACTCCGGTTGAAATTGCGGGAAAAGCGATCGACGCCAAACCATGTTGAGCAGCAAGGATCAAGGAGTTGCGATAGCAATTCGCAAGAAGTACGGCATCCTGGCCGCCATGATTTCCCCTGACCGGTCCCACGGTGTGAATGACGAACTTCGCGGGCAGCTCGCCGCCCGATGTCATGACGGCTAATCCGGTGGGAAGACCGCCGGGATATCTGTCTCGCCGAATCTTTTCGCACTCCCGCAATATGGACGGACCACCTTTTTTATGTATCGCACCGTCCACTCCGCCTCCGCCTCTAAGTGTCGAATTCGCGGCATTGACGACGACATCGACCTGTTCTATGGTGATGTCGCCCACGGACACAACCACATGTCCCCTGTCAACGGAGTAGATAACTTGATCATCCATCTGAGTCTCGAAGAGCTTTGAAGCAACAATCGACGGCTAGGACTTGGGCAGCAATGCGCCTTTGTCTGGACCATCGCCTTCCTCTCTTCTCCACTGATTGGCGCGCTCCAGAAGTTCGCTGAAGGTCGTCTCTAAACAGTCGGCGACTGTTTCAGGCTGGATGATGGCTCCCTGCTGTCCGATGACTTCGTCCAATTGCTTTGCAAGCGACTCCGGCAACTTCACATTCTCCACCTCTGCGGATACTTGCTCGGCCAACTGATCCCGATGGCTTGATTGCTGCGCCGTATCGAGGACCTTGTCCATGCGTTCAAGGCTTTTGGGAGATAACGCGCCATCTTTCGACAACCTTTCGGTCAGGATGTCGACGCGCTGTTTTAATACTTCATTTTCATGCTTGATCTTATCGATCATCGCTAGGCAGGTGAATAGGTCGCGTGCGGTCAGCATTGGGGTGTCCTAGATTTTTACATGAGGGCTCAGGCGTGGGTCAAGAACACAGATCAGAACAAGACTTTCCAGCGCGAAAGCCTAATCAAGTACCTTATTTTTTATATACTCTTGTCATTTGGAGAGTCTACTTCTACACTCGCATCGATTCAACAAAAGAGCTCAGGGTCATCGCTGCTGCTCTGTCATTGACGAGGAGAAACCCATATGTCTGTCGATCTTCCCGAACCCATTGCGGTCTATATCGCCGCCGAGAACGGGCATGATCCGGAAGCCGTGGCTCGGTGCTTTGCCGATCATGCCATCGTGCGAGACGAAGGCCGAACCATCGAAGGCCTGGCCGCCATCAAGCAATGGAAGGCTGAGACCAAGAAGAAATACCAGCACACGGTCGAGCCGCTTGCATCCGTTCAGAAGGACGGCAAGACCGTCGTTACTAACCGGCTCATCGGGAACTTCCCCGGCAGTCCCATCGAACTTCAGTTCATCTTCGGGCTGGACGGCAACAAGATCGCGTCGCTAGAGATCCGCGGATGAGCGACAATCTCGAACTCGCTGGCCGCCGGGCCCTCGTCACGGGCGGCACCAAGGGGATCGGCGAAGCGGTAGCCGCGCGGCTGCGCGAGGTCGGTGCGACGGTCCTCACCACCGCCCGCACGCGGGCCGGCGACCTTCCCGACGATATGTTCGTTGCGGCTGATATCACTACCGCCGAAGGCTGCGCGACCGTGGCCGATGCGGTGCGCGATCGCCTCGGGGGCATCGACATCATCGTCCATGTCGTCGGCGGATCGTCGGCGCCCGCGGGCGGCTTCGCGGTGTTGGACGATGGCGAATGGCATCGCGCGCTCGACCTTAACCTGTTGCCGGCTGTCCGGCTGGATCGCGCTCTCTTGCCGACAATGCTCGATCAGGGATCTGGGGTGATCATCCATATCACCTCGATCCAGCGGCAGTTGCCGCTGCCCGAAGCCACCATCGCCTATGCCGCGGCGAAGGCCGCGCTCTCGAACTACAGCAAAAGCCTGTCCAAGGAGGTGAGCCCCAAGGGCATCCGCGTGGTCAGGGTTTCCCCCGGTTGGGTCGAGACAGA
>DASXSU010000108.1:0-30044 GCA_036505795.1 Nitrospirales bacterium
CGCCGCATCAAGCCGAAGCCGAAAGCGTCTTGAGACCGTCTTCCACGACAGACCCCCTTCTCCCGGACCCGACCTTCACCCAGGAATTTGATTCCTTTTCCGCTCCCCACCTGTCCTACCGCTCGGTTGTCCAAGGCCTTCAAGACGCTTTCGCCTGCAGGCTGCGGGTAGACATCACGCAGGGCAAAAATGCGTCGGGCTGGCCGTCGTTAGTCTGCGATCGTCCAGGGCAGACCGACCAACGGAAAGGCTTAGCAAGCAGGAACGCTTTGCCGCATCAAGCCGAAGCCGAAAGCGTCTTGGAAGCCGTCTTCCATGCCAGGTCTTCCTTCTCCCGGACCCGACTTTCACCCAGCGTAGATTTGCCTGCGGGTGGCGTCGAACGGGGCGCCCTGGCGAAGCGCAGCGCGACTTGCTTGCTTCCGAGCGGAGCGCGAGCACGCAGGGCTGTTCCACGACAGGCCCCGCACACAAATTGGAGCCTTGTTGACACTCAGAAATTGCGCTTGTTATAGTTTCCGAGCGATAGTCGGCGCGCCTTTTAGCGGGGCGAATCGGCCTCGGCCTTGACTTTTACCCGACACGCGGAAGGACATTATCATTGACACCGATCAAGAGATTATCTTTCTTACTTATCCCGCTCTTGTGCGCCATCCCTGCCTTTGCTGAAACAACAATCTTTCCGGATGCCGGCCCTATCGGTATTGAGATCACGATCACGGGGGAAGGTTTCGGAAAATTTGTTTCGACGAAGAACAACGTCGTGCTGTTCGGAAAGGCTTCGGGTTTGGTTCAGCAGTGGGAGAACGGCAAAATCGTCGTGCGGGTTCCGTCGAAGGCCGTCACGGGACCGGTCCTGATCAAAAACGGGAAGAAGAGCAAACGGGCAGGGAGCTTCACGGTGGAACCGCCTGTCGTGAAAGAAGTTTCACCGGCGTCGGCGCCAGCCGGCGAGATCGTGCAAATACTCGGGCAGAACTTCGGGCCGACCATCGGGCAAAAGGATAGCGAAATGCAGTTCGGCGTGAATGAGGTGCTGTTCAACGGCGTGCCGGGAGAAGTCCTTCGCTGGCGAGATTCCCGAATCGAAGTGAAAGTGCCATCGAATGCGACGACCGGCCCGGTCACTGTGCGGTTGGCCTCGATAGATCCGCTTCAAGATGGATCCTGTTGTGCCCCCGCTGGATACAGCATGAGCAAACCGGTGCTCTTTACGGTTGTGACTAGCATCCTGATGGAACCTACAGAGGGACCGATTGGGACGCCTGTCGTGATCTCCGGAGATGGCTTTGGTAAGATGAAGCCCGGGGAGGACTTGATCCTCTTTAACAGTATTCCCGCGCAAGTCCTCGAGTGGGCGAACAACCGTATTCGTGTAAGCGTGCCGTTGAATGGCACATCAGGACCTGTAATGATAAAGAGGGGTGACGAGAGCCGGACGATTGGGGAATTTCGTCTTACGCCGCACCAGGTGATCGGCTTTCAACCCGATGCCGCGCCGGTGGGCAGCCTTGTGACTATCTCAGGCGAACACTTTGGTGTGTTCTCGGACAGTGGCCCCAATCAGGTGTTATTCGGCGGCGTACCGGCTCGGGTGTTTCAATGGGCAGACCGCGTGATCCATGTCTGGGTGCCGGTGAGTGCAAAGTCCGGGGCGTTGGAAGTCAGACGTGGAGCGGTCAGGATCAATCCGGATGGATCGTGCTGTGCCGAGAAGGGATTCGCAACCGTCAGGGCGGGAGAGTTTTCCTTGGCCGTGCCGAAAGTGGAATCGGTGACGCCGGCAAAGGCGGAGATAGGCAGCTTGATCACGATCACCGGTTCGGGGTTCGGCGACTTTGTCACGACCGATGAGCGCACCCAAGATAACGTTTCCCGGGAAGGCCATCAACATAGGATCATCAAGTTCAGCGAGAACACTGCCCGAACGGCGGTGCTGTTTCCGGCCAAAGAAGACTACGTTCGGGCGAAATATGTCGCCGGGATTGTTGAGAGCTGGAGCGACAATGAGATCAAAGTGCGCGTACCTCGACTGGCGGAGCCTGGTGACATCGTGATCAGGCGCGGATCCTGGGATCTCCAGCCGGACGGCACCTGTTGCAAAGACAAGCAGTGGGTAGAGACGCCGGTCGGGCACTTTACTCCCAGCGGTCTTGAGGAAATCGATCGGGATTATCGAAAGAACCTTCCGAAACAAGGCGGGGACGCCTCCTTCTAACTCCAGCATAGGCGGTTGAGTATGCTCATCTTGCGCGGGCTAGCGCTGATCTTGTGTTTCATACCGGGACTGATTCAGCCGGCTGAGTCGTCGGCTGCCGTGAACGACATTAAGAGCGGGACCACGATGACGCTGTTCGGGGTGGCTTTTGCCTCCTCGTCGATTGGTATCACGGTGGGGAGCGGGGGCATCATCCTAGTCACGACGGATGGCGGAATGTCCTGGAAACCTCAGAAAAGCCCGACACAGGAAGCGCTGTACGACGTAGCCTTTTCATCAAAGAAAATCGCTTGGGCGGTGGGGGCCAGCGGCACGATTCTGAAGTCGATTGATGCAGGTGTGAGTTGGAAGCTTCAGAAGAGCGGAACGGCCGCCAATCTATTTGACGTGGCCTTCCTCGATCAAGAGACCGGGTGGATTGTGGGATCCGAGGGCACATTTTTATCGACCCACGACGGGGGCGCGTCCTGGCAGGATCTTCCCACCGGAAGCCGGTCCCTTCTGTACGCGGTACAGTTCATCAATCCTAAAGTCGGATGGGCAGTCGGCTCATTAGGGACCATTGTGGCCACCAAGGACGGTGGGCGCACCTGGACACCTCAGGAGAGCAAGACGCCGAGCACCTTGTTCGACATCTTTTTCACTGACCCGCAGAACGGCTGGATTGTGGGAAACAGCGGAGTTCTGCTTCAGACCTTTGACGGGGGCGCCAAATGGGAAGACCGCTCCCTTTCCAAGCCGGTCGATTTGACCGGCGTTTTTTTCAGCGATATCAAAACGGGTTGGGTTGTAGGAGACCGAGGGACGATTCTACGCACCATTGACGCGGGCTTTACCTGGGGGCCTTTCGACAAAGGCCCTAACTCAACCCTCTACGCATTGGGCTTTCTCAGTACAAAGACCGGCTTTGCCGTGGGTGACAACGGAGTGATTTTGAAGATTTCGCTTCCCTAGTGGCTATCACCCTGAGCCTCACCCGCCGTTGTCATCCTGAGCACAGGCGTGCGGATCTAGCCTAAGCCGCCCCATTCATATTGAATGATGGCCAAGGTCGCGAGGACGGCACTTTCGGTCCGGAGGATCCTCGTCCCGAGCGAGACTGTTTCGAAGCCACTCTGTTGCGCTTTGGTCACTTCCTCAGCGTCAAACCCGCCTTCGGGGCCGATTGCCACTGCAAGGGTAGATGGCCGTGGCGTGCCGCGCAACGATTCGCGTAGCAGCCTGCCTTGAGGGTTCTCCCACAACAGCAAACGACATGTCGCCTGCTGTTCCTTTTCGCACCATATCTCGAATGACTCCGGCTCCGTAACCTCCGGAATCTCCCAACGCATGCTCTGTTGGGCCGCCTCCCTCGCAATGGCTCCCCATCGCACTACTCGATTGGGGATCCGCTCGGCGCGCACTCTGACCATCGTGCGACTGGTGATCAATGGGACAAGTCGCGCCACGCCCAACTCGGTCGCTTTTTGGATAGCCCAGTCCATGTGCTCCTTTTTGACAAGCGCGAGGCCAAGAGTGATGCGAGGAGTGGAGGCAGGAGGAAGTTCTGATCTAGAGAGAATAGTAGCCGTCAGAAGGCCCGCATCAGCGCACAGCACTCGCGCACGATATCGGGGACCGCCTGATCGGGCGAGCCAGATTTCTTCATTAGGCTTGACGCGGAGGCTGTCGGTTAGATGGTGCGCGAGAGGGCCGGTAATTGTGACGCAATCATCCTGGATCGCGCCCGGCTCAACAAAGAAGACCGGCATTGCTAATCAAATATGTTTTTCATCTTGTCCAGGATGCCGTCACTCGGTAAATCCAGCTGTTCACCGCTGACCTTTGCATATTCTTCCAGAAGTTCCTTTTGCTTTGGGCTCAATTTGTTGGGAATCTGGACCTTCACCCGAACCAGTTGATCCCCGGTAATGTTCTCGCGAAGGCTACGGACACCGAGGCCTTTAACCCGGAAGATCTTATCGTGCTGCGTCCCGGGTGGGATCTTAATCACCATCTCTTCGCCCTTCAACGTCGGCACCGGAATCTTAGCGCCGAGGGCGGCGGCCGCAAAGCCTACCGGCACCTCACACACGAGGTCATTGCCTTTGCGGCTAAATGTCATATGCGGCGAGACTGATATCTGGATGAAGAGATCCCCGGGCGGGCCGCCGTTCTCCCCCTTCTCGCCTTCATTCGCGAGACGCAGCAAGGTTCCGGTTTCGACGCCGGGAGGAATGTGCGCGGTCAAGACCCGTTCTTTACGGAGTTGACGGGCGCCCCGGCAATGCGCGCACAAAGCCGTGATGATCTGCCCCGTTCCCTGGCAGCGACCGCAGGTCTTATTGATCGTGAAAAAGCCCTGCTGGAATCGAAGTTGGCCCGCCCCCTTACAGCCGGTACAGGTCTTGATATGTTCCGGACTTTTGGCTCCGCTGCCTTGGCACTCTGGGCACGGCTCCCATCGAGGGACGGTCAGCTTTACTTCCTTGCCGTAGACCGCGTCCTCGAATGCGATCGTCAGGTTGAATTCAACGTCGGAGCCGCGCGTCGTTCGGCGGCCGCCCTGTCGTCCGGTGAAGAAATCGTCAAAGATGTCGTTGAAAATGTCTCCAAAGCCCCCGCGGCCAAACCCTTCAAACCCGCCTCCCGAGTCGACATGGCCGAACGTATCGTACCGACGGCGCTTTTCCTGATCGCTGAGGATGGAGTAGGCCTCGCTGATCTCCTTGAATTTTTCCTCGGCTACTTTTTTCTCTTGCTCACCGGTCAATGTGTCCGGGTGGAATTGCCGCGCCAATCCCCGATAGGCCTTTTTCAGGTCTTCCTCGGACGCGTTTCGTTCCACGCCGAGCACCTCGTAATAGTCGCGTTTCACCATGGCAGATCCAAGCTCGCGTCTCGACTCATTTTTCGTATCACTCCGCTGCCCACGGTCGGCGTCACCCAAGACCTGGGCGGGTCATCACCATAGGGTGTTTACTCTATAACGTTGCGCTTATTTCTTGTCTTTATCAACTTCGGTGTACTCGGCGTCCACGACGCGGTCCTGGTTCGCACCTCCGGCCTGTCCATTTCCCTGAGGTTCCGCGGAGCCGGTGGGTTCGGGTCCGGCGGCGCCGGTCCCGGCCGCCGCTCCGGCGGTCTTCTTATACATCTCCTCACCGATTTTTTGCGAGGCTTTCACCAGATTCTGGGTCGCGTTCCGGATCGCGTCGAGATCACTGCCTTTCATCGCTTCGCGCGCCGCCGCGATCTCGTCCTGAATTTTCTTCCGTTCCTCTTCGGCGATTTTGTCGCCATGTTCGGTCAACAGCTTCTCGATACTGTAGATGCGGTTGTCGGCCTCGTTGCGGACCTCGACGAGCTCGCGTTTCTGCTTGTCATCGGCCGCGTGGGCCTGCGCGTCTTTCACCATCTTATCGATCTCATCCTTGTTCAGACCACCCGAAGCGGTAATGCGTATCGACTGCTCTTTTTGTGTCGCGAGGTCCTTGGCTGAGACATGCACGATGCCGTTGGCGTCGATATCGAAGCTCACTTCGATCTGAGGGACCCCGCGTGGGGCGGGCGGAATCCCGACCAGGTCAAAGTGTCCGAGAGACTTATTATCGCTCGCCATCTCACGCTCGCCCTGAAGCACATTGATGGTCACGGCCGTTTGGCCGTCCGCGGCCGTCGAAAAGATTTGGCTCTTCTTGGTCGGGATCGTGGTGTTGCGCTCAATCAGGCGTGTGAAGACTCCGCCCAACGTCTCAATGCCCAGAGTCAACGGCGTGACGTCGAGGAGGAGAATGTCCTTGACCTCGCCCTTGAGGACCCCACCCTGAATCGCGGCGCCGATCGCCACGACCTCGTCCGGGTTCACTCCCTTGTGGGGCTCCTTACCGAAGAAATCCCGTACCAGCTGAGTGATCTTGGGCATGCGGGTCATGCCGCCGACCAGCACCACTTCATCGACATCTTTTGCCGTGGCGCCGGCATCGGACAACGCCTTCTTGCAGGGATCAAGGGTCCGCTGCACAAGGTCATCCACCAGCTGCTCAAGCTTCGCGCGGGTCAGTTTCATCACCAGATGCTTCGGCCCGCTGGCGTCGGCGGTGACGAACGGCAGATTGATTTCGGTCTCCTGAGAGGACGAGAGCTCGATCTTGGCTCGCTCCGCGGCTTCTTTGAGACGCTGCAGCGCCATTCGGTCCTTTTTCAGATCGATGCCTTGGTCCTTTTTGAATTCGTCGACGAGCCAATCCATGACCCGAAGATCAAAATCGTCGCCGCCCAGAAACGTGTCGCCGTTGGTCGACTTGACCTCGAAGACGCCTTCGCCGATTTCGAGTATAGAAATATCGAACGTTCCTCCCCCTAAGTCGTACACGGAGATACGTTCATCCTTCTTTTTATCGAGACCATAGGCGAGGGACGCTGCGGTCGGCTCGTTAATGATGCGCAACACGGTCAAGCCGGCAATCTGGCCGGCATCTTTGGTGGCCTGGCGCTGGCTGTCATCGAAATAGGCCGGAACCGTGATCACGGCCTCTGTGACCGGCTCCCCGAGATAGTCCTCGGCAGTCTGTTTCATCTTTTGCAGAATCATGGCGGAGATTTCGGCGGGGCTGTACCGCTTGCCCCGGATTTCAACATGGGCATCCCCATTGGGAGCTGGCACGACCTTGTAGGGCAGACGCTTCATAGCGTCTCTTACTTGAGGTGATTCGAATTTTCGTCCAATCAACCGCTTGATCGAATAGATCGTGTTCTCCGGATTGGTGATCGCCTGGCGTTTGGCGATCTGCCCGACCAGCCGCTCGCCTTTGTCGGTAATCGCTACTACTGACGGCGTCGTCCGGTTTCCTTCCGCGTTGGCAATCACGACCGGATCGCCTCCAGACATGATTGCCACACACGAGTTCGTCGTTCCGAGATCAATCCCGATTACCTTACCCATGTGCTGTCTCTCCTTCCGTGCTGAGCTTCAGTTGTTCAAAAGACATGTCCATTGTTCTCACAAGTAGAAATAAAGACTTCATTGATCAGGCGTCGGGCTCACGACCGTCGCTACCCGGGGACTCGGCTACAGTAACCGTAGCCGGACGCAGGACGCGGTCGTGCAGGTAATACCCCTTTTCGTACTCTTCAACGATCGTGTTCGGCTTCTGTCCCTTGCTTTCCACCTTGGCCACTGCTTGATGGATGGCAGGATCAAAAGGAAGGCCAAGGGTAGGGATCGGCTTCACACCAAAACGGGACAGAATGTCGAGGTATTTCTTGACGGTCAACTCAACTCCCTGAAGGACGCCTTCATGCTTGCCCGAAACCTGGCCGTGCTGAAGGGCGCGCTGCAGGTTATCGAGAACAGGAAGCAGCTCTTTGAGCAGCCGTTCGTTGGAATATTTCCGGAATTCGTCCTGATCCTTCTGAGTCCGTTTTTTGTAGTTCTCGAACTCTGCCGCCAAGCGAACGTACCGGTCTTGTGCAGCCTTCAGGTTGCTTTCGGGTGAGGAATTTTGCGTTTCGGCGCTTTGAACTGTGTCGGCTGACCCTCCGCCGTCCATGGGGCATTGTTCATAATCAGTTGATTTATCAGACGTTTCGTTCTCTTCGGGCATGCCGGTTCCTCCTGGCTTAAAAGAGATAGCCACGAGGCGGGGAGAATCAAGCCAACCGACGGATTTAAGAGGAAATTCTTTTGTTTGTTCGCCAGGCGTCTTCGTGCCTGGCAGGGGCGTACTGGAGGTTAGGAAGGCCGGTTCATTTGATACAGTAGGGCAAGGCCTTCGAGTGTCAAATTTGGCCTTAATTCCCGTATGGTTCTTGATTCGGGCGCAATGAGGCTGGCAAGACCCCCGGTAGCGACGACCACGCATTCCTGGCCAATGGTCTGCTGCATCCGGGTCACAAGTTCGTCCACCAAACCGGCATAGCCGAAAATAATTCCGGCCTGCATGCTCGAGACAGTGTCTCGGCCAATCACCGACTTGGGACGGATAAGCTCGATCTTCGGCAGCTTGGCTGCGCGATGAAAAAGGGCTTCAGCCGAAATACGTATGCCCGGAGCGATCGCGCCCCCGAGATACTCGCCGTCCCTCGTGACGAGACAGAAGGTCGTCGCGGTGCCGAAATCCACAATGATGACGGGGCCGCCGTATCGTCGGAATGCGGCAGCGGCATTGACAATGCGATCGGTGCCGATCTCGCCGGGGTTTTCGTAGCGCAATGTCAGCCCCGTTTCCAACTCGGTGGAGGCGGTGAGAGGGAGGCGCTGAAAATATCTTTCGGAGAGTTCCTCGAATACGGATGTGAGAGGGGGCACGACACTCGAGAGGATCACTGCGTCGAGACTTTCAGGAGTAATTCCTTTGACGCGCAACAGATCCAGAAGCAGGATGCCGTACTCGTCCACTGTCTTGGCGGCATCGGTTCCGACGCGCCAATCGGCGAGGAGCCGCTCGTCCTCGAAGACCCCGCACACGACGTTGGTATTACCGATATCAATCGCCAGGAGATTCATAGTGTCCCTGTTCGTCAACGCAAGTGTACAACATCGCCGGCCCAGATTTCGAGCAGTGCCCCGTCCGACTTTCGAAGGCATAGGGCGCCATTGCTGGCAACCGCTTCCGCAGAACCCTCGAATTCCTGTCCACCTACTATGCTGACCTTGACGTCTTTCCCTATTGTCGAACATGCTTTGCGGTATGCCGACATGTTCTCGTCCAGCGAGCGGCCTGTGATGTCGTAAAGCGCCTCGACTTCGCCGAGGATGCGCGCCAGGAGCTCGCCGCGATCCACTGAACGGCCGGTTTCTACCAGAATTGACGTGGCGATTCCGTGCAACTCGGGGGGGAAAACTTCGGCTGCCATGTTGACGTTCACACCGATGCCGATTACCACGCTCCCCTCTGATGCTTCGGCTAGTACTCCGGCGAGCTTAAGCGCAGCATGGCTTCGATCTATAATCACGTCATTGGGCCACTTCAGTCGACAAGCAAGGCCGCTCAGGTTTTCGACGCCTCGCACTACTGCGAGGCCCGCAAAAAGCGGGAGCCAGGTCAAGCTTGGTAGCGCAGCACGGCGCTGCAACAGGATTGAAAAGTAGAGATTAACCCCGGGCGGCGAGATCCATGCACGACCGAGCCGCCCTCTGCCCTGAGTTTGCATCTCGGCGACAACGACCGTGCCGTGCGCGGCTCCGCTTGCGGACAACGCCATGGCGGCGCGATTCGTCGAATCGACTTTACTCTCAACGACGAGCTGCGTACCGATGGTGCGGGTCGTCAGCCGATGCCGGATGGACTCATGGGAGAGGGACGCGGTTGCCGTCATTGCTTCACAAGATCGAGGCTCAGGTTTGCGGCCGGCGCCGAGTGGGTCAGCGCCCCGATAGAGATAAGGTCCGGACCTGCCGATGCGATCTCTCGGATATTGGCGAGGTTCACGCCCCCCGAGACTTCCACCAGCGCGCGCCCCTTGATGAGGTCGAGCGCGTTCCGGATCATCGCCGGGCTCATATTGTCTAAAAGAATTATGTCTGCTTTGCCGTCCAGTGCCTGCCGGACATCCTCGATCGTCCGGGTTTCGACCTCGATTCGAAATCCATGGGGCGCGTGTTCCCTGGCTCGGCGGCAGGCGCCTGCGACATCTCCGTCGGCCAGCGCAAGATGATTGTCTTTGATCAATATACCGTCACCCAATCCAAATCGATGGTTTTGTCCACCGCCGAGCCGTACCGCCCATTTTTCGAGCGCGCGCAAGCCCGGCGTCGTTTTTCTGGTGTCGAGGATACGGACCGGCATCCCCTTCACGGCGTCGCAAAACTTTGCGGTCAACGTGGCAATGCCGCAGAGACGCTGAAGAAAGTTCAAGGCGACCCGCTCGGCTTTGAGAATGGAGCGACCGTCGCCCTGAACGGTCAAGATAACCGCGCGTGAGGATACCCGGTCGCCATCCGCATATTCGGCGCGGCGTATAAGGTCGGGATCAACTTCCGCAAACACACTGAAGGCAACGTCAAGACCGGCGAGAATCAGGTCATCCGGCTCTTCAGAAACTACTGTGGCTCGAGCCGAAATCGGCCGGTCAAACAAGGCGTCCGTGGTGATATCCTGATGCGCTAGGTCCTCGCGCAAGGCTCTAAGGACGAACTCACGCAGCAGGGCAGAAGGAAGAGCGTCGCCGGTCACGTCGCGGCCCCCGGTTGCAGCCGTTTCCGTTGGGCGTCGAGCTTATCCCGTTCCAAGAGAAACTCCTGATGCTTTGCGCGGGTCTTCTCGAGCACGTCAGGGGGGACCTTGGCCACGAATTCGGGATTCGAGAGTTTTTTCTGTGTTTGCTCCATTTGCACAGTGAGTTCATGCAGACGCTTGTTTATCCTGGCAGTCTCTTTGTCGAGGTCAATAATTCCGGTGAGATTGATAAAGAGCTGCCCTATGCGTCCTTCGGAGAACACCATGGCGGCCGTCGCGGCAAGAGGAGGAGATGGAAGTTCCTTGCCGATGGTTAGCTGGGTGAGGCCGGCCAGAGTCATAATTAAGAGACGATGAGTCTGCAAATGTTTGGTGATCTCATTGTCGGCAATGTCAATCACGGCGTCCAGCTTTCGAGACGGCGGGATTCCTTGGACTCCCCGGATATCCCGAACCGTCGACACCACCTTTTGAATACTCTCCACCTCCTGCTCGCTGCGCTCGTTGTGCAATGCCGCTTGCGGGGCAGGGTACGTCGCAATCATGAGACTTTCGCCGGCATGCGGCATCGCCTGCCAGATCTCTTCGGTGATGAACGGCATGAACGGATGGACGAGCCGTAAGAGTGTGTCGAACGTCGCCACCAACATCGTCCGCGTACCGGCAGCCCCGGAACCCTCCTTATCGAACAGAGCCGGCTTCACGAGTTCCAGATACCAGTCGCAGTACTCATGCCAAATGAAATGATAGAGCCGGTTGGCGGCCTCATCGAAGCGGTACGCTTCAAGGAAAAAGTTCACCTCGCCGATGCAACGATTCAGCCGGCTCAGAATCCAATGATCAACAACGGACCGCTCGGCATCCATCGCGGCGTCGCGCGGGGTGATCTCGACGCCACCTTCATGTGGCGCTTGCAGATTCATCTGAATGAACCGCGCGGCATTCCAGAGTTTATTGGCGAAGTTGCGATAACCCTCGATACGCTCTTCGGAGAGTTTTATATCACGACCGGGCGACGCCATGGCGGCCAACGTAAACCGGAGCGCGTCGGTTCCATACTTGTCCATGATCGTCAGCGGGTCGATCACGTTTCCCTTCGACTTGCTCATCTTCTGGCCTTCGGCATCCCGCACGAGGGCATGGATATAAACATCCCTGAACGGAATCTGCCCCATGAACTTAAGGCCCATCATGATCATCCTCGCCACCCAGAAAAAGAGGATGTCGAAGCCAGTGACGAGCGTCGAAGTAGGGTAATACTTCTTGAGTTCAGGTGTATCGTCCGGCCAACCGAGCGTCGAGAAAGGCCACAGGGCCGAGGAAAACCAGGTATCGAGAACGTCGGGGTCCCGGATGAAGTCGTGTTGCCCGCAATCCGGGCAGTGGGTAGGCGCCTGGAGGCTCACCAGGGGCTTGGCCTCCGATGAGATGGTATAGGTCTTCGCCGAGCTTATGACAATTGCGCTTTCGTTGCAGTGCTTGCAATACCAGGCCGGGATTTGATGGCCCCACCAGATCTGACGAGAGATGCACCAGTCCTTGATCTCGCGCATCCACCCCAGGTAATTGTTGGTCCATTGTTCAGGGATCATGCGAATTTGTCCGGATTCGACCGCTTTGATGGCGGGCTCGGCGAGCGGCTGGATCTTCACGAACCATTGCGGCGAAAGATAGGGCTCCACAACGGTTTTGCAGCGATAGCATTTCCCAAGCGCCATTGGATGGTCTTCGATTTTCTGCAGCAAGCCGGCCTTTTTCAAAGCTTCGACAACCATCGCTCTGGCGCCGTCCGTGGTTTGCCCGGCAAGGTGTTGCCTCACATCCTCTGCAACTTGCGCTTCCTGCAAGCCGGCCGGGTCCATACGTGCGTGATGGTCGAAGAGTGCGACTCTAGGTAGGTGATGCCGAAGCCCTGCCTCGAAATCGTTGAAGTCGTGTGCCGGAGTAATTTTCACCGCTCCCGTGCCGAACTCCCTGTCGACCAGGACGGAGTCGCCGACGATTGGAATCTCCCGGCGCGTCAGCGGCAATAGAACCCTATGCCCGATGAGGGAGTTATAGCGGGGATCTTCCGGGTGGACAGCGACCGCGGTATCGCCCAACATCGTTTCGGGACGCGTCGTGGCGATCGTTAAACGTTTTTTCTGATCATTCGCCAGAGGATATTCGATGTAATAGAGCTTTCCGCTGACGTCCTCGTGCTGGACTTCAATATCTGACAGGGCAGTCAAACAGCGAGGGCACCAATTGATCAGCCGTTTACCTCGGTAGATCAGCCCCTCTTGATAGAGCCGCACGAAGACTTCACGAACAGCCCGGGAGAGACCCTCGTCCATGGTAAAACGTAGCCGTGTCCAGTCGCACGACGCCCCGAGTCGTTTTAATTGCTCAATAATGGTGCTGCCGGATTCCGCCTTCCACTCCCACACGCGCTGCACAAAGCGCGCCCTCCCGATAGTTTCTCGCGTGGCGCCTTCCAACTGAAGCTGCTTCTCCACGACATTCTGAGTCGCGATACCGGCATGGTCCGTCCCCGGAACCCACAAGGTGTTGTTCCCCCGCATCCGTCGCCAACGGATGAGGATGTCTTGAATCGTTTACGTAAGGGCATGCCCCATATGCAAAGAGCCCGTGATGTTCGGGGGAGGAATGACAATGCAGTAGGGATCGCCTGCATGGTTGACGTCAGCCGTAAAATAGCCGTGGTCCAGCCAGAACTGGTACCAACGCGACTCAACTTGTTTGGGATCGTAGGATTTTTCCACGGACGGTATCCTAACACGGCGTGCAAGCGACCGGAAAGCTGCTCGCCCGGGAATTGGATGCAGGTGTTTAGAAGGTATTAACGGAATGCAAGAGGGGCTACGCGTCGGCGCTGAGCCGTTCGATTTCTTTTTTCACTTCAATCTCTGCTTGGGAGGGCACGATCTCCCACGCAATCTTTTCGATCACTTCTGCACCGGAGCTCTTCAGATACTTCTGGATTTCCGGCTCGAGGCTATCCTTTGCAAGCCGTTCAATAATAGGCCCCATCAGCCCCGGCAAAGCCTGACGAGTCGTCTCTTCCATCGATTCCTTGAGCATCGCCTGCTGGCTCGCGAGTGCGCTTTCAATGAGATGAGGCAGTAGAGCGCGCAGTTGTTCGTCCGCCAGCTTGGGAAGCTCCGCGGCCACGAGTGAAGGGATACTTTTCGGGAATAGATTCTTTACGGACTGTTCCATGAGCGGCGGCACGAGGCTCTCGAGTTTGTCGGCGATGACCTTGCGGACGATGCCCTCGGCTATGCCGCTGATCGCGAGGGTCAACGCCGTGATATCTTTTGGATCAATGGTCGGATTATCAGCACGGCCATTGCTATCGTCGGCAGTGAGGTCGGGGCTTTCTGAAAGGCTCATGTCCGGACCAGAGTGGGACGACATAAGGCTCTTCTCCTTATCCGGAGGGGTCTTACGCGCGAATATCATTAAGGAAACGCTAGCAGAGGAAGGCGGCATTGTCAAGACTGCAGTGATTGACAAGCGCTCGTCACAGTGGAAAACTCCTGGGGATGAACATGAGTATGCAAATGACTGACATCGAGAGGGGGTAACTATGAAACGTGTGCTGGTGCCACTGGCTCATGGCTTTGAAGAAATCGAGACCGTGACGATCGTGGATATCCTCCGGCGGGCAGGGGCGCAAGTGATGATGGCGAGCGTGGAGACCGAGGCTCCCCCGGCGGGGATTGAGGGACGATCGGGGATCAAGGTCATGCCCGACCGGGCCCTTTCCGAAATGCAGGGCGCGGATTTCGACATGATCGTTTTGCCGGGTGGCTTGAAAGGGGCGCAGACCTTGCAAAAGGACCCGCATGTGGCTCGGCTGTTGCGCGATGCCCAAAAAGAGGGCCGTTATATCGGGGCAATATGCGCCGCCCCCATCGTCCTTGCCGCGAATAACATGATCGCCGGCCGCCGGTTAACCAGTCACCCTTCCGTGAAGGAACAGCTCGATGGGGCAATGTATGATGATGGTCGTGTGGTGATTGACGGGAGACTCGTGACCAGTAGAGGACCGGGGACGGCGCTAGAGTTTGCCATGGTGCTGGTCGAGCTTCTTGAAGGCAAAGAGAAGAAGGAAGAAATCAAAGAAGCAGTCCTGGCGGCTGGATAGTCAGCCCAACAACAGAAGGTGCTTCAGTCACTCTCTTTGAGACTTTATTGATAGGCGAGTGGTGACTGGAGCGGTCTTCAGACGAAACCTCCAGGGCTTTGCCGCCCATGGTCCGGCATAATCAATATTGATTCTGGGATAGGCGCCGATTTGCGATTTGGGGATCCGGACGCCGCGATCTTCAACCCATAGCATTCTCCCGCTCGATAGATCATGGCAGTTCAAGCTGAGATCGATCTCATAGGCCCGGCAGACCCGTCCCGGCCCGTCAATGATGCCCGATTCATCTTCGACCGCCCGGATCAACACGGCAGCGGGGAATTCCCTGTGTTCGGTCACGACGTTGAGACAGTGGTACATTCCGTATATGAGATAGACGTAAGCCCTCCCTGGGTCCCCGAACATAACTTCTGTGCGCCTGGTCCGCCCCTTCGACGCATGACAGGCAAGATCTTGCTGGCCGATATACGCTTCTACTTCAATAAGCCGCCCCGCGCGGGGTCCGTCTGGCAACTGCCGCACGAGATACTTTCCCAAGAGATCACGTGCGACCGCAAGTGTCTGCCGGGCATAGAACGCGGTGGCAAGAATCTCTCGTCGACGAGTTATGGATTGCAAAGTCTACTCATGGGAAGGATTGCTATCGGTATCAAAAGCGGCATTTGTTAATCCTGGCTCGCATCACTTCGGCTTCGATTCAGCAGGGGCGCTAAAAGGAGCGGTCCCAGTTTCCATCAGATGAAGGATGCCCTGAAGAGGGATCCGCACCCAATCCGGGCGATTGTTGAGCTCATAGGCGATCTCGTAGACCGCCTTCTCTAGGAGGTGTGCGTCCAAGAGAGCCTCAAGTTCTTCTCTCGTCCGCGGCAAAAAGGGGGCGGAGTTGCTGGTCTGCAGATAGGTCTTCAAAAACACGGAACTGACCCAAAGGTACCAACGGCGCGACCAGGACTCCAATGTTGGCATCATGTCCGTCCGGGCGACGACGCCCGACACCTGGCCGAACAAAGCCGCAGACGAGGCGTAATGAAATGAGCGCAGCATGCCTGCCACATCTCTGAGCGGAGAGCGTTTGATGCGACGCTCGCTTAAGGGGCGAGCGGGTTCCCCCTCGAAATCGATGATCAAGAAGTCTTTGCCGGTAAACAAGACCTGTCCGAGATGATAATCGCCGTGACAGCGAATACGCGCGGCGGTGATTTTCCGGTCCCGTATCTGCCGAAACCGTTTGCGGATAGCCGCTTCAAGTTCTAGCACCCGCGCGGCATCAGCCCTTGTTGCTTCCGGAAGCTTGCTCTGTCGTCTTTTCAGAAGCTGAAACGCCTGGGTGGTCAGCCCGAGCATTTGATGGTAAAGCGCTTGCCTGTAGAAGTCGGTAAAGGGCTCCGGCGTGAAGTTAGGATCCTTTTGTTCCTTCGACAAGGCAACATGCAACTCGGCGGTTCGTTGGCCCAGCAGCCGCGCCGATTCCAGATACGGCCCGATGAGTTCGGTGGTGGTGACGGTGATCTGCTCTTCACTGAGAGCGAGTAGGGATTTGTGAGGCGTCGGGGCCCCTTCCCCCGCAGGCGTTCGAGTTGCATCGTAGGCCAGCGCCCGCTCAAAATAGGTGCTCAGCATGTCGAGCGTGTGGGTCCAGGCGTCCCCTTGATTCGGGACGAACTCATGAAGGATGCCGACGAGCATCCGGCCATCATCTTTGCCGCGGTATTCCAGCGCACCCGCGACGGCGGGAGTCAGGTGAGCGGCTCTGGCGTGTTCCGTGAGATATCGCCCGATTTCGAGATCGGGATTGACGCCCTCTTCCAGCCGGCGGAAAAGTTTGAGGATCCATTTATCGCCGTAGATCACCGAGGTGTTGCTTTGCTCTGTTTTAATGACCGAGGGTTCAAGAGCAAGATCTGCCGCTTCGCTCTTTGCACGAAATTCCGCTGTGGGCCATGCTAGGAGGTCGCCGGCCGTTCCTTTTAGGCGACGGCGTTGCCGGACGGACTCCAGGAGGGTCTGGCACACCTCTTTGTCTCTGAGCGCCTCATAGAGAATTCCATCTTCCCCGGCGGAGCGAAGATGAGCCAGAACCGATTCAGGGAAGTCGCTCTGCACCCGCTTCGCCTGCTCCCCGTCTGTATAGCTCAGCGCGAGCGTGTAGAGTTCGGGGTCTCCGTCGGTAAACTCCACATGGATCATGACGAAGGAGGCCCTCGTCACACCGGGCATTGGAATAACTTCCTGAATGACCGCGCCCTTGATGCGGCGAGCTTTGCTTCTAAACCAGCGGCGTCCCCGCAAATAGGCCGGCAGAATGTCTTCCAAGGCGAGTTTGCCTTCCTTGCGCCAAATACCTTTCCATCCGCCGGCAACCAATAGGGTGGCGACCGGCGCTTCCGGCGCAGCGACCGACGCCGGTTGCGGCTCCAACGAGAACCAATAGAATCCCAGCGGCCCCAAGGTGAGGAAATACGGCAGCTCACCGATGGGCGGGAAGCTGGTCTGGCCAAACAACTCCTGTGGGACCATTCCTTTAAAGGCGGAGAGATCCAGTTCGACCGGCTGCGCGAACCGGGAGAGGTTCGCCACGACGAGAATGCGTTCATTCTCATACCGACGGATGAAGACCAGCACGCGATGATTCTCCGGGGTGAGGAACTCGAGGGTCCCGCGGCCGAAGCTCTGGAAGCACTTTCGCAACGCGATCAACCTTTTCATCCACCAGAGCAGAGAATGAGGATTGTTCTGTTGCGTGTCGACATTGTTCGCTTCGTAGTGATACTCAGGGTCGACAATGATCGGCAGATAGAGCCGTTGAGGATTCGTTCGGGAGAAGCCGGCGTTTCGGTCCGCGCTCCATTGCATTGGAGTGCGAACACCGTTGCGATCGCCCAGAAAAATGTTATCGCCCATGCCGATCTCGTCCCCGTAGTACAGCACGGGAGTGCCCGGAAGCGCGAAGAGCAACCCATTTAATAGTTCGATCTTTCTCCGTCCATTGCCCAGGAGGGGACCCAGCCGGCGGCGAATTCCGAGATTAATGCGCATCTGCTTGTCCTGCGCATAGACCCGGTACATGTAGTCACGTTCTTCGTCCGTCACCATTTCCAGAGTCAGTTCATCATGGTTGCGAAGAAAGAGCGCCCATTGGCAATTCTCGGGGATCTGCGGGGTCAGCTGAAGGATCTCGGTGATCGGGTAGCGATCTTCCATGCGAAGCGACATGAACAGCCGCGGCATGAGCGGAAAGTGAAAAGCAGTATGGCATTCGTCGCCGTCGCCGAAGTAGGCGCTGGCGTCTTCAGGCCACTGGTTGGCCTCGGCCAGCAGCATCCGGTCCTGGAATTTTTGATCCATATGCCGGCGTAAAAGTTTTAGAAAAGTATGGGTTTCCGGCAGATTTTCACAGCTCGTACCTTCCCGTTCATATAAATAAGGGACGGCATCGAGGCGAAGGCCGTCGACACCGAGGCCCAACCAGAAATCCACCACCTCGAAGATCGCCTGGTGGACCGCGGGATTGTCGAAGTTGAGATCAGGCTGGTGCGAATAAAAACGGTGCCAGTAATAGGCTTTGACGATAGGATCCCAGGCCCAGTTCGACAATTCAAAGTCCTTGAAGATTATCCGGGCATCTTTATACTTCTCCGGCGAATCGCTCCAGACATAGAAGTTCCGCCAACGACTTCCCGGCTTCGCGCGTCGCGCCCGCTGAAACCAGGGATGCTGGTCTGACGTATGGTTAATGATCAGTTCGGTAATGACTCGCAGGTCACGTCGGTGAGCTTCCTGTAGAAAAACATTAAAGTCGCGTAACGTGCCATAGGCCGGGTGCACATCCATATAATCCGAGATGTCATAGCCGTCGTCTTTCCAAGGGGACGGATAGAAGGGCAACAGCCAAATCGTGGTAACTCCTAAATCCTGTAAATAGTCGAGCTTCTCAGTCAGCCCGCGGAAATCCCCCATGCCGTCGCCGTCGCTGTCTTTAAACGCCCGGACGTGGAGTTCGTAAATGACGGCATCTTTGTACCATTGGGGATTGGCTTTAATCATGACGTTGACTTACCCGAGAGGTTGGCTGATCACGAGCTATACATAGTAATCAAACTGACGCTCTGTCCTCGTCCGTCGCCTGACGGAAAAAATTTGCGCCGGCAGTGTGCCCGGGTTGATTTCGAGGAATGTCCGAGCGCCCTTCCAGAAATAGCGGGTACCGGTGAGGAGGTCTTCAACTTGAAAGGGCTCATCAGGCGAGACTCCCAAGGCATCGAGTTGCAGGGTTGTCCAACCGGTTTGGGTATGAAAAGGATCCAAGGTGACCGCGATCACGATAACATTCGTCAGATCATCGCTGCTTTTGCTATAGCACATCAGCTGGTTGTTATCCACGTCATGAAATGTCAGGCGGGTGTTCCGCTGCAGAGCGGGATTGTCCCGCCGGATCCGATTGACCCGCCCGATGAAGTCCTTCAAGCTGTCGGCCCGGTCGATGTCCCACTGCTTGACTTCATATTTCTCCGAATTGAGATACTCTTCGCCGCCGGCCTCGCGTGGCCGGTTCTCACACAATTCGTATGCCGGCCCATAAATACCATAGCTCGCGCCCAAGGTGGCTGCCAGGGCGAGCCGGATCATGAATGCGGGCCGGCCCCCGGACTGGAGGTACTCAGGCAGGATATCGGGGGTATTCGGCCATAAGTTGGGCCGAAAAAATTCCGAGACGACCGTCTTGGTTAATTCCGTCAAATACTCCCGCAGCTCCGACTTGGTGTTGCGCCAGGTAAAGTAGGTATAGGACTGGGTGAAACCAAGTTTCGCCAGCCCGTACATGACCTTCGGCCGAGTAAAGGCTTCAGATAAAAACAGGACGTCCGGATTGTCCGCCTTCACCTTCGTAATCAGCCATTCCCAAAAGCTCACCGGCTTGGTGTGAGGATTGTCCACTCGAAAAATACGCACGCCCTGAGAGATCCAGAAATTCACAATCCCGAGAAGTTCTTCCCAGAGCTGCGGCCAGTGCTCGCTTTCAAAATCAAACGGGTAAATATCCTCGTATTTTTTAGGCGGGTTCTCGGCATACTGGACAGTGCCGTCCGGGCGCAGCCGGAAAAACTCCGGATGCTCTTTAATATAGGGATGGTCCCGCGAGCATTGAAAGGCGAGGTCAAGTGCAATTTCAAGTCCGCAGTCCGCGCACTTCCGGACCAGGTTGCGAAAATCCTCAAGAGTCCCGAGTTGCGGATCCACACTTTTGTGTCCGCCTTCGACCGCTCCAATGGCCCAGGGACTACCGGGATCGTCCGGTGCGGCCTGGATGGCATTGTTCTTTCCTTTTCGATGGCTTCGTCCAATGGGATGAATCGGCGGCAGGTACAACACGTCAAAGCCCAGCGCCGCGATGTAGGAGAGCCGTGTTTCACAGTCCCTCAAGGTGCCGGGGTGCGCATCGTTCGCCCAGCGCGATCGGGGGAACACCTCGTACCAGGTACTGTAGCGGGCTTTTTCGCGGTCTACGACGACGGCCAGATTTTTATCGTAAGTCGTTGCATGGTCGCGGCTGGAGTATCGTTGCATCAGAAGCGTCAGGTCAGGATCATTCGCTGCCCGTGAGGTTTCCTCCGCGCTTGCCGGGGCGGTGAGGGTATCGACCCAAGCGAGCAGCGTGGGAGCGTCTTGAGCTGATGCTCTTCTGCTTGCCTCTTTGAGAATTCGTGCGCCAACCAGAAGATCAACACTGATATCCAGGCCGGCCTTTATTCGGGTGATCAGGTCACGGCGCCAGGTTTTAAACGGATCCACCCAGGCGACAATGGCATAGCGGTAGCGCCCAGTCTCGTCGACCCGAAATTCCATACGCCAGCGATCGTTGCCCAAAGGATCCATGAAGGCTTCTGTCCATTGGACCGCAGAGTCTTTCCGAAATTGCAAGATGCAGGAGAGGGCATCATGGCCGTCTGCAAAAATATCGGCTTCTACGCTGACCGTATCCCTCACGATTCGCTTAATCGGAAAGCGACCCGCGTCGATCTCAGGCGTCACATTTTCGATTACGACCCGGCGCCTGCCGTCCTGGAGCACTCCGGTGGGGGTTCCTTCCGGTGTGCTAGGTGGTTGTTTTTTTGGTGATGCCATGAGCGCCATCCATAGTAGTCAGTTTATCTTTACGAAGCCTGGCCTGCTGCCTGTGGCTTCTGCCTTGGACTTACAGGTGTCGGAGATCATCAGGGGGACGCCCCCTGTGCGACAGACGACTTTCCAGGAATTCCCTGGCGAGGTCCTTGGCACCAAGGCCGAATGCGATCGCCGCGGCGAAGACGACGCCGCCGAGTGTGATACCAAACCCGACGGCCACGATATTACTGGCGATGCCGAGTTGTTCGAGCGCCATGGCGATCGCCACGAGTTGCACGCCCCAACGGGAGGCGGCGGCGACGACCCGCGCCGGCGGCAGGCCGGCATTGACGGCCGCAATCAACACCGCTTGGGACACAAAATTCGACAGCAGGTAGCCGGCGATCAAGATCAGCATCGCCATCAACAGGTGCGGGATGTACGCAAGAAACGAATGCGCGAAATCTCTGAGAGGCTGGAGGTCCAAGGCGCTAAGGGCGGCAATTGCGGCGAAAACGAGCACGATCCAAAATGTCGCGCGCCCCAGAAGATAAGCCACATCGGACTTGACACCGCCCCGCGCCATTGCCGCACTCACGCCCACGCGATCGCTTACGCGATCGAGGCCCATCACGCGTAGGAGTCGTTCCACCAAGACCCCGGCAACCCAGGCGGCCGCCCAGCCAACGGAGAGAATAATCACCATGCCCAGCACATTGGGCAGAAGCGCGAGAACCTGATCGCCCAATGTCGCAAGTGGGTCCAGCAGTGCTGTTTCCCAAAATTGTTTCATAGTGTCCTCATTTCACCCGCCCACCCTGGCGCCGCAAAGACGGCGCCTTGGCCCCCAGCACCCACCCGGCCCCGGCTCGGCCGGGACCGAGCCTTTTTCCCGTGAGCACCCGCCCATTTCACCCGCCCACCCCAGGCGCTATTGCACCCACCCGCCCTGACCCGGGCGGACCCGGGTCTTTTCCTCCTGGACGCGCCCCCTCCGGGGGGCCCCATCGCTCGATGAGATAGGGCTTTTGCTTTTCGAACATTTGACAGAGTAGCTCGATCCGGCCTTCCGCCTCAACCGATGTCAATCCCTGGGTCTCCAACACAAATGACGCCGTGCGTCCAAGATATAAAGGGGTAAGCGCTTTTAATAAGTGCTCGCGCGGCATCACGTGACGATGATACGCAATCGCGCTGTCATACACGAGGTTAGCCCAGAGGTCATCATGTATGTGGAAAGTCTGTATTGAACAGTCTTTTAGCGGAAACAATCCCCTGAGAGTTTCGGCGGACAGCATCTGCCGCCAGACCGGTTCTAAGTCGGCGAGACCTTGACGAAAGCTGGCGATCATCGAGTCAAGGTTGACATGAACGGGTTCGACCCCGACTTCGTATTGAAAGCCGAAGAGTGTCACCGGATTCGAGCCTTCAACCTTCGCCCACACCTGCTGATGTTCCTCCATGAGAGAGAATAGCGCGCCGGCTACCTGCACCAACATCGCGGCGAGGTCGGCAGCGGGGTCTTTAGGATTGTGGATTTTTGCGCCCAGAAAACTTTGACACACGCGCGCCCCGCTGGCAACCGCTTCAGTCGTCATCCAGACATCGATACCGAACCGTGCCACCTCGGATTCCCAGACGTGTTTCTCCAAATAGTGAGCGGCAAGCCGTCCGGAAAAGCCGAAATCACCGCCGATCGGCTGGCGGATTCGCTGGCCATAGAGGCAACGGGTCAATGGATAGACGATACTATTGGTGATCGTCCCGTCATACTTGTGCCGCAGATAATAGGGGGCGACATAGTCATACCCTTCGTGCAGCACGGGACGGATCAGCAGCTCAATCCATTCGGGAGTAATGCTGCGCAAATCTGAGTCGACGACGGCGCACGCCTTGGCTTTTAGACGTCGGGCGATTTCAAAGATGGTCCGAAATGCGCTGCCTTTTCCGGGGATGCCATGGTAAGGCGTTGTGATTTTGTGCAGAAGGCTTTGACGATCGCTAATAAGCATGGCGTCGTAGTCCACGATGCTTTTAGCAACAACTTCTGGTGTCCCGTCCGATGAACCCCCGTCGGAATTAACCAGCACCGCCCGGGAACGGGGAAAGTACTTGGCCAAGCCCGTACTGACCGCTCGGACGACGTGCCCAATCGTATCCGCGTTGTTATAGCTGGGAATGCCGATGAGAACTTCAGCCTCACCGATGTCCAGTACAACGGCCTCAGTTTGAGGCGTCAGGGAAGCGGGCGCGACCATTATCGGCGGACCTGTGAATCCTCGGCTTTGGGATTCCACGCATAGTCCTGCTCGATCGCATCAATCAGCCGGTCGAAGATATCGGGCACCGCCGCGGCCACCCGGCTCCAATTCGACAGCATCGGCACCCACAAAGGATCCTCAAGAAACGCCTCGGAGGCGATCTTCAAGCCTTTAAGAAAGACCCCGACCGCCGTTCGCTCTTCGTGCCGATCGAATGTCAAGCTGTTGATCGCCGCATCATCCTGGTAACGGCTGATCGCCTCATGAGCGCTTTGCAAATAGGTCGCCCACAGCGTCTTCAGCATCGCCTCGGATAGGACAACTCCCTCGCTTGCGAGATTGCGAAACAGCGATTTTGCGATATCCACGCACATCTTCATCAGACCGGAGGTCTCGTCGTCGTCTGCGGATAGGACCTGATGCTTGTGCTCATAGTTGTCGGCAATATCCGCTTGACAGATCCGCCTCAAAGCACAGTTTCGGTAGACTTCGGCGAGGACCCCGACTTCGAGTCCCCAATCCCCTGGAATCCGGTTGATCCAGGCAAGATCCCGAACCATCGCGAATTCTCCGGCGAGCGGGTACCGAAAGCTGTCAAGGAACGTCAGCAGCGCCTGAGAGCCCACGATGTTTTGCAAGCTGCGGATCAGAGGGGTAAAGAAGAGCCTCGTTACGCGGCCGTGCAATCGGTCCGTGACACGGCTGTAGTAGGCTTTGCAGAATTCATATCCCAGATTCGGGTTGGCGATCGGAAAACATAGCCGCGCGAGATACTCCCTGTTGTAACTCAGCACGTCGCAATCGTGGAGCGCAATAACTTTACTCTGACGGCGCGCCAGGATATAGCCGAAGCTAAGCCAACAGCCGCGCCCTTTCCCGGCGGTGCCGACATCGATGCCTTGCGACACGAGGAGTTGAAGCAGATCCTGAATGCGCGGTCCATCGTTCCAAATCAGACGGACCCGTTGCGGCAGAGCGCCGAAAAAGTCCTTCGCGAGACGAAACTCTAAGGGAGATGCACGATCCAGCGACACGATGACTTCGTTTAGATAGGGGATTTCACGCAGGGTCTCGATGATGCCTTTGAGAGCCGGCCGTTCGAGTTCGGAATACAACGACGGCAAGACGAGGGCGATCGGATTAATCATTGCGTGGCGGCGCAGGTCGGCCTCCAGGCGTTCGAGATTCGCCGCCCCCAGACGATGAAGCACGGTCACAATGCCGTTTTGGTAAAAGTCGGACATCCTTGTTTACGGCCCGGTCAAGCTGAGTTTATCGACCACATCGACGTTGGTTTGACCGCTGGTGCGTCTCCGCCTAGGTTGAGACATTCACACGTGGCGTCATGGCCGTCAATAAGTTTCGCTTTTGTCACGGAGGGGAAGAGTCGGCGGTCGGGTGCCGGAGATCAATATTCCCATAACACGAGCCGGCGTTGAAGGGCAACTACGACCGCGAATCTGCTGGATGAACTCGTCGATGATTTTCTCCGAGGCCGACGACTCCTGGAGACGCTGCCGAAATGCGCGGAGTTGAGCGTCCTCCTCCATTTTCATCTGCCTGCTTCAGCACAAAGGAGACGGTCTTGCCCTTCAACAAAGGTCGTACTTGCAGGTCGAGGTCCGCAACCGGCATACCGTCGAGCCCATCTTTGCGAAGGCGACAGACCTCCGTCAAACAGTCTTGACACAAGGCGAGGTGCCAAGCGCGATAGTCGTACCCATAGCCCTGTTCAAAGAGGTCCGCCCATTGTTGGCGGTTCAAACATGAGAAGTGTTGGGGCTCGCTCTTGCGATAGTGAGACTGCACGCTTGTAAGAAGCTGCTTAGCATCCAGCAGGAATTGCTCGGGTTCGCGAAGTTTTTGCGTTTCGATCTGGGTGAGTTCCTCTTCGGTAAACCCTATTTCGGCAATGGCCCGTTGCCATCCTGTACGTCGCCAGCGTTCAAAGTTCTTATAGACTCGCTGACTTTCCGCGGGCCCAAGACCTAGGACTCGGACCACCTGGCCCTGGCCAAATCCATAGAGGTGATAAAAAAGCGCCATCAGGGCATCGCGGCTCACCACCGCGCGTGCGGATAGACCATCCAGAAAGCGACCCAATGGCGAGAGTAAGCCGTCATGGTAGCGTAACGGTTCGCATTGGCTGAAGCATTTGGCAATGAGGCTATCAAGAAGGAGGAAGGGACGGCAGGGGACTTCCAGCCGGCCGGTGACTAGAAAACGGTCCAGAAACTCATGTCCCCAGCGAAGAGCCAACTTTTCGTGACTGATGTCGTCTGTCCATTGTCCGGTTTCTCGTAAAAATCGACGGGTATGAGCGGTGGCCCTTTCCAAAAGTTCAGGCAGAGCCCGCGAGGTCAAACGGTCAAAGTCTTCAACCGTGGCAACCACCGTCGCGACCATATCCGATGAGCTTCGGGCCTCAGACACGGAAATCCTCATAGTGGGTCGGTGAACACATTGCACCCATTTTGAACTCCCCGCGGTCTTCGGTGAATTCGCAAGGCCGCGGGAGATTCTGATACGAGGACCAATCAATAGGGAAGACCTACGAAAGAAGGACGCATATCTACGCGAAAACAGGCCATGACCAGTAGGGAGATTAGTGCTCACGGGGCCGGGTGCCTCAGCTCGGGTTCAGCATCCTGGTGAAGAGCTTATCGGGAAGGCCCGGTGGACACCGGATGCGCCTTTGCGATCAAAGGCTTGAGCCGTTCCACACCTTCGCGCATCTTATTATCAAAGCCGGCGGTGTCCACTCCACGCGCGGACTTCCGAAGAAAGGTTTCCCAGGCCAGTAACGCATCCTCCCGCAGACCCCTGGCCTCGAGAGCCAGCCCTAGGTTGTAGGACACCATCCACGAGGTGGGATCGGAATCAAGTGCCCGACGAAATTCCTGAATCGCCTCATCGAAACGACCTGTCTTCAGAAGGACCGTGCCGAGATTATTGTGCGCCAATTGCGATCCTGGATTGTTCTGGATTGCCGCCCGGTAGAATTCGATGGCGCGATCGCGGTTCCCGCTGCGCTCCCACGCTAACCCGGCATCCGCCAGGAGCGCGGAGTCTTTCGGGGTGAAGCGAAGGGCCCGCTGGTATGCCTGCAACGCCTGATCCCATCGTCCCAATGATGCCGCAACGAGTCCTAGGTTTCGGGTGATCCAAGGGGCTTCGGGCCGGAGGGTTGCAGCGTTTTCATAATGAAACACCGCAAGGTTTAAGAGATCCTGATCCTCTTGAAGCGCCATCGCCAGTGTGTGCAATAAATGTCCGGTGGCAAACGATCGGTTGGCCTCCGCGTTGGCATCGACGCTGTCGCTTGCCTCTAGCCTTTTGGGCGGGGCAGGCGAACTAGTGAGAAGACGGTTCGAGGCAAGCCATTTCCGAATGACCGCGGCCGGAATCGAGTAACCGATGCCTGACTTCATGATCACGCTGCCAATGGCGGCGCCACTTCGATCTTTAGCGCGTTCCAGGTACGGGACAGTATGGACGACCATGCCGTGAACTTCATGGGAGCCCAGACTGATCAGAGGCCCGCCGCTGTTGCCAAAGTTGAAGTTTGCAGTTGTCTGAATAAAGGGAGTGCTCCGGCTTTTGGTGCGGGTCCGACCCTCAACGAGTCCATTAGCATAGCCTGCCACAACGGTGGGATGCAGGACGAAGCCCATTTGCAAAATATCCGTAATCCGTGGGTACCCGACCGCAATCACATCCTCTCCGTCATCCGGAGGCTGCTCTGCCAATGGGAGACTGATGCGGCTGTCTTTGAGGGGAATCCGCAAGGCGGCCAGATCTAGGTCCGAATCGATTACAATCATCTGCGGGTTGGGAAAAACCTGCTGATCCTGAACGTAGATTAAGAGCCGGGTATAATCTTCCACCACATGGGCATTGGTGATAAGCAGCCCGTCGTGATCCACAAAAAACCCGCTGCCCAGCGAGATGCTGTGTGTAGTATCGTTAACGGCGACGACTAGGGCGGTGGCGGCTTTGGCCTGGCGATACAGCTCGCCGCGAGAACCGGCAAAGGCATGGGAAGTGACGAGGAGAGTGAGAAAAAGAAGGGCCGTGGTAAGGAGACGGGCCATACTTTAGGGGAACGTTGTACCATACCTGCCTGTAAATGCAAGAAAATTTTTTAAAGTCGCTTACGGAGAAGATCTAGCCCGAGTGATACCATCCGCCTGACAGAATTACAGGTCGGGCGACTTGACAAATCGAATAAGGACGAGTATAAGCCATGAAAGGACTACGACGGTCGTCGATGCAGCCACTCCTTCCCGAAAAGCGGCGTGTGCGACCTCACCTAGAGCAACATTAAGTCGGTTTGTTATGCTTTCTGCTTTGGGTCTTCTACAAGTTCAAGCACTTGCTTCGTTGGCATATTCCCTGCTGTGATTCTCTATGGGAAGGGTCGGGGGCAGGTGTGACAGCCCCCGTGGGCTGGGCGCGTGATAGGGTAAGGTAAAGACGAGCTGTCATCTGCAGTGATAACTTCAAGTCAAGGAGGATGTGGGATGAAGAAGGTAAGCATAGTCTCAGTTTTGGCTGTTGGGGCGCTGGCGTTGGTCACCGCTCCTATGGCGTCATGGGCAGGGGGAACGGTAGAAGGTAAAGTAACGTTTGCGGGCAAGGCGCCGGCGCCGAAGGAGTTCTTGTTCTCCAAGTTCCCGAATCCCAAGTTTTGCATCAAGAACCCAAGTAAGGACGCCAAGGGAGAAAAGCGCCTGTTGAAGGAAGTAGAAGTGGGGAAGGACGGCGGACTCAAAGGTGCCGTGGTCGCCATCCAAGGCATTACCGATGAGAAATTCGTGGCCGAGTTCAAGGGCGATGAAGTCCAGGCTGAATTGTGCGAGTTCAAGCCGTATACCACGGTCGTCGTGGCGGAGCAAAAATCGTTTCGCGTCATGAATCATGATGCCGATCCCGATGATCCCAAGTCGGTCAAGGGCGTGCTGCACAACCCGCACTCCTTTGAACAGATGGGTGCTAGCTCTACGACGATTTTCAACATCGCGCTGCCGGAGAAGGACAAAGGCCTCGACAAGCCAATCAAGCTCCGCAAGGCCGCTCAAGGATCCGTCCTGAGAATGCAGTGCGATCAGCATGAGTTCATGCAGACCTGGGGACTGCCGATCACGAACCCGTACTACGCGATCGTGGGTGAAGACGGTAAGTTCGAAATCAAGGACGTCCCGGCCGGCAAGTACAAGCTGGTGGCCTGGCATCCGGCATTGAACGGTAAGAAGGTCATGGAGCAGGACATTGAAGTGAAGGACGGGGCACAGGCGAACGCAAAGTTCGAGTTCAAGCCGTAACCCGTTTAGAGAGACCTCTCAAGGCGGCGAAGCCTGTGCTTCGCCGCCTTTTTTATGCCTCACCACCGGCCGCGCGTCCTTGCCTTCTTCCAGACCCTTGACATAGAATCCATTTTCTTTTCAAAGGAGACAAGGTGGCGCGAAGTCTCTCGCTCGCTGAGATATTTCAGCTCGGTTACTATTGGGAGTGCAAGGTCCTCCTGACTGCCGTGAAGCTCGACCTCTTCGGGGCAATCGCCGGGCAGGCCAGGACACCAGCCGAGGTCGCCCGCCGGTTGCATGCGGATCCTCACGCGGTCGAACTGCTCATGAACGCTCTGGTGGCGATCGGGCTGCTCCGTAAGAGCGCAGAACATTTTGTTAACTCTCCCGAGGCCGATCAGTGTCTCGTTAAAGGAAGTCCCCAGTATGCCGGGCATCTCCTTTTGCTGCAGGATGCCGAATGGGAGAACTGGGGAAAACTTGAGACAACGATCCAGACTGGCAAATCTCCTGTTAAGGAGCATCTCTTCCGCTCCGATCCCCGCCTGGCCGAAAACGTGTTACTCGTCCTGCACCGCGTGGCGCTTCAGCATGCACCGACTCTCGCGCGCCAGATCGATCTGACGGGTGCTCACACCCTCCTCGACCTCGGTGGGGGGGCTGGCACACATGCCATGGCCTTTTGCCAAGCCTACCCCTCTCTTCGGGCCACTGTCTTTGATCTCCCCGAAACCCTTCAGACAACAGCCCGGCTTGTGAAGGATGCCAAGCTGGAGGACCGGATTACGCTTCTTCCCGGGGACTTCAACCAAGACCCGCTGGGTGGTCCTTATGACGCCGTCCTCATGTCGGACATCCTTCATTACCAAGACGCTGGGACGAATGCGGCGCTCGTTCGCAAGGTCTACCTGGCCTTGGATGTGGCGGGATGTGTCATCATCAAAGACCGATTCTTGGATGAGGATCGAACTGCTCCGGCCTGGACTGCCGTGTTCGCCGTACATCTGATGGTGAATACCGAGAAGGGACGCTGCTACACGCTCAATGAAGTGTCGGAATGGCTGACGGCAACCGGGTTTAGACAGCTGGAAGAGATCGAACGCTCCTCTATTGTGAAGGGCATGAAGTGAAGGAGTTTCTCGCGCGACCGGGGTTTCTCGGTACCGCCGCAACCTTAGGCGGTGACTTGAGCCAGGTGATGGCGATGCTCTTCACAGCTCTTTTTATCATCGGGTGGGTGCAGGCTCGAAAAAAACTCGGCAATGCTCACCACTGGCTGGTTTTGGGCGGCATGGTGGCAATGCTCGCGTTTTTTACGAGCTATTATTTGTTTCGCCAACTCGGGGTCCTGGCGTTTGAAGGCCGCACCGGCTTCAGCGGCTCGGACTTCATGTACTACCGGGTGTTCATTCCGCTTCTGACCTTTCACATCATGCTGGTGATCGTTGGCCTGGTCATGGCGATCTACATGATCGTTCTCGGTTTTCGCACTCAGCGGTTCGTCGGCGGCAGGCGTGATTTGCGGCCGGGGCTTCTGAAAGTCCGTCGTGAAAAATTAGTAAAGATTTTTGGTATCAGCGGCGCAGTCCTTCTAGGGTTATATGCGATTCTCGGAACCAGATTTGGGACCGATTTTTCCCTGCGCCGGCTGGTCGTCTATTTGTCGGGCCTCCTTGTCTTGGCATTCGTGCTGGCCATCGAGAAACTCTTCGAAAAGATGTGGCCTGATGGAAGCCGGCGTCATCGGATCCTCGGCCGATTTACGATGATTGTGTACTGCATTTTGTTCGTGACCGGTACCACGACCTATACAATGTTGTACATCCTGTATCCAGGCAAAATCGG
>DASXSU010000109.1:0-23024 GCA_036505795.1 Nitrospirales bacterium
TGGGATGCCGTTCCCTGGGATCCGATGATCCATCTCGCTCTGTTCGTGCACCGTGTGACCGACCTTCCCTCCGGCTTGTACATGTTGCTGCGCGATCCTTCCAAACGAGAGAATCTTCGCAAAATCATGCACCCACAATTCGACTGGAACAAGGCGGCGCATTGTCCCGCCGATTTGCCCCTGTATATGCTTGAGGAAGGAAACGCGCAAGGCCTCGCCGCACAGGTGAGCTGCCATCAAGAAATTGCCGGCGCCAGCGCGTTTTCCTTGGGAATGATTGCAGAGTTTGATGCCGCCCTACGGACGCATGGCCCCTGGTTTTATCGGCGGCTCTTCTGGGAGACTGGGCTCATCGGCCAGGTGCTGTATTTAGAAGCCGAAGCGGCGGGCGTTCGAGCGACCGGAATCGGCTGCTTTTTTGATGACCCGGTCCACAAAGTGTTCGGCTTCAACGATACCCAATTCCAGTCCTTGTACCATTTTACTACTGGCGGGCCTGTTGATGATCCGCGCCTGACAACATTGCAGCCGTACACAGATCATGTCGATGGGGCAGCGCGGGGGATTGATCTGCCGTGATTTTTACATCAAGGCATGAAAGTCTTGGATCGAGGGATAGATTGCTGACGGTTGCGGTGGCAGTGCGGAGCTCGGCTTGGAGCGTAAATAGAGGTGCTTGATGCCATGCGAATCCGCAGACGCCAGCGCCGCCTCGTCATCGTCGATATACAGGGTTCGCGCCGGATCAAAGCCTAGAAGGCCTTGCGCTTTCGCCCAGTAAGACGGCCTCAGTTTGAGGCATCCGACGTCGAAAGCTGTCACAATTTGCTTAAAGTATGGCTCCAGGCCGGTTACAGCCATTTTGATGGCCAGCGACTTCGGGTGCGCATTCGTCACCAGGTATGCGGGGATCTTCCGACCACGAAGAAACGCCAAGAACCCCGCCGTATCAGCGTGGAGACAAATACGGTCACGGACCGAGGTCTTGATCTCCGCTACATCCAGCTTCAATGTTCTGCTCCAGTAATCCAAATCAGTCCAGTCTAATTCCCCCTCCACAGCGCGGTACAAACCGATGAGACGTTCACGTGCGATGTCCAAAGCCAGACCATTTGCCTCGGCATAGCGGCCCGGCAACACTTCGAAGTAAAAATGATCGTCGAAGGCGCGGTCCAGCAGGGTTCCGTCCAGGTCGAGCAGAATTGTGTCGATGCCGTTCCAATCCATTAGCGGCATTATAGCGAAGAACTCGGTGACGCGATTGGCAATTGCTCACGGCCCCATGTTAGCGTGGCCAATTATGTTCACTGTCGCCATCATCGGCCGACCGAACGTCGGCAAATCGACCTTGTTTAATCGGATCTTGGGCCGCAGGCAGGCGATTGTTCAAGACATGCCGGGCGTGACCCGCGATCGCCATTCCGCAGAAACAGAATACCGGGGGAGGCCGTTCCGGCTCATCGACACAGGTGGGCTCCTTCCGACTTCCGAAGATCGAATGTTCGCGCTGATCCGCGAGCAGTCCCGGCTGGCCATTGAAGAGGCCGATGCACTGGTTTTTGTATTGGATGGAAGAGAAGGTCTGACGCCGATGGATCGGGACGTCATGGATCTGCTGCGTAAGTCCGGTAAGCCGATGTTCCTCACCGCCAATAAGATCGACACCCCCCAATGCGAGCCCCTGATCGGAGAGATGTATGCGTTGGGCGTCGAAGAGGTCTATCCCGTTTCTGCAGAGCATGGCGCAGGTGTGGCAGAGTTGCTGGACGCGATCTATCCCCTTCTGTCGGAGGCGGACGGCACCACGGCCATCGAGCCTCCTAAGATCGCAGTCGTAGGCCGCCCCAATGTCGGCAAGTCCACCTTTATCAACACCCTTCTTGGAGAGACGCGCCTAGTGGTGAGCGACGTTCCGGGCACGACGCGTGATTCCATCGATACGCTGGTGCGCCACAAGGACTCGGACTATCTCTTTATTGACACCGCCGGCATCCGGCGGCGGGGCAAGATCGATCCCGGCGTGGAACGCTATAGCGTGGCGCGTGCCATGCGCAGTCTCGGCCGGGCTGATCTTGCGGTCTTAATGTTGGACGGCGTTGAAGGCGTCACCGAACAGGATACGAAGATCGCGGGTCTGGCCTTGCGCGGCGGACGCGCCTGCGTGGTGTGGGTCAACAAATGGGACTGCCACAAAAGCGGTGAGGGCGCCAAGACCGCGTACAAGCAGGAACTGCATCGGCGGTTTGCGTTCCTCACCTGGGCCTCGGTCCTTTTTGGCTCAGCGCTGCAACCCAGAATGGTCACCCGGATCTTTCCGTATCTGGATCGGGCGCTGGACTCATTCGGTCGCCGGGTGCCGACGGGACAACTCAACCGATTTCTTCAGGAAGCCCTGACCCGGCAACCCTTGCCGATTCGTAAGGGCAAACCGGTCAAATCAGCGTACATAACGCAGGTGGCGACCAAACCTCCGACCTTCGTGCTGTTCTGCAAGAACCCCAAAGACGTTGGGGATCCGTACCTGAGGTACCTGGAAAACAGCATCCGCAAGGAGTTCGGTTTTACCGGGACTCCGATCCGTGTCTTTGCCAAGGCAAAATGAGATTGCAAATCGTTGGAGCCGCGCTGTTAGGCATTTCTGTGCTGAGTTGTTTCGAGTCCGATGTCAATGCTGACTCCATCCTTCCGGTGGTTAAAATTGCCGCCAGGCAAAGGGTTTTCATCCCGGAGGTTGTTTTTTTGAAAATGGGACATCCGGTCGCGCTGGTCATTGAAAACGAGGATGTCGAACTCCACGCGTTTGTGCCTCTGTTGCTCTTTCAAGGACTCAACGTCCAAGTGACAGGTAATGGCGCTCCAGAATTTAACGAGACGGGTCTCGCCCGTGTCTTAATCCCGCCCAAAGGTCACGCAAATATTAGATTCACACCACGGGCCGCCGGACATTTTTTCTATATCTGTGATCTGCCGGGGCACCAGATGCGTGGAGAGATCATCGTCACAGCCGATTCTCTTTGACCGTCGCTTTTCGTCCTCCCGCCCGAGTAGATTGACAGATCCGGAAGAACCCGCCTATGATACCCCCGCTTATGGCGTGGCCCTTTGATGGGAATGCCACAATGGACTGGTTTGGGCTGAAGTTTTTTAGCAACTAACCCCCGCTCCATTTATCGACCTATTACGCGGTTGGCACAGGAGGTTGAGGTCATGCGATACCGACGTCGTTCCTTGCTTTCGTTTCTGTGTTTCTTATCGATCTGGGCAGTGCTCGGCGGCGCCTCCCTCGCCGCGGACGCGCCGGCGCCCGCTGCTGCGCCGGCAGCAGCGTACGAGGTTTGGGCCATCGACCAGTCCGACAGCTCCAAAGATGGCGGCGGCACACTCTACATCTACGACGGTCAAGCGCTCGCTTCGGACCCGGCGGCGGCGAAGCCGGAGACAGTCGACCTTGGCGATAAATTCGCCGAAGCCTGCAAGGAGGTCACTGGGTTCCCCAAGCGGCCCCATATGATTCTCTTCACCAAGGACGGAAAGTACGCCATTCTCTCCTATGTCGCCAGCGGGCATGTTGTCTTTATAGACGCTGCGTCCAGGGCTCCGATAGGATGTGTGAGCTTGGGAAAAAATGCGCATGCAACCTTTCCGACCGCAAACATGAGAATGGCCATCGGCGCTAATATCGCCGAGAAGAAGTTGGTCCGCATTTGGACGGACTACGCCGGCAAAAAATTCACGATTAAACCGGACAACGACGTCGTAAACCTCACGCAGATGGAATCCGGTCAAGATGTGCCGGACGTGGCGCCCATCTGCCCGATTACCGATAACCGCAGCCAGTTCGTCTTCGTGACCTTCCGCGGCGGGGGCCTGGCGGTGTTCGATATTACATCCAACCCGATGTTCCTCGTAGGCACGCTGGGCAGAGACGCAATACGTCCGGCCGGATGTGGCGGCGTACAGCTTGGTGCCAACATGTACCTGAACTCGGGCGGCGGCTGGCCGGCCACCCCTCTCAACAACGACGTGTATGCATTTCCGATGAGCGGACTCCCATCAGTCAGTCAACCCATCCGCATCGGTAGCCGCGACGGTGGGGACTCCCACGGAATGGTCGCCGTTAATAATCGGTACCTCTGGGCCGGGGATCGGCATCTGAACTTGATCGATGTCTACGATTCCAACAATGACGGAATGAAAGCCGGTACGGTCCGGCTCGCGGGAGAGGTCAGCCAGGATCCGGCGCCTGATTTGATGGATGCGGCTCCGGACGGCAGTTACGTGTTTACGTCCTTGCGCGGGCCAAGTCCATTGACCGGCAACAACAAGGACGTCAACAACGCCGTCGGCAGCAGTCCCGGGGTCGGCGTCATTAAGGTTGAAGGCAACGGACGGAGCGGGAAGCTGGTGGGCATCGCCCCGATAAGCAAAATGGTCGAAGAGAAGGACAAAGACGGAAATATGGTCAAGAAGGAGAAAGCCGACCCACACGGCATTCAAGTTCGCAAGAAATAACGCTACCTCATCCATTTCACCCACCTGCCCTGGAGTTACTATCTCACCCGCCCCGCCCCGGCCCCGCCGGGACGGGGCCTTGACCCGTGGGCCAAACTCCTTTACCCCTGGGGAGGGCATCCGCCCTCCCCTTTTTCCTCTCAAACCATGGGGTCAGAGTCGATTTAGTCCTACCGGTCCGCCGGCTCAAACCAATTCATAAATCAACTCTGACCCGGGTTCTCAACGCCGCGCAGAGCGCTTGAGCCTGCGGTAGAGCAAGGATACAATTAGTGCATGACCGAACCCGAACTTCAGAGAGTGATTCAGTACGCCACCGGCCAGCTGTCTTACGGGCTGCCGATTACTTCTGAAGTCCTACGCACCGGCTTCGGTGAACTCACGGAGCTGTCAAAGACTGAGGCCGGAAAGCTCAATCGCGAGTCAATCCTAGGCTACGTGTGCGCCTATACTGTGAAAAAGACCGGCCATTCGGAACCTATGGTCCGGGAAATTCTCGAAGCCGCGGGGCGGTGGCTCGATCAGGTCTGCGAGACACTCGCTCGGGGGGAGAGCAAGCCCGCCAGCTGACCGAGGTGGTACTATGGTGGTATGGCCGGTGCCTGGCTTTCGCGTAAAGACTTTGAGTCTCTCGTTCGCGAGGCCCTCAGGGAGCTGCCCACTCAATTCCGCCGACGCCTACAGAACGTGGCGATTGAGATTGAAGAGGAGCCGAGCAATGAGACCTTGAATTCAGTCGGTATGGCGGATGATGAATCGGATGAACTGCTGGGTCTCTACGTCGGCCGGTCGATTCAGCAGCATTCTTTTTTCGATACCGGTGGGGAGTTACCGGATCAGGTTTACCTGTATCGCGGACCGATTTTGAGAGCATGTGAAACTCAAGCTGACGTAATCCGCGAAATTCAGGATACCGTGGTCCACGAGATCGGCCATCATTTCGGGTTGTCGGATGAGGATATGCCGGTCTGATGCTCGCCCGTTATGTCAGTTCGCTGGCGTTCGCCGGGCATGCCGGCGAGATGGACAATCCCGGGACACCCGTGGTCTTGCCGTTTGAAATGTGGCTTGGGTTGATGGGGCTAGCCCTTCTGTTGTTGATTGCCATTGCTTGGCTGGTCGGAAACGCTTTCCGCCTGCGTAGAATCGATCGTCGTCTACGAGTTCTGGAAGGAAGACAAAAATCATGAGTCTGAAAAGAGGTGCCGCGATGCCACACAAACTCGTTCGCCCAATCGTTGCCTTCGGCATTATTTCTGTGCTTTGGGGCTGTTCCACCCAACCAACCTACCCTCCTCAGGCCAATCCCTTCTTGTCGGGTGCACCGGTCTTGGACAAGACAGGGCTTGCACATCCGACGAAAGCCGTCCTGGTGTGGCTTGAATCTCAGGGCGCAGCCCCCTCGGAGTCGGCTCAACGTGCGCTGGCCGAAAAGATCAAGCAGCAATTCTCCGCAGGCAAGCCATTGGAGATCGTCGGTGTGACGACGATCCCGACTCCTGCCGGGGATCCGCTGCCCGCGATCCGCAAGGCCAGCGCGCCATTCCAGGTCGGACAAGCGATGGTCGTTATGCCGAATGCGACCGAAATGAGCAGTCCGGTATGGTTGAAATACGGCCAGAACGGCAGCGGCGTCGGCACTCGTACCGACAGCTATGTTTCTATCGCCCTGGTGGCGGTCGATCTGAACACAGGCGCAAAACTGTTCTCGGTAGCGAGCAATGGCGAGGCGCGCCTGTGGAAAATGGATTATGAGGATGCGAGGCCGTTCTATCCGCGTATCTCTCCAGGAGGGTATTCCAGTGCTTTCATTTATCCCGAGGGGAGCGCATTCGCTCCGGGAGAAGTCCGCGCTGTCGCTTTGGAGGAAGCGGTCAAAGGCCTGATCTACAAGCTGGACCTGGCCAGCGGAAGCTGATCGACTCCGGTGGGCAAGAGTTATAGCGACTACATGAGCGTGACTGCTATCAGGTCTCGGACTGAGCTTTCAGCCAATTGATGTGGCATTGGCTCTACTCGAGTTCTCTGGTGTGGTGGCTGTCCATTGGGTCCATCGCTGCCTTCGCCGGTAGTCTCGTCGCAATTCCATGGATCCTCGTTCGGCTTCCGCCGCATTATTTCGATGAGCGGCAGCCGCGGATTTGGCTGAAAGGTCGTCATCCGGTCCTCCGCTGTCTAGGCATCGGACTAATAAACGCTTTGGGCGTTCTGTTTATCCTGGCCGGCATTGCCATGCTGGTGCTTCCGGGTCAGGGAATGCTCACAATGCTGGTTGGGTTGTCCTTGGTGGACTTCCCAGGTAAGCGGGCGCTCGAGCGCAAGATCATCTCGATTGCTCTGGTCTACCAAACCATTAATGCGCTACGCGTGCGGTTCGGCCGGCCGTCGCTCGTGATCTACCCCCATTGCGATCTGGCTGAAGTCCCTACAGTCCCGGTCGGTACCGTTCCCCCAGAGGACAAAAGCCTTGGCGCCTAGAGCAGGAGCTGTTCTTGGCCCTGCCCCGGATAAGTGACCTGTCCGTTTTCCATCGTCGCCCATGCCGGAAGGGTATGCGGCTTCGGCTCTGCCTCGCTGACAATCTCCAATACTGTCCAGCCTTGGGCGATACACGCATCTGAGATTAGGGAGCGATGGCAGCGCCAGGGAACGACCTCTGCGCACATGATCACCGTACGGGTGTCTGCCGCCAAACCTGTCAGCTCTTTAATGGCCGCCTGAAAGTCAGGCGTCTGCATATAATCGGCGTAGGCGCGAAAGCTCGCATTGCGCCAGCCCGTGTTCTTCGAGTCAGTTCGGCTCTTTCGCCGGCCCCCAAGAGCAGGCATATGGCTATACGCGATCTCGGCTGACTCGAGAGCCTTCGCAAGAGCGTCCTGATTAAACTGCGGGTTGCGCCTGGAAAATGGAATCGCCCTGACATCCACGAGATGCCTGATACCCTGCCGCAGAAGAAGGTTGAGAAATTCCTGGATCGGCCGCGTGGAATGGCCGACCGTCCACACTACGGAATGTGTCATACCGTACGATTGAGATCGGGACCCCGCTGCGAGAGCTGATGCTCCGCCGCGTAGCGGACATAGTTCGTAGCTGACTGCCCTATCCATGCCCGCTCTTCATCTGTCAGGGGTCGTTTGACGCGCCCAGGGCTTCCCAGGACCAGGCTGCCTGAAGGCACCACGGTTCCCTCGGTGATCAAGGAGCCGGCGCCGATGACACAATCCTCGCCTATCACCGCCCCGTCCATGAGAATTGCGCCCATGCCTACCAAGACCCTGTTTTTGATGGTGCATCCGTGCAGTACAACGTGATGTCCAACGGTCACCTCATCGCCGATGATCAACGGATGGGTATCGTGAGTGACATGCAGGGCGCAGAGATCCTGAATATTCGTGCGGGCTCCAATCCTAATGGCGTTCACATCACCGCGAACGATAGCCATAAACCACACGCTTGAATCGGCCCCAATTACCACCTTACCGAGCACGACCGCCGTCTCTTCTATGAAGGCAGAGGGGTCAACCTTCGGCATGATTCCCTGAAATGCGCGCAGCATACTAGTCCTCCGGCTCACTCTAGGTTAGGGGTTTTTTAAAATCAATCTGTTCCAAAGCCGGGTACCGGCTGGTACTGGATGTACCATGGTCGGCTCCCATATAATTTGTCCTATGCGCCTTGAGGGGCCGTTCAAACTCATACTCTGCACTGCCGCCGCAAGCATCTGCTTATCGATGGCAATCGGGATCGCGGCGGACCTAGGGGTATGGACGACCAAAGCCCCGGCCCCCATGAAACGAACCGAGGTGGCAGCCGCCGCGCTCGGCGGGAAGATTTACGTCGTCGGTGGCTTCGCGCGGAGCATCTCGTTTGTTTCATCCGTGGTCGAGGCGTACGACCCGGCCACCGACAGCTGGCAGGAGCGGGCGCCCCTACCCGCCGGCCGGCATCATGCCGGTATCGGCGTGGTGAAGGACCGCCTGTATGTGATCGGTGGGTTCGAGCACTCTCTACTCCACATTTGGAGCCCTACGGCGAGTGTCTACGAGTATAACCCCCAGAGCAACGAATGGAAAACCCGCAAGCCCATGCCCACCCCGAGAGGGGCCTTGGCGGTCGCCGTGCTGGGCGGGAGGCTCCATGCCGTCGGCGGCTACACGCGAGATCGCAATACCGGTGTTCACGAAATTTACGATCCGGATATGGATACCTGGACAAACGCTGCTCCCCTCTTAGCGCCGCGAGACCACCATGCTGCCGCTGCCGTCGCGGGGCGGCTCTACGCGATCGGCGGCCGGCTCAACCGCCAGTACAGCCAGAACCTGGCCGTGCATGAGATGTACGACCCCTCGACTGATCAATGGACCCGCAAAGCAGATCTGCCCACCGCGCGAAGCGGTATTACCGCTGCCGTGCATGGCGGACGTATCTATGTCTTCGGCGGCGAAGGGCCCTCCGGAACATTCCATGAGAATGAGGCGTATGATCCCGAGACCAATGCCTGGGAAACCCAAGCGCCGATGCCCACCGCTCGTCACGGCTTGGGATCAGCGGTTGTGGATGGAAAGATCTACGTCTTGTGCGGCGGGCCCACGCCTGGAGGCTCATTCAGCGACGTCAACGAGGTGTTTACGCCGGTCATGCGCCAGTAGCGGGTTCAACTTTAGCGGGGGAGAAGAGTGAAGCGACGCTGCGTCAGCCTGATTCAGTTATCAGCCGTCATGTTCGCAGTGGCTGTTGCCTCCGCAGCGGATGTTGTCGTTGCAAGTTCTACTGTAAGTTCCACTGCAAGTTCCACGGCAATATCCACGCCGGTCGTCGTGCGCGTCGTGGCCTCTCGCGCCATGGCGCTCGGCGATAACGTCGGGGGGGCGGCTGTCACCATTCGCGATGCCCAAACTGGGGAAATATTGGTCGCTGGCCGGCAGTCCGGGCCCAGTGGAGACGCCAGAGTCATTATGCAGACACCGCACCTGCATAATGAACCGGTTTATAGCGTCAGGGAGTCCGCTTCCTTCAGCGCAGAGCTTCAGTTAACAAAGCCCACCCTGGTGGAGATTGTCGGGGAAGGCCCGCTGAAGTTTCCGCAGGCCCTGCGCCGAGCCAGCAAGACGGTGCTTCTTTACCCGGGTAAGGGGGTCACCGGCGACGGCATCGTTCTGGAGCTCAATGGCCTGCTGGTAAATATCGAAGGCCCTACGACAGACCGGCCGCTCGGCATCGGCGACGAAGGCACCGTCAACGCGACGGTGAAGATGCTCTGCGGTTGTGTCGTCGAACCCTTCGGCAATTGGGATTCTCGTAAAATGGATCTGTACGGCGAGCTGCGCCTGGGCGAAAAGGTTGTCCAGAGAATCGATCTCTACCACAAAGCGAAGGGATTGTTTACCGGCGCTTTTCAAATTCCACGTTCGCTGAAGGGGGAGCAGTCGATTAGTCTGAGGATCGTGGCGGCTGACACTGATGCGGCGAATATCGGGATGGATGAGGTGACCTATCCGCTCGTGCCCTGGGAGCAGAGTCGCGACGCCACCGGAAGAGAGATTCCGGCTCTCACCCTGCCGGCGAAATAGACATATGGCCGTTCGTGGTGAGCCTGTCGAACCACTCCTAACAATTCCGAATATCGGCGGGATTCATGTGCAAAACGAGAAGGCCCTTCGACAGGCTCAGGGCGAACGGAAGGTCTTCCCCATTTTCAGTATAAAGTGCATAAATCAGCAGGCCACATTGGACTAGGCCTGTTTTATTCACTCGGTTAATTGCTAACTAGGAGTGTAGGCGTTTTTTGCATGTTGGGCTCTGGGCGTGCCGGGCTTGCGCTTATTTCATACCGCCACGAAATGTTCGAGTGGCCGTCGCTTATTCGTTAGGCAGGGAAGCCGCGGCCACTGGACTCTGGCTCATTTTTATACGCGCCGCGGACATTGAGGACGGCCAAGGCTATTTGTAGGGCCATAAGTGCGTACGCATGGTCATGCAGGCCCCAGATGACCCAAAGAACGTTACTAACCAGGAAGCACCAGAACCCAATTTCACGCTTACGCTTCGCCTGCGAAGCAACAAGCCATGCGGAAATGACGGTGACGAGCATTGCCGGCCACTGAATAAGATCGAGATAATCCATGGTGTGAACTTTCTAGCGGCAGGCGACCGGCAGCGGTGGGATGACGGCGTGGCCCAATGACGCGTAGTCAGCCACCGTCGCATCGCGAGAAAAAGAAGTGTTCATAGGATCAGCGGCAGACGAGACCAAACCAATCCAACCGGTATAGCCGTTTTCGGTCTTGCTCAGCAGCAGTCCTCCAATCACTGTTTCCGTTTCTTCCATGGTGTCCAGCATTCGTACTCTCGTTCGGTGCGGGTAGCTGTGCGCGTGCAGCAATAAGCGGCCCGGTCCTTCCAAAAGGTGCACATTGTAACCGACTGGTTGATTCCCGGGAGCTCGCACCACGAGAAACCCCAGGTGACCGGGCCAGATTGTGGACCCCAATACTTCGATCCGGTATGTGCCGGTCGGCCCGCTGGCGGTGCACTCTAGCAGCTTAGTATTCGACTCCTGGAACCAATGGCTTGGCGGTCGGGCTCCGGTGTTCGGTTCTGCGCGCACATGGTCTTTGCCGAGAGATGAGCGGCGGGCCTCTACTCCCCATCGGCAGCTCCACTGTTCGAGATCTTTGAGCGCGCCCGGGGAGTTCTCGCTTTCCGCATAAACATTCAGTACGGCTTGGAGTCCATCCGTCGTCGTCTGAAGAAAAACAAGGCCCATATTGACGGTCTGGTCGATTTGGAGGATCTCCTGGCGCCGCATTCCCTTGCCGTCATGGATCATAAAGATTCCGGAGGCGCCGCCGTCAAGAAAATGGCCATGCAAGGGATAGAACAGTTCTTCGCCTGCTTGATTCAATCGCCGGAGAAAGAAGCTTTGCCTGCCTTCATCGAACGTTCTGGCCGACGCATACATTTCGACCGGCTGGGACTCTCCGGGCCTCATACAGCTCAAGAGTAGGCGGCCCGGCTCACCGATGCGCGGGGGCGCCGCAGGATCGATACTCGGATTCCCTTTGATTGCAGGAGGTCTCGAATGGTGCAGATTATTCTGGTTGGTGGACTTCTCTGCCGGATGCGCGGCGCCGGCTAAGAGAAAGCACAACAGGAATGCGAGGACAAACCGCCGTGGCACCCGCATCAGTGCCCGTTTCCCCGTCCTTCCTTCGCCTCGGATCCCTTGTGCGTGAAGAAGAGGGCGAGCGCCACGAACAGAATCCCCACCCCGAGGAAGAGAATGTTTAAGGGCTCGGTGAAAGAGGTGTGGATCACGTTTTTGAAGAAGGTGACGATGAGGATCATTAAGATGACCTTCGCCAGGCGGTCTTTGAGATCATCCAGACTGTGTATCACGAGAATCCGTGAGCTGGTTGCCGCTTCGGCTTCCGCCTCCTCGATCTTGCTGATGAACAGCTCATAGAGGCCCAGGGCGAAGATGAACAGCACGGTGGCGAGGAGAAAATCGTCGATGGCTCCAATGATATGCCCGACGACTTCGCCGTGAAAGTCCTCATAGGCGGTCACGGTGCGTTCGTATCCCGGCAGCCTCATGTACTTGAACACCTTGGCGACCAGCTCAAAGACATCAAATGTGGCGATCACAAACAGGATGACCGACGAGATCATGCTGGCGACTACCGCAAGAATGACAATGAAGCGGCTGTTCCAAAGAAACTTTTCAAATCCCTGTTCAATGTTTCGCGCCATCTGCTCCTTCATCGGGCATCCGTGGGTTTGAGGGCGCGGCCCGCAGCCCACTGCACCCACCCGCGAGGAATGAGACTGTGGACTCGCATTAGAAGCCGGTTCCGCGCGCCGGTAATCACCAGGGCACGGCCTCGGTCCAGTGCAGCCAGGGACTCCGCGACCACCTGGGCGGCCGTTTGTTCACTGCCGTAAGCGGCGGGACGGTCATGATTGGCCGTGGCATGGAAATCGGTGAGCGTTTGGCCCGGGCAGCAGGTTTGCACAATGATCCCGTCGGCGCGAACTTCATTGCCAATACTGAGGCCCAGGCTCACCTGAAAAGATTTCGTGGCCGCATAGAGGGCCATATAAGGCAGCGGCATCAATCCGGCGATGGAGGCGACATTGATGATCGCTCCGCTTCGCCGCGCGCGCATTTCCGGCAGGAACAAGCGCATCAGCTTCATCACGGTCAGAGTATGCAAATAGATCATTTCTTGGAGTCGCGGGGTCGGGATGTCCGTAAATTCCCCGTATAGGCCGAACCCGGCGTTATTGATCAGAAGATCGACGGGAGCAGTCTGCCTGCTCCGCACCTCGGCATAGAGCCGCTCGGCGCTATCTACGCGGGCCAAGTCCAGTACGATCTCCTCGACGGGAACAGAATGAGCTGCGCGCATGGCTTGCGCCACCGCGGCTAACCGATCAGCATCCCTCGCTACGACATGGAGCCCGTAACCCCGTGCCGCTAGTTGTCGCGCGTAACTTTCCCCGATTCCGCGTGAAGCGCCGGTGATGACCGCGAGCATGAGGAGGCACTATAGCAGAGGGGAATGGGACAGGCTACTTTTTCAAGCGCATGATTTCCCAACCCGCACAACTGCTTCAAGCGAAAAAGTTGCCTGTCCCCACTTTCAGTCCCCGGGGAGCCTGTTCACTGAAGGGATAAATCGACTCTGACCCGTATTTACATCGGGTATTACCTCTGGACAAAGCTTTCTCTCGTGGTTAATCTGAAGTCGATGGCCGTGAAATTCCGAGATTACTACGAAATTTTAGGGGTCCCGCGCACCGCCTCCGCGAAGGAAATTAAGGACGCCTACCGCAAGCTCGCCCGCCAATACCATCCCGATATGGAAAGGAACACCTCTAAGAAAAAGGCGGCGGAGGATAAATTCAAAGAGCTCAATGAAGCGAATGAGGTCCTTGGCGATCCAGAAAACCGGAAAAAATATGATCGCCTGGGCGCTAACTGGAAAAATGGGCAGGAGTTCACCCCGCCACCCGGCGGAGGATTCGGTGGTGGAGGATTCGGCCGCGAGTACACATGGAGCGGCGCCGGTGGTACCGGAGGTGGTTTTTCGGGCGAAGAGTTTGGCGGCAATTTCAGCGACTTCTTTGAAACCCTGTTTGGCGGACGGCGACCGGGAGGCACCGGCGACAGGTCACGGTGGGAGTCCGGCGCCGATCCAGATCTCGCGCGCGCGGCGGATCTTCAAGCCGAGATTGAGCTACCTCTGGAGGAGCTCAACCGTGGTGGGACTCGACGGCTCACGCTGATGGCGCAGGATCAAGCCGGTCATGCCCGTCCGAAAGAGCTTGACGTCACTCTGCCTAAGGGGTTGCACAACGGGGATCGCATTCGCTTAAAAGGGCAAGGCTCGACATCCGCACGCGGCGGAAAGCCCGGCGACCTTTTCCTGAAGATCCGCGTCCGGCCTCACCCGCTCTTCACTGTGTTAGAGGACTCGCCGGATGATTTGCAAATCGATCTGCCCTTGCTCCCGTGGGAGACCGTACTTGGCACCGAAGTCTCCGTGCCGACGCTCACAGGCGCGGTCTCCATGCGGATTCCTCCGGGGAGCGAGCCTGGGCAACGGTTGCGGCTGCGAGGCAAAGGGTTGGTGCGGCGCGACGGGACCAGCGGCGATCTCTATGCGCGTCTCATGATCGTCCCGCCGAAAACGGTGACGAAGCGCGAACGTGAGCTGTACGAAGAGCTTGCGAAGCTCTCCACAGAGGATCCGCGCAAAGCATTCGCCAGCGCCAAGTCGTCCGGCAAGTAATGAGTTTCCTTCCGACGTTCTTCGTCACCGCGTTCGTCTCTATTTTCGTGACGTTGGACGTCATCGGGAATATCCCGATTTTTCTTTCCATGACCCCCCACTACACGCAGGCGGAGCGGGCGCAGGTGGTGAAACGGGCCGTTCCAATGGTCTTCATCGTCCTGGTGACGTTTGCTCTGTTCGGAAACCTGATCTTCCGGTTATTCGGGGTGACGATTGAGGCCTTTCGAATCGTCGCAGGCCTATTGCTGCTCAAAATCGGCTTTGACATGATGGAGGCGCGGCCGGACCGCTCCCGTCACACGCCCGAAGAAAACATCGAGTGCATGCAGAGACAGGATATCGCCCTAATTCCGCTCGCCATTCCGCTGCTCAGCGGGCCCGGAACGATCTCCAACGTGATCGCCCTCACCGGGCAGGCGACGAAAGCACCGGTTGTCCTTCCTGCCTTCCTGGTGCTTCTAGGAGCCATCGTGTTGAATGTGATCATCGCGTTCATCGCTTTGCGAAGCGCCACCGCCATCGCTCACTTTCTGAAGGAGACGGGCATGCGCGTCTTTACCCGTGTGATGGGCCTGATCCTTGCCGCCATTGCTGTACAGTTCGTGTTGACCGGTATCAAAGACGCCTTCCACCTGTCTTGATAAGCCTTCCCTGAGGGGCTAGGATACCGCGCCATGGCGATTGGTCCACCCACCGGAATGCGCGATTGGCTGCCTCAGGACACGCTTCTGAGGCAAAGCCTGATGGAGACCATCGGCTCGACCTATCGCCTCTATGGCTACCTTCCCATCGATACTCCCGCGATGGAGGATCTGACCGTTCTCCTGGGCAAGGGCGGCGGCGAAAACGAGAAGCTCCTGTTCAAAATTTTGAAGCGCGGCGAGAAGCTCGGCCAGGCACAACAGGAAGGTCAGGATCTGGCGGATTACGGTCTGCGGTACGACTTGACTGTGCCGCTGGCCCGGTTTGTGGCAACCCATCAAGGAAAACTCCCGAAAATATTTCGGCGTTACCATATCGCCCCGGTCTGGCGGGCGGATCGCCCGCAGCTTGGGCGCTATCGGGAGTTTTACCAGTGCGATATCGACGTTGTCGGCGGGGCGTCATCGGATTACGAGGTCGAGATCATTACGGCCACTGAACAGGTGTTGAAGCGTCTCGGGTTCGAGAACTACCGGTTTAGGCTCAGTGACAAGCGACTGTTGCCGCTGTTGCTGAAGGGCATCGGGGTGCCTGATTCTCAGGTTCCCCCGATCCTGACGCTCCTCGACAAGGTTGATAAGATCCCCTCCGTCCAGTTTGAAACTGAGTTGAGCGACTGCCTCGAAAAAGGCACGCCGCCTTGGGAAAAAGTCTGCCGCCTGATAAAGGACCCGAACGACAGCGATCGCCAAGGCCCGCCGGGCAAGGGTACGAAGACGGGACAATACGGAGAGATTGTGAAGCAGATTTTAGATCGCCGCGTAAGAGAAGAAATCGAGGCGATCCATACTGAACTCGATAGGATCATCGCGACGGTGAGAGAGCTCCATCAAGAGTCTCGAGTGATCTTTTATCCGACTTTAGTGCGGGGTATGGATTATTACACCGGTCCTATTTATGAAGCGATCGTGGAGGGCTTTTCCTCTTCGATCCTCGGCGGCGGCCGTTACGACGGGCTCATCGGACGTTTCCTGGGCAAACCGATTCCCGCAGTTGGGTGCTCGATAGGCTTTGAGCGCATTCTTTCTATTCTTCAAAACCGCGAGAACTCCGGCACCGCCAAGGCGGAGCGGGTCCTTTTGGTCCGGCATGGCGACCTCCTCGAGATGACGCGCCATGCTGAACAACTGCGCGCGAAAGGTCTTGCCGTGGAATCCTATATGGAAGAAGACGACCTCGGCAAGCAGCTCAAATATGCGGAGGCGGCGGGCCTCACATGGGCCATTAAAGAAGTCCGGGCCGGTGCTCTTTCTCTGCTGGTCCGGCACCTCCCGACACGACAGGATCGCACGGTGTCACTGGCTGAGTTCCAGGAGCTCTTGGAACGTCAAAGTTAACGTTGTTTAACGTAGCTATTTTTACCTATAAATATTTTCCATTCTCTTTCGTTGTTATCTCTTGACTCTTGTGGGTCCTAAATGATAAAGTTTTTTAGTTCTAATGATAACTAAATTAACCTTAAATAATGCGATGTTACATGATTTTAGTCCCTGTGAATTGAGATGAAAAAACAGAGTCTTGGATTGCTTCTGTCCACAGGACCTGAAAATACCAACCTTGATGCTGCGCTAAGCCTCTCTGATGCGGCCTTAAAATCAGGCAAAGATGTCTACCTCTATCTCATCGATGAGGGCGTTCTTACTGTCTCCGATCCCCGGTTTCAGCCGCTTCGCACGGCAGGGCTGAAGCTCTTTGCATGCGCCTATGGAGCGCGGCAACATGGAGTGCCAAGAGAGGAAGAAAAAGCCACGTACTGTGGTCTCGTCGTGCTGTCCAATATTGTCTCGAGTTGTGATCGGTTCGTGGCCCTAAATTGAGTGTTCCTTTGTGGCCCAATTGCCATCGCCGAATGTACTTGTGCTGATTCAGGCCGATCCTTTGAAAAGCCCTCGCGCGGTCGAAGCTCTTCGTATCGCGCTCGGCCTGGGGTCTCACAATGAGGGTCATGACCTCCATATTATTCTCTCAGGTCGCGCCCCGTATCTCCTCGCCGAGGACACCAGCAACGTCATGGATGCCGAGATTCTCGAACACCACTTACCGGTCTTCATTGAATGGGGTACGCCGTTTCAGATTGCACCTGATGCGGAGGTCCCGCCGAAATGGCTGCCCGATTGCACCGTCACGCCGGCGACGACCCAAGACATCGCCAATGCTTTACACGCCGCAGACCGGGTGCTGGTATTTTGAAGATCGATTGCGGGAATCTCGTATGACTCTGCATCTTCTCAAGAGCCCCCTGAGTCCATTTGTTCTTGAACTGTTGCGGTCAGAACCTCCACAAGACTCGCCCGTTGCTGTTTTCTTATCGCCGACAGAAAATCCACCGAATCTACCGGGAATCACGGTGTACCAAATCGCTGACTCCTCTTCCCTTGAGAATGGCCATCACATTCCGTATTCGCGACTGGTTGATCTAATCTTTGAAGCCGACAAGGTTGTGGCTTGGTGAACAGTGCGGACTCTTGATCCTTAGTGTTTGTGTAAGAAAATAAGTCGGAGGAGGAAAGGGAGTAGGAGTTGTGAGTATGTGGACTGCGATAAAAGCAAAATCTTTTCCACTCTTTGGGAAGCCCGCGTGTCTGAGGAGAAGGTGTTAAGCAGATCAGGAAGTCTCGTGGATAAACTGTTAGGAGTCGGGAATACATGGCGTCCCTGAAAGATATGCACATGTGTGAAAAACCTGTGGAATCATGAACACGACGGGGAATGAAAAAAGCCTTATGGGAGTATGGTCTGAAGCCGCAGCGCTGCTCAAGGAGCGTGCCCCCAAGGACGTCTTCGAGACCTGGTTTAAAGAGCTAAGTGTAGGAAATATAAGTGAAAATGAAGCCACGCTCAATGTGCCTAACAGGTTTTTCCGTGATTGGATTCGGGAGCATTACCAGAGCCTTTTGGAAGAGGTGCTGTGTGCTGCTATCGGTAGGCCAGGAGTCCGCATTAGCTACGTGCTTTCGGAAGGAGAGGTCCCCGAGAAACCGATTGTGATGCGGGAACCAGAGCGTCCGGTCCAGGCGCCGACAGTCAAGCCAAAACGCACCGCCCATCTCGATGGACGGTACACTTTCGGCACTTTTGTCGCTGCATCCAACAACCAACTGGCACGCGCCGCGAGTATGAAGGTCGCCGAATCGCCTGGCATTTCCTACAACCCATTGTTGATCTACGGCGGCGTCGGACTCGGGAAGACCCATCTCATGCACGCGATCGGAAACTTCATCACCGGACACGCCGATCTTCGGATTGCCTATGTCACGTCCGAGCAGTTCACCAATGAAGTCATCAACGGTATTCGGTACGACAAGATGATCGATGTCCGCCGGCGCTACCGGAACATTGATATGCTCCTGATCGATGATATCCAGTTCATTGCCGGCAAGCAGGCGACCCAGGAGGAGTTCTTTCACACGTTTAACAGCTTGTACGAGGCACGAAAGCAAATCGTTTTGTCGAGCGATCGGTATCCCAAGGACATTGCCGACATGGAGGAGCGGCTTCGATCTCGCCTGGACTGGGGTCTAGTCGCCGATATTCAGCCGTATCCGCTGGAGGCCCGCATCGCCATTCTTCGCGACAAATCGGAGCGTGAAGGCATTGTCCTTCCGGACGATGTCTCCGTTTTCGTAGCCAGCCACGTCAAGTCCAACATCCGGGAACTCGAAGGATCATTGATACGCCTCGGGGCCTACGCCACATTGACAGGACAGGCCATTACGCTGGAGATGGCCAAAAACGTGCTGAAGGAGTTGGTGAATGAGGCCAAGCGGGTGATCACCTTGGATGCCGTGCAAGAGGTGGTTGCAACGAAGTTTCACATCAAGGTGTCAGAGATGAAGTCAAAGCGCCGGACGAAGGCGTTGGTGTATCCACGTCAGGTGGCGATGTTTCTATGCCGGGAAATTACGCAGCAGTCCTACCCGGAGATTGCGCGGCACTTCGGCGGAAAGGACCATACGACGATCATGCACGCATGCCGTCAAATCGAAAAGGCCAGGGAGAGCAATCCGGATTTGCAACGCACGCTTGACGATTTGAAACGCCACATTACAGGCCTGTAGTCGACAGGGGGTACGGGTACATGAAAATCAAGATCGCGAGAGATGAGTTATTGACCGGCCTTCAACGCGTCCAGGGGGTCGTCGAGAAACGCAACACGATGCCCGCCCTTTCCAACATTCTGCTTGAGACCAAGCAGGATGGGGTGGAACTGGTTGCCACCGATCTTGAAATCGGCATCCGTGGACATTACAAGGCGGAAGTTCTGGAGCCCGGGAGTGTCTCGGTATCAGCCAGAAAGGTCTTCGAAATCTTGCGGGAAATGCCCGACAGTGAAATCACCCTTACAACGCAGGAAAACAATTGGGTCCAAATTCAGTCCGGCAAGATTCAGTTCAAGATCGTCGGTCTGGCCGCTTCCGAGTTCCCGGCGCTGCCGACCGTGGAGAGAGAAGGCCGCGTCGCCATCTCGGGGAGCGGGCTGGCAGCACTTATCCGGAAGACGTTGTTCGCCGTCGGGGACAACGACGCGCGGTACATTCTCAATGGACTCCTCATCACACTGATCTCCACCGACAAAAAAGTCACGATGCGTCTCGTGGGCACGGATGGCCATCGTTTGGCCGTCGCCGATAGCGAGCTGTCCCAGGACGCCGTGAGCGAAATGCCGAAGGAGATTCGCGCCATCATCCCGCGAAAAGCCGCGCAGGAAATGCGCCGGTTGTTGGAAGAGGAGGCGGGCGAGCCGCTCCTTGGATTTACAAAAAATCTAGTGACCTTTCAAAGGAGCGGCGTGTTCCTGACCTCGCGGGTCATGGAGGGGACGTATCCGAACTATCAACAGGTCATCCCGAAGGACAACTCCAAGAAGGCAACGGTCGATCGCGGCGATTTGGAGGCGGCTCTGAGGCGGGTGGCGGTGCTGTCTCGCGATAAGACGAACGCAGTCCGGATCACGCTCGACTCCGGCATGCTGACGCTGTACACGAGCAACCCCGATCTCGGCGAAGCGACGGAGGAGCTTCCGGTGCAATATCGCGGCGAAAGCCTCACCACCGGCTTCAATGCCCGATACCTTTTGGACGCTTTAGCGGCGATGGAGAGCGAGACGGTGCATCTCGAAATGAAAACTGCCTTGAGTCCCTGCGTGTTGAGACCGGAAGGGGATCCCGGATTCTTGTGCGTCGTTATGCCGATGAAGGTGTAAGAGGAACCAGGAGAGCCCAGTCTATGGCGACTAAGGAGCCCATGCCCGAGGGGGAACCCAGCCCCGACCGGGAGTCCGAGGCCGGAAAGCCCTCGCCTGACGCGTACGGCGCGGAGCAGATCAAGGTCCTGGAAGGACTCGACGCCGTCCGGAAACGCCCGGCGATGTATATCGGCAGCACCGGCGTGGACGGGTTGCATCACCTCGTTTACGAGGTGGTAGACAACAGCGTCGATGAGCACATGGCAGGTTTCGGCGAGGCGATCGAGACGACCATTCACCTCGATGGCAGCGTCACCGTCATCGACAACGGCCGGGGTATTCCAACCGGCATGCATCCCACCCAAAAGAAATCGGCGGCGGAAGTCGCCTTGACCATGCTCCACGCGGGCGGCAAGTTCGAGCAGGGAGCCTATACGGTGTCGGGAGGCCTGCACGGCGTCGGCATTTCGGTCGTCAACGCGCTTTCGGAATGGCTGGAACTTGAAATCTGGCAGGAAGGGCAGGTCTTTGAACAGCGGTACGAGCGCGGCAAGGCCGTCGCACCGCTTAAGGTAACCGGCAAGACAAAGAAGCGCGGCACGAAGGTCACCTTCAAACCGGACATGCAGGTGTTCGAGGTACTCGACTTCAGTTTTGACGTGCTCGCCCAGCGGCTTCGGGAGTTGGCCTTTCTAAATAAAGGCCTCGCAATCTCGCTATCGGACGAGCGTCGCGAAAAAGAGGAGGTGTTTCGCTACAAGGGCGGAATCGTCTCCTTCGTGGAGCATCTGAACGAGGCCAAGACCCCGCTCCACAAACCGATCTTCATCGCCGTTCAGAAATCCGACATGATGCTCGAGGTGGCGCTCCAATACAACGACGCGTATGCCGAGAACATTTTCTCGTTTGCGAACAACATTAATACGCGGGAAGGCGGCACGCACTTGGTGGGTTTCAAGGCGGCGCTGACCCGCACCATCAATAATTACGCGAACGCGAACGATCTACTCAAGAAGGAGACCGAGTCGCTGACGGGCGAGGATGTCCGCGAAGGCATCACCGCGGTGATCAGCATCAAGCTGCGGCAGCCCCAATTTGAAGGCCAGACGAAGGCTAAGCTTGGCAACAGCGAGGTGAAGGGCATCGTCGAGGCAGCCGTGAACGAGGCGCTCGGAGCCTATCTTGAAGAGAACCCTCCCATCGCCCGCAAGATCGTCGGAAAGTGCCTCGATGCGTCGCGAGCGCGTGAGGCTGCGCGCAAGGCGAAAGAACTCATTCGCCGAAAAAGCGCCCTGGATGCCGGTTCTCTCCCGGGGAAGCTTGCCGATTGTTCGGAGAAAGACCCTGCCCACAGCGAGCTGTTCATCGTGGAAGGAGACTCGGCCGGGGGCTCGGCCAAGCAGGGACGTGATCGCCGCTTCCAGGCCATATTGCCGTTAAAGGGGAAAATCCTGAATGTCGAGCGGGCGCGTTTCGATAAGATGCTCAACAGCGAGGAGATCCGGACTTTGATTCAAGCGATCGGCACCGGCATCGGCCGGCCCCGAGAGGATGGGGAGAAGAGCAAGGATGATTTCGACATCAGCCGTGCCCGCTACCACAAGATCTTATTAATGACGGACGCCGATGTCGACGGAAGCCACATCCGCACGCTTTTGCTGACCTTTTTTTACCGCCAGATGCCGGAGCTGATCGATCGGGGCTATATCTACATTGCTCAGCCTCCGTTGTTTCGGGTGAAGAAAGCCAAGGCCGAACGATACTTAAAAGACGACAGCGCGCTCAACGATTACCTTGCGGACCTCGCGGTCGAGGCGGTCGAAGTCTACGTCGAGAGCGGGCAGGCCTATGTGACCGGCCGCCGCCTTCTGCCGATCCTGAAAAAGATTATCGCCTTCGAAAACCTGCTGCCGCGCTTTGCGAAGAAGCAGCATGAGGCCGGCATTTTGCGGGCGTTTGTGGATGAACCGAGCATGGATCGAGACCTCCTCAAGAATCTCGCCGCGCTCAAAAAGGTGGTGGCGAACGCCAAGAAGAGCCTGGAGATTTTCTATCCGGGTGCGATGATCGCCCTTGAGATCGCCAGAGACGAAGAGCACGAGTCCAATAAGATCGTCTGCCGAATTCAGACCAACGGGGTCGGTCACACCCTTGATGTTACCCACGATCTGGTCGGCTCGGCCGATTTTCGTGAGCTGCAGAAGTGGTCGCCGTCGGCGATCGGGCTAGGCCGAGCGCCCTATAAGATCAAGGCCGGCGAGGACGAGACGTCGTATCCCGGCACAGCCCAATTGTTGAAGGCGATCTTTGAGATCGGCAAACATGGGCTCACGATTCAGCGGTACAAAGGCTTGGGAGAAATGAATCCCACGCAGCTCTGGGAAACGACGATGAATCCGGAGACGCGCCTCTTGTTGAAGGTGAAGCTTGAGGACATCGCCGGCGTGGAGGACATCTTCTCCACCCTCATGGGCGATGAAGTAGAGCCGCGCCGTAACTTCATCCAGCAACACGCGCTCGAGGTGAGAAACCTCGATGTGTAGCCCGCGGGTCCTGTCGTCGAACGGGCCTTCATGTCACCCTCCCTCCCTGGAATCTGCCAAGACAGATTCCCCTTCCCCCGCCGCGCGGAGCGGGGCTGCCTCTAACGCGGCCGTGGAGGAGCGCCCTTTCCGCCATCGTCCATTATCCGAGGGCACGCCGATCGGGAGCCCACACGCCGAAGATGTGTGGACGAAGCGGGTGGCGTCGAACGGGCGCCCGAACGGTGCGCAGCGCGACTTGCTTGCTTCTGAGCGGAGCGCGAGCACGTTCGGGCTGTTCGA
>DASXSU010000110.1:0-3531 GCA_036505795.1 Nitrospirales bacterium
AAGTCTCGATAATCGGACGCAACATATCAAGTTGAAGCCGAAGCTTGTCACAAGCGATCTGCGCGTGAGACTTCAAGCGGCGATACACGGCATCGGTATCGCATTGCTGCCGGAACAAGTCGTTTCCGCACCGCTAAAAGAACGGCTTGTTGAACGCGTCCTGCCGGAATGGTCCGGAGCGAAGAATATCCTTCACCTGGTTTACCCGACGCCTCGCGGAATGCTGCCGTCGGTACGGAGTCTCATTGATTATTTGCTGATCCATGTGCCTGCATGGCTCCAGGAAAGGAGCATTTAGCGCTGGAATAGCGATCCTTAACCGATTGGCAGAATTCAAGGGATGAATGTCATTGAGGACGCACGACAGGTAGAAGATAGTGTGAACCCATGATGGCATAATAACCGTACGTAAAATACTCTACTTTGCTGTGGTAGAGACTGGCAAGGAGGGTTAGACTGGTTGGCGGAGAGGGCGGGTATTTGAAGTCGCGCTTAGGTCCTTGAAGGACGCGCTCCCCCTAGGGGGCCAGCCCCCTCGGGCCTTCGCTTCGGTCACCCCATGAAAGGGGAATACCCCTTTCAAAATCCCTGTTCAAATCCCACCCTAACAATTCTTTTTTTTGGCGGAGAGGGCGGGATTTGAACCCGCGAGACAGTTTCCCGTCTACGGCATTTCCAATGCCGCGCCTTCGGCCACTCGGCCACCTCTCCTTTACACCCGCCCACCCTGGCGCCGCCAAGATGGCGCCTTTACCCCTGACACCCGCCCAGCCCTGAAATCTCATCCTCACCCGCCACTCCCCGGCGCTGCCAAGATAGCGCCTTGGCCCGTGGGACAGATTTCTTTTCCCCTTATGAACCAGCTTGGACCGGCTTCTTCCGCAGGCTGTTAAAGAATTCCTGGAGCAACTCGCGGCTCTCCTGCTCCAGAATTCCTTCCGAAACCTCGAGATGATGGTTCAATCGCCGCTCTTTCGGAATATTGAAAATCGACCCACACGCCCCGGCCTTCGGATCACGAACCGCGAATACAAGTCGCTTTATCCGAGCTAGAATTGCCGCGCCGATGCACATCACGCATGGCTCCATTGTCACATACAAGGTGCTGTCAAGCAGACGCCAACTTTGCATCGTCTCGGCAGCACTTCGCAGCGCGATCATCTCTGCATGAGCGGTCGGGTCCTGCCGATTTTCTCGCTGATTGCGTCCGCGGCTGAGGACCGACTGATCCACAACAAGGACAGCGCCGATCGGCACCTCCCCGGCGGCAGCGGCAGTGCGCGCCTCCTCGAGCGCAAGCGTCATATAGAGAATGTCCGCGTCCGGGATAGGTGCCAATGTCAGTCTTCTTTCGGGAAAGTCCTGTTCAGATTTTGACCGCTGATGCTACCATAGCAAAAGGGTGATGTCATGCGGCTGATCGTTCTTGGCTCCGGTACAAATCTGCATCCAAAGCGTGCGGCTGCAGGCTATCTGGTCGAAACAGACCACCTCTGCTTGTTTGACTTTGGCCCCCGGACATTAACAAATCTCATCAAACTCGGTGTGGATCGCCACCGCCTCCAGCACATCTTTTTCAGCCATTACCACGCGGATCATTTTTCGGACTTCATCACATTCTTTTTTGATGCTGTGATCCAGTCCACGTTGGTCCGGCCGCGCCCGCCTCTGACGATCTATGGTCCGAAGGGTACTCGCCGGCTCTTCATGGCGATCCTCAAGGAATTTCCGAACTTCGCTCCAACCCCCTTTACGGTCACGATTAAAGAAGTGACCGATCAGACGATCCGGCTGGGCGAAACCCGGATTACCGCCGCCACTGTCGTACACAGCAAGCGGCTGCATTGCCAGGGCTATCGCGTGGAGTACGGCAGTCAGGTACTTGTCTATTCCGGCGACTCGGAGTACTGCGGGGGGCTTGTACGGCTTTGCGGTGAAGCGGATGTCGCGGTGCTGGACTGCTCATTCCCGGCGCAGCGGCCCGGCAAAGGGCATATGACCGCGCGCGACTGCGGTCGGGTGGCGCAAGCGGCAGGCATTGGGCGCCTGATACTCTCGCATTTCTATCCGGTGGCCGAACGCTACAATCTAGTCGGGCAGGCAGGGGAGAAATTCGCCGGCCGGATAACCCTGGCCCGGGACCGCATGAAGGTGGAGATAAGCGAGGCTCCGGCTTCGCCGGGCCGAACGCGGGGGACGGGGGCATCGGAGGAATTCTGATTCCGCACGGGCCCCCGCTAAATTAGTCCTCCTTATCGGGAAGACCCAGGATCTCGATGAAGCGGGTCAGGCGGGAGGCCCTGGGAATGTCGCCCATCTTGTTGTAAATGGCCACCAGATTCTTGATCATCCGGATCAGGATAGAGCGGGCCGGCGTCTTTTGAAGAAACCGCTCGTCAAACCCATACCCGGCTTGATCCAAAAAGCGGGCGCAGTCACGTTGGGTCAACAGCGCCCCACCATTAAAAGAATCCACAAAGATCCGATAGCGCGCCGTTTCATATTTCACCAGGAAGTGGCCGGGCATGCCCACCCCGTAGATAGGCAAATCGAGGCGCTTGCCGATCAACAAATACACGGTGCTCAGGCTGATCGGAATTCCGGTCTTTCGCTCCAAGACTTTGTTGAGATAACTGTTCTCCACATCATAGTACTCAGTCGTGTTTCCCGAGAACCCCTGCTCCACAAACAGGTAGCGGTTGATCGCCTTCACCGCTTCCTCTCCGGACGCCTTCTGGCCCAGCCGCTCGGCGATCTCGGCGGCCATTGCGTCCATGATGGCACAATAACGCGCTCGGTCCAGGTCGGGGTACGCGGAGTGGGCGATCAGAAAGGCGCCGGTTTCGAGGTCCAGATTCTCGTCATGCGCAGCGGAAAGCTCATTAAACTCTGCTTCTAGACCCTGTCCCTGAATATCTTCCAATACCAGCCGGATCCGTTCGGCCATCTCCGGTTGTTCGATTTCGGCCTCCCGCAGCATAGGTATCGCGCGGTCTCCGATCTCGACCAGCTTCCCAGTAATAGTCCGGGCGACCCGGGAGTCATCATCGGACAACAGGCGAATTAACGCTCTGATCTGAGTTTCCGGCAGCATAGGTAGTATCCTAACAGAGAGCTCGCTTCGATGGAAGTCCAGCTACAAAGACGCCGCGCGGCCTGGCCATTACGGCATTGCGTTGAACTTCACGTCGGTCACCGGCAAACCTCGGCCCCCTCTACCGTCATCCAGAAGGGGGATACATGTCCCCGTGCCTTCGATTCGGTCCTTACCCACGCGACTGAGGGCAAAGCTGCAGTCGCCTTTGTCCGACTTCAGGACCGACTGGCCGCCGCTCGCGGTCTGAACCCAAAATCCTCCGATGTTTTTCTTGCCATACCGTTTAGGTCCCGAAACGTTCACGATGTGCATGGAGACCTTATCCATATCATTGCCGGCATACATCAACGTTAAATTGCGGATCTCCGCCGGTTTCTTGCCAAAGCTCACCTGCGTCGCTTCAAGGCGGCCCTTCTGCAAAGGAACTCGAAAAG
>DASXSU010000111.1:0-45377 GCA_036505795.1 Nitrospirales bacterium
GTCGCCGTCATCCTTGCCGCTCAGTTTCAGGGCGAAACTAATCAATAGAATCGATGCCAGCCACGTGACACCGATGAGAACGTGAAAGCCTGAGGTCGCGTAAAGCCCCAAGGCTAGACCCGCCAAAGAGAGCCCTGAGACGAGTAAGTACCGCGCACCGTTCGGCATTAACTTCTCCATTGATCCCTTACAAGAAATAACTTAGCAAAACTACGGGTAAGATGGAACGGTTAACTGTTCTCCGGAGTATTCAGCATGGGACCATCTGGCCGAAAGCAAAAGAGTCATTAGTTTCTATTGCTAGTGAAATCACTTATAATCATCTCGTTCACGCTGATGAAGTGATTGAATATTTAGCGTGCTCAGTATGTGAAGGGTTGTTACCTCCATAATCGCGAATGGACCAAACACTCTATTCCAGAATGGCGTCGGTCGAAGACACACACTGGTGGTTTGCCGCCCGTCGTATGATCCTCGAGAGCATCATTGCCGGTCGCATCTTGCCGTCAGGCGCGGATATTCTTGAGGCGGGATGCGGTACCGGCGGCAACTTAGCTATGCTGGCCTCCCGAGGTCACGTGCATGCAACTGAAATGAACATCGAGGCGATGAGTTTTGCCGTGTCACGAGGCATCGGCGACATCAGTGCCGGTCGGCTCCCGGATGATATAGGGTTTGGAACCCAGGGTTTTGATTTGATCGTTCTGCTCGACGTCCTGGAACATATAGACGATGATTGTGCCGCGTTGCGCGCATTGCGCAAAAGATTAAATCCGAATGGATGGTTGGTGGTCACAGTGCCCGCGTATCCTGTCCTATGGGGTCATCACGACGAGATTCATCATCATAAGCGTCGATACACATTGAAGACTTTATGTCAGGCCGCCCGCACGGCCGGATGCTCGGTGTCGTATGTCAGTCATTTTAATTTCTGGCTGTTTCCTGCGATCGCGCTGGTCCGTCTTGTCCGCCGCTGGACTTCTTCAACCCGGCCAGAGAATCTCATGATACCGCCATCCTGGCTGAATGCGGCCTTGACCGGATTGCTGGCAAGCGAGCGCTACTTTCTAGGACGGCGTCGAATTCTGCCGTTCGGTCTGTCTCTTGTCCTTGTGGCGCAGAGCGATTTGAACGACAGCCCGGCGCACATAGGCTGAACGCCTGACGGTCAAAAGATTTCTACTGCGACAAACATCAAGCCGCCGTCCAAGTGATTCAAAACTGCGCGTGGGTACCATTGGAGTATCTGGTTCTCGTAAGAGGTCCAGAGCTTGGTTGACATCAGCAGGACCGAGGGACTGTGAATCGCAGGTAACGTCTTGCCGTCGAGAATGCTCTGCGGGAGAACTTGCACCTGCTGCTGAGGACTCATGAACAAGGAAATCCAGCCCAGCCACGTGTGCGCCCCCAGCCAAAACTGCGACACTCCCTCATCCATCACATAATAATGAGAGTTCGGCAGGTTTTGTCGGGCTTGCACGTAGCGCACCACTGACCCGAGGACCTCCTGTTGGTAAAATCCTTCGGCAACATATCGTCCATAGATCCTGAGGTTCGAGGCTAGAACCACGGCAACGAGAACTGACAGTAAGGCATAGACTGTCTTTCTTCTTGGCATGCCGAACCATTTTGTGAGGTATCTCGCGGCGAACGCGGCGAGCCACTTTGCTCCTTCCATGGCCAGCAGTACCACAAAAGGTAAAATCACCAGAAGCCGGCTATACTGCGGATTCTTTGTGGTGAAAAGACTCAAGGTCAGCCAGATCACGAGAAAGCCCGTCAAGGCCAGCAGGTGCAGGTCTCGCGGACGCTGCCTCCGCCACATAGAAAGAACACCTGCCCAAAGGAGAATTCCGGTCAAGGGGTCCACGAAGCCATATCCGGGATTGAAGTAGGTATAGCCATGATCGGCCAGGTTGTAGTTAAAGGTGCCTAAGCCGTTCACAAGATTCTTTAGGAGCGCCAGGGTGGTGTCGGTCGTTCCTTCCCATCCGCGCACGATCGCTTGCCCTTCCGTGGTGAAGGTCATCACAGTTTTAGTATACGAATGCTGCGCAGGAGGGGACTTCCAGGTTGCGATTACCATCGGCCCCGCGCTTATAGCGAATCCGGCGATGGTTGGCGCGGCAAGCTTGAGAAACCGTAGGAAGCGATCCTTTTGATACGGCCGGTAAGCCAGCGTTAAAAAACCAAACCAGACCAGGGGGATGATCCGGGCGGAAAAATAGGTGTACACTCCGAGTCCCATGACGGCTCCGCCGGCAAATAACTTCCCTGTATGTTGTTGTTGTAAGCCTCGTATCGAGAGCGTGACAGCCGCCAACTCCACGAGAACACACATATTCTCTCGCATTGCCATCCTGCTGAGGGCAATGAGCACATGGCTGGAAGCGAGCAGAAGCGTGGCCAGCACTGCGAGCTTTCGAGGACTGAAAAGCCTAAAAAATAAGTAGCCGGCAAAGACAATACAAATCCCGTAAAACCCGCTTACACGGCGGACGTTCTCAAGCGTAGTCCCGCCCAGCCGTTCTGAGAGGAAGGCGTTGAGGATAAAAGTGCCTGACGGAAAATAAAATAAACTACTGAGGAGTCCAAAGGCGTCAGCGCGCGGCTGTTCCGTGAGGAGTCGCTCCGCGCTGACATGGATCAGCTCATCGCTATTGACTTGAAAAGGAATCTGGTAAGAAGCTAAAAGATAGATCGGCGAAAATAGAGCCGCGAGCAGAACGCCGGTCACGATATCTCGCTTTCCGTACCTGGAGCCCAAGCCGCCGTCATCCTTGTCGGTCAGTTTCAGCGCGAAACTAATCAAAATAATTGAGGCCAGCCATGCGAGCCCAATGAGAGCGTGAAAGCCTGAGATTGCGTAAAGCGCTAAGACGAGCCCTGCCAGGGCGATCCCTAAAGCGAGCAAATACCGCGCACTCTTCCGCATCGACCTCCCTTTAAGTCACTTAAAATAAATACCGTAGCAAAAATCATGCAAAGATGGAAGGCTTGCATGCTTCAGAACGGCTTACTGCCTCGGCCATGGCCAACGCACTGTGCGTAAAAACTATGCACTAATATTTGTTTCTAGCATTAAATCACTTATAATAATGCAACTACGGTTAGGGTTGGTCGGTCTGAGAGTAGGAGAGCCTATGCCAATAGAATCCGGGACTGCCGTCACTTCCAGCGTCTGCCCCGTCGAACTCTCCATTGTCGTGCCACTGTATAACGAATTCCAAAACCTGGACTCATTTTTCCGAAGACTGTTCGCAGTGCTCCAGCGACTTGAGATGACCTTTGAAGTCATCTGCGTTGATGATGGCAGCACGGACAATACGCTTTTAGGTCTGCTCGAGTACGTCCGGGTCCAGCCATCACTCAAGGTGATTAATTTATCCCGTAACTTCGGCAAGGAGACAGCGCTCACCGCCGGCATTGATCATGCGCAAGGAGCCGCCGTGGTTCCTCTCGACGCAGACCTTCAAGACCCACCTGAATTGATTGTCGAGTTTGTGGAGAAATGGCGAAAAGGCTATGACGTGGTCTACGCGACCCGCGGATCAGCAAAAACGGACTCGTGGATGAAGCGTGCAACACGACGGGCGTTTTACTGGTTTATCGGGCATGTGGGGGAAATTCAGATTCCCAGTCACACCGGAGATTTCCGCCTTCTTGACAGGCGGGTGGTTGACGCCCTCAAGAAGTTTCCCGAGCGGACCCGGTTTTTGAAAGGATTATTCGCTTGGGTGGGCTTCAAGCAGACGGCGGTCTACTATGACCGCCCGTCCCGTCATGCCGGCGCGTCAAAGTGGAACTATTGGCAGCTCTGGAATTTCGCCCTTGAAGGGGTGACCTCATTCAGTTCCTTCCCATTGAAGGTCTGGAGCTATGTGGGGGTGGCGGTGTCCTTTTGCGCCGTGCTCTATGCCGCGATCATCATGATCAGGACGCTTGTGTTGGGGATCGACGTGCCCGGGTATGCCTCTTTGATGGTGGTGATCCTGTTCCTGGGGGGCATACAACTCATCACACTCGGCGTTCTCGGCGAATATCTGTCGCGGATTTATTATGAAGTTAAAGGACGACCTCTCTATATCGTGCGAGAATCCTACGGATTTAATTCCCCCAAGCCATAGCGCGCTAGGAAGCCGGCCACGCAATGCCGAGGCCCCGAAAGCGCACTTCGAAGCGCGTGTATTGGATAGCCGGGTTGCCGGAAACTGAAGGAAGAGGACTTCTTAGGACTCTTCCATCCATCTGAAAATCAAGATGTTTTCGCGATCGGCATATTTTAGTTTGACTTTGAATATGACGATAAGCTAGGGTACGACCCTTGTCTTTACGGAGGCCCGTATGTTGATCGTGATCGTCGGACTCGCAGGATTGCTCTCATTTGGCTCAGCCAGTATGGTGACGGGTGTCACCGGCAATGAGCCGCGGCCAGAGGAACGTTTGATTTCCCACACGGTCGGGTCGGTTGAAATGGTCAAACAGGAACAACCCAAGCCGGAAACTGAGCTACCACTCCAGGCAGAAGGCCCCAAGTAAGACGCTTCCTGGTATTTCGGATACTACCACCACCTTCCTAAAAGTTTCTTGACTCTCCCCTTTTGTTCATTCCACCGAGTGTTGGAGTAAGAAGTAGCGCTCGATACGCTGCTCTACGTCTGCTAAGGTGTGCTCAATAAACCGTTCAAAATCCTCTGTGGCCACCGTTCCATCTCGGCGCGAGTAGAGCCGCACGACATAGCCGTTCGAGAGCTCTTCAATTGTGCAAACGCGGCGGTTCAGGGGGCTCATTAATTTTCCTCAGTAGCTGCCGAAGCAAGGCAGTCGCCGGCGCCTCGAGGAAGGGACTGCCAGGAGCTGGCACCCGGGACGCATGAGATTAACCAGAAAACACACCCTGCAGTAAATTCTACATTAGTTATATAGCCTAGGCTGTAGTAGGGATATCAATTCGAAGAGTGTAATGCGGCCGGCTGCGTTGCGGGATCGCTCGCAGCAGCTTTTGTTGTGCAAGCCGGGGCACGCGTGCGCGGTTCACTTTACTTTCTGCGTCAGGGCCTTGCGGTAATTGAATAACTCCTGCGTGAGCCACTCAGCGCTTGGGATGGGCAAATGATCGCCGCACCGCACCGAGTACGGTTGGCCGCCGATAATGCTTTTTGAGGCGGCCTTCTCGATAAACTCCTCAGCCGTCTTAATGTTGAACATGAAGTAGTCATACTTCGTTTTAATATGGTTCGCGGCCTCTTTAGAATCGTGCTCTTTGCCATTTCTTATAAATACGCAGTTGGAGGCTTCCACATAGGCTATGAGATGGTTAATGGTCCGCATAAGTATTTCGTCAGGGGCTGCGGAGGCTGCAGATGGCAGGAAGAGCGCGGCAAAAGCACTCAGGCATACGAAACGCATGAGTTGTTGATACATCGTAAGTAACACGCCGCCTGCAGCTCTAAGCTCTACCGACGGCAATCGCGGAATTTAGGGGCAAGGAAGTTTCGGAAACCGGCGGGGCCTAGGGGCGAACCCTAGGCCCCCGCCGGCGAATTACTTCTTTTCGACGATCTTACCGTCCTGCGCATCTACATAGACTTTATACTTCTTTTTGTCTGTGTCGGTGAGCTGCACCCGGTACGTTACCCGCCCATTTTCGGTTTCCATTGCAACTTCGTAGGGTTTGCTTCCCGGTTGTGACTGCACCGCAATACGAATGGCGTCTTCCATCGAAACGGTCGCTTCTAAGGCCTTTGTCTTCTCGGATTCTGCCCAAACATTGCCAACGAGACTGGCTGCAAAAACGGCGGCTATCAGCATATATCGCATGTTCGTCCTCCTGATTTGATACGATTCTTGGCCCAGATTAGAGCACACACCACAGAGGAAACCCAATCAACTTTTAGGCTAGTATTACACCCAAAGAGGGAAGTCTTTCGCAATAAGGCAAGATGTCAAAGCAGCGCTGGGATTCATTTAAGAATGAGATCTTAGGGAGGAGGGTCCTTGTGTTGCGGCTTTCTCTTCTGCTTCTCATTTTTGCGGCTTGCCGGGGCTTCGGGCCTTTGGGGAATATTCAGGCGTCGCACTTCTGCTAAGGGCTTCCACTGCTGGACGGACAGGACGAGCTGTGCGTCAGTCAGCGCCTCTTGAAGCGCCTTCCGTTCAGCTTCGATGCGCTGATGCTTGGCGGCGCCCTTCTCGAACCGGGCGGCTGCCTCAGTGAGGGATCGGAGGACTCTGAGCACATCACTATCGGGCATGGTCGTAATGTATCACATAAGCGGCTCAAATTTTTCCGCCAGCAGCGAAGTCACGCACTTGCCTTTGCTATTTAATCGGGCTGACAGATGTCTCTATAGCCGTGCCCCATCCATCAAGCAGCAAAGCAGGCCTGTCGGGGAAATAAATCTCACCTGTGGCATGAATGGGATGTGTGATTGTCGTCAATTCCTCACGCCCGTCATTGCTAGTGTAAGTTTTGGTGTCAGTAATTGTAGGTTTCTCTATGGCAAACGTAAAACTGGCTGTCGCGCATAGCAAGTCTGCACATTCTTGGCCCGGCTTGTTTTGAAGGGCAATGCTCCAGAATGACTAGGTAGGCCAGATATACCTTAGGACGAATCTGGCTTGTAAAAATCCTCAATTAGGTCGAAATTATTCCCAGTATTGCACTGAAGCGTTTTTTTATGGAGGTGGAGCCTCCCTTGCTTTTCACAAGACAACGAAGGCGTTCGGTAGGTGCGTGAGAAAGTTTGGTGCCGAAGGCGGGATTTGAACCCGCACGCCCTTGCGAGCGCTAGACCCTGAATCTAGTGCGTCTGCCAGTTCCGCCACTTCGGCAATGCGAAAGCTTTTTGCATTTTCGACAATTCATCCGAGCGAGTCAAGCAGCACGGGCCCTGGAATCCGCGCGCGCGCAGTGTTACAGTGTCGTCCATCCCTGAGATTACCCAAAAGGAAGTTCTCGTGTGACGTTTGCTTCTCGATGGGGCCGGACCCTCATCATCGCTTCATGGGCATGGATCGGCTTGGTGATCGCCTTCACCTTTTGGCGGGTGTGGGACATTCCCAAGCGTCTTCCCGAGATCAACGAGATCGCCACCGAACACCTGTTTTTGGTTCCGGTATCGCTCGTCTTGTTTTTCATCCTGAGTTGGATACGGCAGCAACGCGATGTATCGGACGCCGGTTCTCACGCGTTCCCGCGCTGGAGCGCGACAATCGCCATTTGGGTGTTGGCCTTTTTACATCCGGTCTCTTGCGGCCTGTATCCGGCCGCGTTCAACCTCGACACCCGCACGGTGGAGCACATCACGCGCGGAGTGAGCAAGATGCACCCGGGGATGTCACGAACCGACGTGGAGCAGGAAATAGTCGCTCTGAATGCCGAGCTTCCCATTGCGATGGAAACGTCTTCGGCGGAGCACGAGGCCCACGCTCGGGCCGTTGCGCGGTACCTCAGCACCGATAATGCCGAGGAACGGCAGCGGCTCTGGCCTGAAATTGCGCGGGCAATCCTCGTCTTTGTTCCTTGGGGGCCGGACGGGAAGCCCCCCGGTCTGGGTGAGAGGGAGCAACTTTTTCAACGGCAGCTTCGCGGGTCGAGCGACATCGGGTTGGACAAGATTAAGGTTCGCTATGGAGCCGGCGACAAAGTGGAGGAAATCATCTATTCGTCCAATCGGCAACTGACTGAAGTCCGCGCCCCCTGCACCATCCATATGATTGTCCCTGCGCCTCCGGAAGCTTCGTTTCCGTATCCATGCCCCAGATAAGATTCAGCGCAGAGGTGTACCAGCCGGAAATAGACTGTCGGCGGCGAGGCTGGTGTGCCAGCCCAACAGCCAACCCTCCTGCGTCGGCTTTGGCTCGGGAAGTTCCTGGGGATCTCCTGCCAGCACGATGCGCTCCCGGGTCATGCAGGCGCAGACGAAGAGCAGCGGAAGGGGAATGCGCGGCGCGTCGACGACCAACAGGGCATCATAGCGAAGCGGCGTGAAGATGGTATCACCTGCTACTCTCACTGCGGTCGCGGCAATGACGCGCTTCGCCTGAAGAAAAGGTCGCCGAGTCGTATCCTCCTCCGTGGCAAGAACCTCCCGGACGCGCTCGACGCCTCCCAAGCGGTAGACTTCATCCTTCAGTTCCTCATATTCGGGGCGCATCTCCGGTTCCACGTAGGCTTCCGGTTTGAGCTCGTCGATCCGCGCCTGCGCGATCTCCAACTCTCTGAGATACTCCTGTTTTTGGGCCTCATACAGGATGCAGTTCTCCTTCATCGTGTCGACATTGCTGCCGACGACCTGCATTCCGAGGCGGTGCCAGATCGGAAGAGTCTCATAAACGGAGAGGGTATCCTCCAATCGTTTGATGCTGGCCTGAACGTCTCCTAACGCGGATAACAAGCGCCATTCCAGGTGACGGACTTCGTCAAGGTCCTTTTGCTTCTCGGCTTTGTAATGGAGAATCGGGGCCAGTTCGAGATAGCGGGTGAGCTTGCGCCGGAGGCCGGCTTTATCTGATTGAGATCTGCCAAGAAAGGCGGAGACCTGCTCGTCGAAGCTCAAGTCGCGCAGGTTGATACCGTTTGCGCCTGCCATAGACGGCGGCTCATAGCGACAGAGAAAGCTTCGATATTGCAGACCGGCGCCGCGCAGCGCTTTGGCCGATGCGACCAATGTCTCATCCAATGTGCGATTGTCCGGGGCCACGAGCAGCACCCGTTTGTTGGCCTTAATCAAGTCTGTCAGGATGCTGCTGAGTTTTGCCTGCCGTGCCTCACGATTCGCGTCCCAAATCGGCGTCAGGACGGACGTGACGGCAGTGGAACGAAGCGCCGGGTCGGACGGCGGATTCTGGGGCGCGACCCAGGGAATCAGGCGGTCCGCTGGTCCGAAGTAATAGCCGGTGGAATGGTGAAGGATGTCCTCCAACCTGTGCCGGATTCTCTCGGCAAGACCGGAGGGTGCTCCACCGGTGGATTCCTCCTGAGCCACACGCCGTATGAGCGCCGGTAGCAGGTCGTAAGCCTTCACTCTTGTAAGGCCTCCAGGAGCGATAGAGCCAAGCAGCCCAGTTCGCCTGCAGGATCCATTCTCTGATACCGGCAGTTCCGGTTCTTGGCGTTCTGAAGCAACGCAGGGAGCTTGGCGCCCACCTCTATGGGTAAATCTGCCACCCGGTAGAGTTGCACGTGGCCATCGTCGGTTGCGGATAGGATCAACAACCGTCGATGCTGGTCATCGTCGATGACGGCTGCGCGTGGCGCGTTCCCGGTGAGCCGTCCCAGGCGGTATCCGTCGAGGACCCACGCTTGCTTCACGATACCCGCGGGGGGCCGCACGGCATTGGGGCTCATCCGAATGTTCAATAAGAGCGGATCGAACACCGGCGCGGCTTCCGAAGGAAATGACCCGTCTTCCGACCCAACCGGCGAGGTGTTTCCTGCGTAAAGGGTGATCGCGCCGGTCGCAAGACAGCTAAGGAGCAGCCCGATAATAGTTGCGGGGATCGTGCGCAAGAGGTGTGTCCTTTTGCGCATAATTGTAGCGAAGCAAGCCGTGAAGCACAATCCCGCTTCATTGACATTCCGGCGGTGGTTAGGTAGGATTTCAAGCTCTTTAGAAGGAGTAATAGCATGAAAGTTATTCTGCGAGAGGACGTCGAGGCGGTGGGCAACATCGGGGATGTCCTTGAGGTCGCCCGAGGATTCGCCAGGAACTATTTGATTCCACGTAACAAGGCGGTCGAAGCCACCAGCCGAAGCTTAAAGGCCGTCGAGCATGCAAAACGAGTAATCGGCGAAAAAGCCAAGAAGGAAAAAGTCGCGCTCGAAAGCTATGGAAAAAAAGTCAGCGCTACTGCCGTCACGATTTCCGTCAATGTCGGGAAGGACGATAAGATGTTCGGCGCTGTGACGACGAAGGACATCGCCGAAGCCCTGGCGGCGCAGGGCATCGAAATCGACAAGCGCAAAATCCAGCTTGCGCATTCCATCAAGGAGCTCGGCAGTACGAAGGTGCCGATCAAGCTGCATTCGCAGGTCACGACGGAGATCACCGTGACGGTGGTGAAAGCCCAAGCTCCGGAGGCTCACGCCGAAGCGCCTGCACCCGCGCAAGCCTGAATCCACGCATGGCAAGTCCACTGCGCACGACCGATGCCGAAGTCTACGACGCGATTCGTCGTGAAGGGCGCCGGCAGCGAGAAAAGATTCTCCTGATCGCTTCGGAAAATTTCGCAAGCCCGGCGGTGCTGGCTGCGCAGGGTTCGCTCCTGACGAATAAGTACGCGGAAGGCTACCCCGGCCGGCGGTATTACGGCGGCTGTCAGTACGTGGACGTCGTCGAGAATCTCGCGATCAGCCGCGCCAAGCAACTCTTCGGCGCCGAGCATGTGAATGTGCAGCCCCATTCGGGGTCACAAGCCAATATGGCTGTTTACTTTTCCGTGCTGAAGCCCGGCGATGCGATTCTAGGCATGGACCTGGCTCACGGCGGGCATCTGACACACGGAAGCCGTGTCAGCTTCTCGGGGATCACCTATCACTCCTATTTCTATGGCGTGGATCGCACGAGCGAACGCATTGATTATGAGGCCGTCCGCAAGGTGGCCGAGGAGTGCCGCCCGCGCATGATCGTGGTCGGCGCCAGCGCCTACTCTCGCATCCTTGATTTTCCAAAATTCCAAGAGATCGCCAAGTCGGTAGGCGCCTACGTGATGGTGGACATCGCACACATCGCAGGGCTGATCGCCACCGGACTGCATCCCAGTCCTGTTGCCTATGCGGACTTTGTGACAACGACGACTCACAAGACCCTGCGAGGTCCCCGGGGCGGCATGGTGATGTGTAAGGCAGAGCATGCCAAGGCGCTCGACAAGGCGGTCTTCCCCGGCCTGCAAGGCGGGCCGTTGATGCACATCATTGCGGCAAAGGCCGTCGCGTTCAAGGAGGCGTTGGAGCCCGGCTTCAAGACCTATCAACAGCAGGTCGTGAACAACGCCCGCGCCCTCGCCGCCGGCCTTCAGAACCGTGACCTTCGGATCGTGTCCGGTGGGACGGACACTCATTTGATGCTTGTGGATGTCAGCAGCAAAGGAATCAGCGGCAAGGAGGCGGAAGCCGCCCTCGACGAAGCCGGAATCACGGTAAATAAGAATGCGATTCCCTATGATGCAAAGCCGCCCGCAGTTGCCAGTGGAATCCGCTTAGGGACCCCGATCGTTTCGACCCGCGGCATGCGCGAGGACGAAATGGGCCAAATTGCGGACGCTATTGAGAAGGTGCTGTCCCGGCCGGGCGATTCGGGCGTTCGGAAAGTCGTCCGGTCCCGTGTGCGGGCTCTCTGCGGCAAGTTTCCCATCTTTTACGATTACCGGTAATACCTGGGCGAAGGATGCAGATTGAGTCAGGGGCAAAGGAATCTGTTTTCAGATTCCAGGGTGGGCGGGTGCGATAGCCAAAGGAATCTGTCCTACGGGACAAAAGCCTGTCCTGGCAGGCTTGGGGCGGGAGGGTGAAATAAGATTCCAGGGTGGGTGTTATAGTAGGAGCCGATTAGGTGCGATGCCCGTTTTGTAGTCGCTTTGAAGACAAGGTCGTGGACTCCCGCATGGCGAAAGAAGGCGAAGCGATTCGCCGCCGCCGGGAATGTCTGGGCTGCAAGCGCCGGTTTACGACTTACGAGCGAGTGGATGAAGTCCTTCCCATGCTCGTTAAGAAAGATGGCCGGCGTGAGCCATTTGAGCGGGCCAAAGTTCTTGCCGGTCTCAAGAAAGCGTGCGAAAAGCGCCCGATCAGTGTCGCGACGCTGGAGGCCGTAGCTGATCGGATAGAGAAGCGTGTTCAGGAGCGGGGCGAGGCCGAAGTGCAGGCGCGCGTGGTTGGAGAAGAAGTCATGGCTGAGCTGTACCAACTTGATCAAGTAGCGTATGTACGATTTGCCTCCGTGTATCGCGAATTCAAGGATGTCGCGCAATTCATGGATGAGGTGAAATTGCTGATCCGTGAACGGGGACCCGGGTCCGCAGAGACATAGTTTCTTCCGTTCTTCCTCCGCCTGCGCTGTTCCTCTAACTCATGGGGGGTTGATGCCGGTCAAAGCGAAGTCTGCCGCACGCCGCGCGACCTCAAAGACGCGTCGAGCGCCGAGGCCGGGCCGGGTAGCGCCGGTCGGGACTCGCGTGGCCATCATTGGGGCGGGTGCAGGGGGCTCAGCCTTGCTCTCAATCCTGGCACGTGATCCGTTGGTTCGGATTGTGGGCGTCGCCGAGATCAATCCCCAAGCGCCCGGGCTTCGACTTGCCAAGCGCTATGGCATTCCCATCGTCTGGGACTACAAAGAGCTGCTAAGGTCTGAGGAGATCGATCTGGTCATCGATGTGACCGGAAACTCGGAAGTGGAAAAGACATTGGCGCAGTTCGATCGCGCTGGCGTGGCGGTCGTCGGCGGGAGCAGCGCGAAATTCATGTGGCAGCTTATCGAGGGGCATGTCCGCGCGAACGCGGAGATCAAGCGCTATCTCACGAAATATCAGGAACTCTACAAGCTCTATGTGAAGGAAGCGGGCGCTGCCGTTACGGAGGAGCGAAGCCGCATTGCCTGCGAAATCCACGACGGCCTGATCCAGACGTTGGTCGGAATCAATTTCAAGATGGAGCTTTGCCGCGATCTCATTTTCTCTGATCCTACGCGCTCCCACGAACTTTTGAGCGATGCGAAGACGCAACTGAAGTCCGCGATCGAAGAATCCCGGCAGGTCATCTTCAACCTGCGCCCTCTTTATTATGACTCGATGCACCTGGTGCCCGCCCTCACTGCCTATCTGAAGTCGTACGAGATCCAAGCGCAGGTGCGAACGGAATTTAGCGCCACCGGCAAAGAAACAGTGTTGACGCCGAAGATGAAAATCTTTCTTTTTCGAATCGTCCAAGAAGCTTTGAGCAATGTCCACAAGCATGCCAAAGCGGAACGGGTGGCGGTGACCCTCACGCTTACAGACCACCACGCGCGCGCGACCATCCAGGATAACGGCGTGGGATTTGAAGTAGACGCTGTTTCTCAGGATCCCACAAAGTGGCAGTCATTCGGATTAAAGGGGTTTGCGGAGCGCGCCCGGCTTGTCGGGGGCACTGCGAAAATCGAGTCCCGGAAGGGACAGGGGACTCTTGTCATGGTGGACATTCCCATCGTCAAGGCCGGCGTCTAATGGCGGTTGAAAAGACGAAAGTGCTCATTGCCGACGACCATCGCGTCGTCCGCGAAGGTCTCTCAGCGATACTGCGTGCAGCCGGTGATCTGGACGTGGTCGGAGAGGCGCAAGACGGCCAGGAAGCCATCCAGAAAGCCAGGGAACTTCAACCTGACGTGATCTTAATGGATGTGAGCATGCCACGGGTGAATGGCGTGGAGGCCACGCGGACGATTAAGCGGGAATCGCCGCACATCGGCATCGTCGCGCTCACCATGTATGACGAGGAAAAATACATCTTCGACCTGGTGCGCGCCGGCGCGACCGGCTACCTGCTCAAAGACTCCGACTCGGCGCAGATCATCTCTGCCATTCGATCGATCTCCAAGGGGGAATCGTTGATCCATCCCTCCGTGGCCAGCAAGATCCTCGCGGAGTTTTCGCTGCTCTCGGAAGGCAAGGGCAAGAAGCAGGCGCGCACCGAGCATGACCTCACGGAGCGGGAGATCACCGTGCTGCGGCTCGTGGCGGACGGCAAGACGAACAAGGAAATCGCGAACGACTTAGATCTGAGTGATAAGACGGTGAAGAATCATGTCAGGAACATCTTCCACAAGCTGCAAGTCTATGACCGGACACAGGCAGCCATCCTGGCCATCCGTAAGGGTTTGATCGAGCTTGACCCCAAACACTGAGAAGCCGGACTCTTCAGCCGTAACGATCCTCCTCCCACGGCAAGCCTGTTTGGGAGTAACCGCGGACTTCCCAGAATCCAGGCGCATCGCGTTCCGCGAAGGTGATGCTCTTCACCCATTTTGCGCCTTTCCAGGCGTAGCGTTTGGGAACAATGACGCGCACCGGTCCCCCATGCTCCTTTGGTAACGGTTGATCGTTCCACATGAAGGTTAATAATACGTCGTCGTCGTCGCAGGCTTCCAGAGGCAGGTTTGTGGTATAGCCGTCGTAAGACGAAAAGAGAACGAATCTCACTTGAGGCAGCGGCCGCACAAGGGAGAGGATGTGCTTGAAGCTTATTCCTTCCCATCTGTTGTCAAACGTGCTCCAGGTGGTGACGCAATGAAAGTCGGAGGTCGAACGAAGATGCGGCTGTTCGAGGAACTGAGACCATGACCAGAGAACCGTCTCCTCGACGAGGCCGCCGATTGTCAGCGTCCAATCGGTCAAGGCGATGTCGGGATGAACGCCCAGATCGAGCACCGGCCACCCTTTTGCGATATGTTGGCCGGGAGGAAGACGATTGTGCCGGATTCGATGATCCGGAGGGACGCCTTCTTCGGTGAGACCCCTTTTGGCCTGGGCCCAGGCTTCTTTTTTTGCTATGAATCGGTCGTTGGGTTCCAAAGCCACCTCGGGAGGAGATTCGGGAGTGACGACTAGAACCGTATCACGGCACCCCATGGGAGGCAATGAGAAGGATCGAAGGGTCTCACTAAAAGGCTACAAGTGAGGAGTTTTCGCCACACAAGGCCGGAATTGCGCTACCTGGTGTTTATACTAATGGTTAAAAATCAATTGATTATGAGTTTTCCATGCGTGTAAAAGACATGGCACCTGAATTGCTCTAATCTTACCGGTGATGTCACAAATGCGCCTACAGCAAACGATTAGCCGCCCCGTGAGATGCTCAGGGATAGGGCTCCATTCAGGGCGCCGTGTCTCCCTTGCCCTGCTGCCGGCTCCCCGTGATGCCGGGATTGTCTTCATTAGAAAAGATATCGACAGCGGTGTCAGAGTCGATGCTTTGATCAAGAACATTCGCCCCGCATTACTTTCGACGGTCGTCGGCGTCGATGGGGTGCAGATCCATACAACGGAACATGTGTTGGCGGCTGCAACCGGACTCGGGATCGATAATCTTTATATCGAAGTCGATGCTCCTGAACTTCCTGTCATGGATGGCAGCGCGGCGCCTTTCGTGAAGATGATCCTAGAAGCGGGAATCGCCACCCAAGATCGCCATCGCTCGTTTCTGAAAATCGTTCGACCGGTGACAGTGAGCGACGGCGAGAAGTCCGTCACGATCCGTCCGGCATCCTGGTCGAGCATTACCTATACCATCGACTACGACCATCCTTTGATCCGGCGGCAAGACTATCGGTATTGTGATTCAACCGAAGCTTTCGTATCCGAGATCGCGCCGGCGCGAACCTTCGGTTTTTTACGGGAAGTCGAAGCGTTGTGGGACGCCGGTCTTGGCCTTGGAGGGTCATTGCAAAATACCCTTATCCTGTCGGATGACGGCCTGCTCAACGAGGACGGGCTGCGTTTCTCCGATGAATTCGTCCGTCACAAGATTCTGGATCTCATCGGAGATATGGCGCTGCTTGGTCTGCCGTTTATAGGCGAAGTTCTTGCCGTTCGATCCGGCCATGCCCTGCATGCGCAGCTCGTTGATAAGATCCTTGAATCTCCCCAGAATTGGATCATGGTGTCCGGCGATATGGTTGTGCCGGCCGGGCGCGTGGCCCAGCTCGTCCCGACTGTTGTAGCCTCTCCCGAACGCGGTTAACCGCGCTCCGCACGTTACTCGCTCAGTAGTTCGCATCCTTACCGGCACCCCCAGACGATCTGCGAGTTCATTTCACAACGATTTTAATCTCGCGAGCCGTCGTTCGCAGTGTCGTCTACGTGATTAATTACCAATCAGAGTGACGTACAGGTTTAGCCTGTGCGGTCAGGGTGAAAGAAATAAATCAGCCGTGGCCCGACAAGGGGTTTTTGCTGAGAACTGATTTAGATTCTAGAGCGGGAGGGGTGAGTGTTGGGGGCAAGTGACCTTGCCCCCAACACGCGATGCTAGAGGGGAAGTTATCTCTTCTTTTTCGCCTTTTTCTTCGCTGGCATTAAATTCTCACCTCCTTTCATCGTGGTTGATATTCTTCATAGGTGCAACTTGCCGTTACCTTAGCGTTTCTTTTTCGCCTTTTTCTTCGCTGGCATTAATTCTCACCTCCTCCCGCTATACAGCCTGAAGTTTTTCTTCAACCGCTTCAAAGGTGTTCGGTGCGACCTTCCTGAATCGTCGATCTCTCTTCAAAGAGGTTGCTATCGATGTCACGGGTGTTTTGCCTTTAATGCGAAGGCCGCCTTCGATGAGCCGATGGCAGATCTCCTTCGCGTGCATCGCCGAGCGAGCGTCCCGGAGAATGTGAAACGCAGCTTCGGACACACTCATCCCGACATATTTAGAGCGACCGAGCAGAATTTCTCGTGATTGGTCGGTAACGTCTACGAGAGGGAAGGAACGGCCGCTTTTGTCTTTATCGGCATCGGTGACGATTTGGCTGGAGAGGCTGGCAAGCTTTGCTTTGTCTACCTCAACGCGGTAGATCGTCTCGGCGAGTTCTAGATACTTCTTGATCGTTGCAATTTCGTCATCGATTTTTTCACGCTTCTTTTGTAGATCCTGTAACCTGGACTTGTAGACGCTGATGCGCTGGTCCAAGCCCACCATTATGTCTTTTAATTCTTCCAAGCAAAGTCCCAGTAGCTTGATTGGTATTTAACACCTGCTTTAAAGCATGTCAACAAAAAAAATTGTGTGGCAATTCTTCATACGCCTCTTTGCGAATTAAATGTGAGACATTACAGCGCGCTTTATGTCAGATGCGGTGATCTAATGAAAGCGTGCTTCGCATTACACATGATCTTCAATCGAGCGGCTAAAAGCGCTGGTTTTTCAGTCTTAAAATGAATGTCTACACTCAAACAGCAGGGTGCATAGTGGCAATTCCCTAGTTTATTCAGTCCTTATAGGAATCGGGGCGCCACCACTATAGCTAGAAGAGACACAGGCGGGAAACGCAAGCCTGCTTTGATGGAATCAAACTTTCGGCTGCTGAACGGGGCGGGCTGCGGCGGGTGTGAGTGGCACCGATTTCCAGGATTTGCCGCCATTGAGGCTGCGAAAGAGCCCGCTGCCGTTCGTGCCGGCAAAAATAGTTTGCGGTTCCGTGGGGCTCAGTGCCATCGCCCTGATATTGAGAGTCGTCAATCCATCGTTGGCCTGGGTCCAGTTTTCTCCGGCATCAATGGTTTTGTGAACGCCCCGTCGTGTGCCCGCATAGAGGATATCTGGAGTCAGGGGATCGACCAGTAAGACGCTGATATAGGCATCGGCCAAGCCTTTTTCGATGCGCTTCCAAGAAGCGCCGGCGTCTACAGTTTTGAATAACCCCTTGGTCGTGCCGGCGTAGACCGTGCCGGGACGCATCGGGTCCGTCACCACACTGTTCACGCCCAAGGCCATGGCCGCATCCAGCTTTTCTTTGGGGATGAGCCCGTTGTTCACGAGTTGCCAATTCGCTGTTCCATCCGTCGTTTTGTACACGCCGCCCGTCGTGCCGGCATACATTACATCTGAATTGTGGGGGTCCACGGCGATGGTCACGACATAGTGCACTTCCTTCATCCCATGCATACGCTCAACCCAAAGACGACCGCCGTCTTTTGAACGAAAAACGCCCACCGTCGTGGCGGTGTAGATCGTGTCCGGGTCGGTGGGATGAAAGGCAAATTGGTTGACGACCGACACATGTTCCTTTAGTCCGGCATTATAGGGAGACCAGCTCTGCCCGCCGTCGGGACTTTTGTAGACGGCATCTCCCATCGTTCCGACGAACACATTGGACGGGCTGCGGGGATCAACTCCCAGGGTCAGCACTCGGAAGCTGCTCAAGTCTGTGGTGACTCTTCCCCATGTCGCTCCTCCGTCTCGCGTTTTGTACAGGGACTCATTGGTGGCAACGTAGATGATGTCGGGATTGCGAGGATGTGGAGCGATTGCGACAATCGTATCGCTCTGTTTTCCACACGCGTGAGTCAGCACCATTATGAGGCACGCGAGGACGATGCGGAACATCTTGGTCACCCGGAAAATCTCCACATGTTTAACTGTCTGTGGACAGCTACAAGCGTCCGCGGAGAGCGGCAGCATAGCCGGTGAGCTCGGCATAGCCGGTCCCCGAGACAGCCCTGCCCTCGCGGGTTCCCGTAACTGTCACGCTTCCTTCCCAATAGGTTACCTGCGTGCTGGACTGCGTGACCAACTCTTGGCCGCTGACCGTCGGCGTCAGCTCAACGACGAGTTTGACGGATGGCACAGCGATTCGCCAACGGGCGGGATACCGTGCTCCGCTCTGTGGAGAGCGCCAGTGCTCAAGAACGTCAATTTGCACCTCTTCCCGTTTCAAAGCGAGTCCCGCTCCCTCTGTGGGAATCCATGTTCCGGCCGACGCCGGTTCAACTGAACCGTCCTGGCGGCGGATCTGATAAAACATGAGTTCACTGTGGTCCTGCATTTGGAGCGAGAACCAGTCCCAACCTACTTGCTCTTCCCGTAATTGATTGGTCCCAAATTCGTGATCCATCCAACTCAGCCCTGTGACCGGGATGGCTTGGCCATCAAGCACCAGCGTGCCTTGGCTTTTCATGCGGGTGAATGAGTAATAATGGGAGGTCTGGTCATCGCGCTCGCCTTTCCGGCTCACCCCTTGATGTCCGTGCACGACGGGCTCCTTCTCAGGCGTGAGTGTCAAATCCAGAACCCTGCCTTCGTCTCCCGCGTGGAGGACGTGGCCGGTTGCATTGCCGTGTGCGCGCCAGTCATCGATCCACACCGCCAGCCTGCCGGTTTCGGCGCCCGCAGCCCCGAGTGCCCCGCGGGACATCTTCTCGGAGAAGCGGAACGTTCCGTGGTCTTCGTCCGTCACGGCAAAGTGAGCGAAATAGATATTCCGCGTGGCCCATCGGGAGGGATTGCGCCGCACGGGCTCGGAGGCGATGGCGCGACGAAAGAAGGTGAGCTGATAGCCGTATCGATGGCGATCGGCGCTCAACAGATGTCCGGTGTAGTACCACCATTCGGTTTGGAAGTCGTCATGGCTGCCATGGTCCGAAGGAAAATGATACTCATAGCCCGGCAGCGCCGGTCGGAACGAGTGCTCCTGAGCGGAGGGATGCGAGGGGTTCACAAGAAATGCCAGGAGGCCGCACGTCACGACCAAAATGGTTGTAAAGACGATCCATCGCTGTCTGATGCGGGTAGAGAGAAAACGCATGGAGCTTCGTTCGCCAAGCGTACCATAGAGTCCGACACGCGACAACTTCAGTGGTTCTTGTTAAGGATTTGACCAGCCGCGACCCCTATGCTAGTCTCCGTCGCTGTGAGAGAAGTACGCCGCAATCTTTGGATCGGGTGGATGGAAACGCTCGACGGGATGGGCTATGTCACCGCGGGCTTCAGCTTCCTCGTCCTCGGGATGATTGTGTTTACTCACGCCTGGTACGCGTTCATCACAACGTTTGCGAAGGGCGTGCTGCCGGCGGTGTTGGCGATGATTCACGATCTCTTGCTGGTGGTCATCCTTCTGGAACTCTTCCGCACGATCATTAATTTTCTTAAAACCTACGTGATTACGTTGGAGCCGTTCCTCTATATCGGCATTATTGCGTCAACGCGGCGGATCCTCACGACAGGCGCGGAGGCCTACTCCGAAAATCTTTCGCAGGGCCAATTTGAACGGTACCTGCAGGATGTGGGGCTCAATGTCCTCGTGATTGTTGCGCTGGTATTTGCGGTCTACCTGGCGCGCAAACGCCCCCCTCTCGACGGAAACGCCCAACTCGGCTGATTGCCCTCAGGGGCGCGGGCGAAACCGGTTCAAATTGCTGACTCGCCCCGACCGATCGAACTCCACCACGACAATCCAGTCACCGATATAACTGTACCGCAGCGCGTTGGAGACAGGGGCGATCAGTCCGGGCCCTCCCGTCAACGGCAAGCTGGAGATATAGGTGGGCGAACCGGCACGTGCGAGCACTTCCGCTTCGGGCATACCGATCGATAGCATTCGGAATACTTCGAACGACATATCGCTGGGAACAGGGGATTCCTCTACCAGTTTGGTGCGTTCCGGCGGCTGAACTGGTTCGACCTGTAAGAGGCGAGGCGCAACGCCGATGGCCGGAACCCGCGAAAACACGCCCAACTCGGATACCGGCTCATACGCCACACACTTTTGATACTCTTTTGGTAAATTGGTGTAGATCTCAGTTCCATCCGGAGTCGCACACCGCCACATTTCTGCGGTCACCAGTGCGGGCATCGCCAACGGAAAGCATAGCAGCAGAAGTGCAAAAGAACGACGGATTGTCATGGAGTCGACTCCTCATTAAGGGTTAAGTCCTTCCAGCTTATCCCTCAAGTGCGACTCCTAGCTCTGCATCTGTTGGTGGGGTATGGTATGCCCCCCTATTCGCACGTACTCCCCCCTTCTATTAGTGTGGATGACCGGGGCAAGACCTGCTCCATTGTACAGCTCTTCGGATCTTTGTCCGGCCGCCAGCGCAGAAAGACGCTGCCGTGGCGAAACCGGTTTTGCGAAAAGTAATCGTACCGAACCTCGCATACCAGCCGTGGCGAAAGCGGCACCCAGTCCATGTTTCGCTTGGCGGACCACCGGCTTGGTCCTCCGGGGGCCCTGCCCGTGAATCCTATTCCACCCTGTAACGGGGCGAGGCTTGTCAGCAATTCTTTTCGTTTCACATCGCTAAAGGATGACGTATGACCGACGAAGTTGAGCAGCCCCGCCGCGTCATACAGGCCGAGCAGCAGAGACCCTAGTTTCGCACCCGAATAGCGGAACCCGCCAACAACACAGTCGGCCGTTTTTAAATGTTTGATCTTGATCATCGCCTCGCGATCGCCGGTGTGGTACCGCTCATTCGCCTGCTTTGCCATCACGCCGTCCAGGCCCATCACGCTCATCTTCTTGAACCATTCTGACGCGAGCGCGCGATCGCGCGTGGCGGGAGAGAGCTCGATGGGCGAATGAGAAGGAATGTCTTCAAGAAATCGTTCGAGATGTGTTCGCCGGATGCTCAAGGGCTGATCTACAAGTAAACCTGCGCCTGATTCAAATAAAAGATCGAACGCAAAATACTTTGCCGGCGTTTCTCGGGACAATTTGCTGATTCTCGATTCTGCGGGATGAATGCGCTGCAGAAGATCGTCGAACGAGAGGACGCCATTGACAGGGACAATGATTTCGCCGTCCAGCACAAAAGCCGCTGCCCGGAGGTCACGAAAGCCGGCGACCAGTTCCGGGAAATATCGCGCAAGCGGCTGGCCCGCCTTGGACTGGAGAACCACCTCGTCCTGCGAGCGAAATACCAGACACCGAAACCCGTCCCACTTCGGTTCGAATTGCCAGCCTTCACCTTCCGGAAGCGTCTCGGCGCGGGTCGCCTCCATCGGCGCGTAAGGAATCGGCAGCGGCAGCGGCAGCTTCGGGAAGACGCTTGGTTCAAGGCGGGGCCGGGGCGTCCTCATAGAATTTTTCCCGGTATATGGGGCATAGGCCTTTTTTCCGCACCGCGTCAGTCACGTCCTTCAGCATTCCGCTGTTGCCGCACAGGTAGACGGCGAGGTTCTCTACCGAAGTAATTCGCTCCTCAACGAGCCGTGTCACCCGTCCCCTTTCGCCCGTCCAGCCGTCATCGGGGCGGGACAACGTCATGATGAATCGGAAATTCGGATGAGTCGAGGCCAAGGCCTGAAGCTCGTCTTGATAATAGAGGTCGCGTTGATGGCGCACCCCCCAGATAAGCGTCACGGCGGATGAGCAGCCCCGCTCAAACAGCGTGAACAGCATCGAGCGAAAGGGCGCGATGCCCGTGGCGGTTGCGACAAAGAGATGATCGCGGTTGTGATCATCATGCAGATAGAACGCGCCGGCAGGACCCTTGAACTGCGTGACGTCTCCCGCCGCGAGACTGAACAAATAGCTGGATCCGGGGCCTCCCGGCACCAGATTGAGCAGCAGATCCAGAGTATCCGACCGGCTGGGGGGCGATGCAATCGAGTACGGGCGTGTAAGCGGAAACTTCTTGCCTTCCTGCTGGATCTCAAACGAAATAAATTGGCCTGCTTTGAATGCTATGGTGGCGGGGTCGCGCAGCCGGACGGCGATTTCCCGGACATCATGTGTTAAATCTCGGTGCCCGCACACTTCTGCTTCAAACGATTGGATAGGCATGATCTTTTTATTATACCGCGTACCGAATGAGGCGGGCGCCGGCGTTAGCTTTCCTGTTGGGCCTTCTCGATTTTCCCCCAGGTATCTCGCAGGGCGACTGTCCGATTGAAGATCAACTTTTCCTGGGACGATTCCGGATCTACGCAGAAGTAGCCTTGCCGCTCGAATTGGTAGCGGCTGAACGGCGCGGCGTTTTTGAGGCTTTCTTCGACCTTGCAGCCGGTCAGGCGCAGGAGGGAGTTGGGATTCAAATTTGCGGTGTAGTCCTGTCCATCCGGGACATTGCCCGCGTCGGGCTTCAGAAACAGATGCTCATACAATCGGACTTCGGCCTCCTGCGCGTGCGCGGCCGAGACCCAGTGCAGCGTGCCCTTCACCTTCCGTCCGGCCTGCGGTCCCCCGCTTCTGGTCTCGGGATCGTAGGTGCAGCGCACCTCTATAACTTCGCCCGTCCGATCGTCTTTCAATACGCCCACGCACTTAATAATATAGGCGTACCGAAGGCGCACCTCTTGTCCCGGCGTCAGGCGGAAAAACTTCTTCGGCGGGTCCTCACGGAAGTCGTCTTGCTCGATATAGACCGTCCGCGAGAACGGAATCCTCCTCGTGCCCGCGCTCGGGTCTTCAGGATTGTTGACCGCCTCCAGGTCTTCGGTCCGATCTTCGGGATAGTTATCAATGACGACCCGCAGAGGGCGCAACACCGCCATCACTCGCGGCGCGCGGCGATTTAGATCTTCCCGGATGAAATGCTCAAGGAGTGCCATCTCGACCACGCCGTCCCGCTTCCCGACGCCAATGCGATCGCAAAAGGCACGGATCGCGTCGGGCGTATAACCCCGTCTGCGCAGCCCCTTGAGAGTCGGTAGCCGCGGGTCGTCCCATCCCGCGACATGTCTCTTTTCGATCAGGTCCAGGAGCTTCCGCTTGCTCATCACGGTATGGCTGAGACTCAACCGAGCGAACTCAATCTGCTGGGGATGACAGAGGGCGCCCGACTGCTCCACGACCCAGTCGTACAGGGGGCGATGATCCTCGAATTCAAGGGTGCAGATCGAGTGGGTAATCCCTTCGATTGCATCGGAGAGCGGGTGGGCAAAATCGTAGGTCGGGTAGAGACTCCAGCTGTCTCCGGTGCGGTGGTGCGTTGCGTGACGGATGCGGTAGAGGGTTGGGTCGCGCATGTTGACGTTGGGCGAAGCCATGTCGATCTTGGCACGGAGGACATGCGTACCGTCAGGGAACTCGCCCGCCCGCATCCTGGCGAAAAGGTCGAGGTTCTCTTCAACCGATCGCGTGCGATACGGACTGTTCTTTCCGGCCTCGGTCAAGGTGCCCCGATAACGACGGATGTCCTCCGCGCTCAAGCTGTCCACGTAGGCCTTACCCTTCGCCGTCAGGTGTACGGCGAACTGATAGAGACGCTCAAAGTAATCCGAGGCATAAAACATCCGATCCTGCCAATCGAAGCCCATCCAGCGCACGTCATCCTGGATCGCCTCGACATACTCGATGTCTTCCTTGGTGGGGTTGGTATCGTCGAATCTGAGGTTCGTGATGCCGCCGAATTCCTGCGCAATCCCGAAGTTGAGGCAGATGGACTTCGCATGGCCGATGTGCAGATACCCGTTTGGCTCCGGTGGGAAACGTGTCACGACCCGCCCGCCGTGTTTGCCGGTTTTCACATCGTTCTCCACGATCTCGCGGATAAAGTTCCCTGCCTGGGAAGCATCAGGCGGTTGCATTCTGACTCCTCACACCCTTTGGTTCTGCGCTCTCTCGTGGACAGCCATTTCTACCACAAATCCGTCCCCTTCGTCCTGGGCTCATCCGCTCGTTCTGGGCATTGTACTTTCGCCCATGGTGTATTCCTTAGTTGAAGATTTAAAGGACAGATTAGTCAGTTCTAATCCTACATCGGGCGCTGGCTGCCTCTACGGAGGCACCGGTCGCGCGCGGTTGTCCCGTTCGTGGCGTAAATACTCTGGATTACGAATGTCACCATATGGCACCCGCTGTGCTTATAGCTGATGTTAGCAGTTCACGAATTAACCAATGGAGGACGATCATGAAAAAGATAGCTGTTGTGGTAAGTGCATTTGCTTTTGGACTGTCGCTTGGAATCCCGGTCTTCGCGGCTACCCCCGCTCCGGTTCCGGCACCGACGCCCAGCGTGGCGCCTGCTGCCCCAGCCAATGCCGACAATGTTCAACCAGTGAAAGGTAAGGTCAGCAAGAAGACCACGCATCGCAAGCATGCAAAGAAAACCCAGAGCCCTGCTCCTGCTACCGTACCTGCGGTTCAGTGATTTGTTCCTCGCCGGGGTGGAGAAGGCTTCGCCCCGGCGCCCGGATAGGATTTTGCAACTATTTCGCGCAGCGAAAGCCTATAGTGGGCGCACGTTGGTCGGGGACTGCGCCGTTGCGCGTCGCCGCCCGTAACATCAAGATATTACTCTTCCACGAACCTCCCCTGACGCTCTTGTAGCGGCCCGGCTTCGGGCCTGGTGGATTGCGCTTCGGCATCCTGGCGTAGTAGTCGGCCTCGAACCAGTCCTGGACCCATTCCGCGATATTTCCGGCCATGTGCCGCGCGCCGTAGGGACTCTGGCCTTCTTCTTTGCTGTCTGTCGCCGCAACCAGAGGGATCTCATGCATATGATGCTGCCCAAACACGGCTAACCCAGATGTCGGTTTGGCATTACCCCATGGAAAGAGATTGCCGTCATTTCCCCTGGCCGCCTTTTCCCACTCGGCTTCCGTGGGCAGCCTTTTCCCCTGCGCGCGACAAAAGTCCGCTGCCTCGGTCCAAGTCACGTACAGGGCCGGCCATCGGGCCAGGACGTAGTCCGGGAGCATGTGCACCGTGATGACATGCCAGATCAGGCGTTGAAGCTCCTGTGATGGTGAGTGATGCTGCACGATGAGAAATGACAGATATTCCGAGAGGCTTACCTCGTCCCGGTCGATCTCAAAGGTATCAAGCCAAATGCGACGCTGGGGTTGCTCAGTATCATCGAACGGCGCTGCTATCCCGGAGCGACCACCGTGCGGAAGATTCGTGCCCATCAAGAACCACCCTTCGTGGACGGTCACCATCGGGGAGGACGAAGCGAGCTTGGCGATGGCGGTGAGGCGAGGGGCCAGTTCCGTACGAGGTTGGGGGGCTTCCTGCGATGCCAGGGGCGACGCTGTCACGAAGATCAGCGTCACGAGAAATGCCCTCGCCAAGCAAAGGGCTCGAATCGCAATCCTGTGACTCACTGCTTGTGTATACCTCCAAGCGCGAAACAATTCTCTTCACACAGGAGTATGTCGGTTGGTCCCGTGAGCCATCTCAGGAGAGATTCTCGCAGCCCGCGCGCCTTTTAGGCTAAGCCGGCCACACTTGACATGGTAAAGATGATTAGTAAAAATGATGCGCTCCGGCTCTTCAATGCCACCTTAGGAGGTAATTTACCGTGAAACAACTGCGACAGTGTTGCCGAAAGGCATTGACGATTTATCTCATCCTCGCCATGTTGGTTCTCGGTTGTTTGCCGTACGACGCGATGGCAGTAATGATCCCGTCAGACCTCGAAAACGCCGGAGTATCCATCGGGATGGATCGGGACGCCGACATCCAAAAAATCCAGATGGTGCTGGAGTCCAAACTAGTGATGCAACGACTCAGCGATCTTGGTCTCAGCGTCGAAGAAGTTCAACAATCGATGGCAAAGTTGACGACGCAGGAGTTGCATAATGTAGCCAGCAATCTGGATGGTTTACAGGCCGGTGGCGATCTAGGACTCGTCATCGGCATTTTGGTCGTCGTCGTACTTGTCCTCTTGATCATATTTCTGGCAAAAAGAGCATAAGAGATGAACTCAAACGCAGGTTGTGTGCTCTTTATAAGCTTGGTCCTGGCAGTGACAGGCTGTGGGACCACTGAGCCGCCACTTGCGAAACAGCTCGAGGCCTCACTGCTCGGCAGCGTACTTTATGTCAATCGGGTGCCGTTTTATCCTCAAACTCAATACCAGTGTGGGCCCGCCTCGTTGGCTGCAGTGCTGAACTATTGGGGCCGGGACGTGACGCCCGACCTCATTGCGCAAGACATTTATCGCCCGCAAATGAAAGGCACCTTGAGTTTGGACCTCTGGCAATACGCCAAAGGTCAGAATCTTCGTGCGACCATCGAGCATGGCTCCTGGGAATCTCTGGAAAGGCATGTAAGTCGCAACCGCCCGGTCATTGCCTTTCTGAATTACGGCATTCAACAGGTGCCCGTGGGTCACTTTTTGGTCGTGGTGGGGTTGGATCCCGACGATAGGAGCGTCATCACGTATTCCGGCCTCAACAAGGACGAACGCATCCCTTTTGAACGCTTCAAGGCGGCGTGGGCAAAAACGAATTATTGGTCTCTTCTAATCGAACCGAACGAGAGTCAAGACGAGGCCGCGTAGATGCGGACCCTTGGGCTTGCCGTTGTCCTCCTCGTCATTATCTCCGCCTGCTCATCTCTGCCTAGGTTCTATGAGTTTCATGACCCATTAACTGCTCAAGAACACTTGGCGCTCGGCGTGAGCTATGAATCCCAAGGTGAAACTACATCGGCAATCGCAGAATACAAGAGGGTGATCGAAATCGCCCCTGATCGTGATGGAGTGACGGCCAGGGTGTTTCTCGGGAACCTTTATACGGGACTTGAGCAATTCCAGACGGCAGAACAGTATTATCGTGAGGCGCTTGCTCTCGATTCCCATCGCGTCCAAGCCTTAAACAACCTCGCCTCCATGTACGTAAAGCAAGGTGCAAAATTGGGAGAGGCGGAAACCTTGGCGAGAACAGCCGTTGCCGAGGCCGAACGTGGAAATAGTGCCGGTCAACAAGGCGTGTACCTTGAGACCCTCGGTGAGGTGCTTTTAGAGCAAGGACGGTATTCTGAGGCCCTTAAAAATTTTCAAAAGGCAGAGACCTTCAACGATAACGGCAAGCCGTATTGGTTGATCCAACTCTACGCTAAGATGGCAGAGGCCTATGAGCGACTGGGACAGACAGCCGAAGCACGGGAGGCACGTGAAAGGTCAAGAAGCTTCGCGAATTAGGAGGCACTTGATTAGAGAACCTTAATTATTCGCCGGTTTATAGGTCTTAATAGCGGTTGACGGCCCGCCCTGTCAGGCGTAGCATCGAACGATGACGTTCTAAGCCACGCCGACTGCCCTATTGCTCGCGCTTTTCGATTCCCCCCAGCGCGATTGATTCTCAGTCTCCGCCGCTTCCACGCCACAGTGACGGCTGCTTTTATTGCAGATGAATGCGGCGGATCACAGACCCAAACTTCGTAAGGCGCCACCAGATGGCGAATGAGGAGTGGGCCTTCAAGTTCTATATTATTGAACAATGAGCTTCAGCAAAGTTTGACACAACAACGGAGGACGTTATGAACAACGAGCAGTTCAAAGCGAGTTGGGAGCAACTGGAGGGACATCTTAAAACGCGCTGGGGAAAATTCACGGATGAGGATCTCTCGCCGATCAAGGGCGATCAGGACAAGTTTAATATCGCCAATGCAAAGCGGTACGGGGAGATGAAGGGCGACGTCAGCAAGTGGGCAGACTTATGGTATGCGAGGTGGACCGGATCGTATGAGGCCTACTATGCCCAGTGGAAACCCGCAGTTGGTTCCAGGTTCTAGAAATATCTCTTTTGAATGGGGGAGGCCAGGCCTTAGGTGGCCTCACCCGGGAGCTGTTAATATTGAAAGGCGACGATTAATCCGGGAAGAAAATTTTCAAATGGAGAGCGCCCGCCAATATTCATTGCAAAGGCAATCGTCAAGGCGGAGCCTCTGCGCAGCGGAATATCAATGCCGGCCCCGAGAGGCATGACCCATACCCCCTGACAGCGGATAAAGTCATCCGGTTTCATCACCGGATAGGCTGTCGGAAGCCTGGATAAGTTTTTCGGAAGACGGATCCCAAACCAGTACTTCGCAGGCTTTAAATTAAAGTCTGTCATCTCAAGCGACGAGCTGTATTGTAAGAGCGGTGCCAGCCCGACAACTTTCCTTCCCAACTTTTCGGCGGTTTCAAATGCCATAAGGCTTTGGTCGTGGAGATCGCTGAGAAGTTCTGTGGTCCACTGAGAATCTTCGCCACGAGCGTCAACGCTAACCGAGAGCATACAAGCTAGAATAAACATGAAGACGACGGTGACGCGCTCGGGGGAGCCGCGAATCGAATGTGGGCCCGAATGTACCCACACAGGGAGCATTTACTACCTCACGGCATGGAATCTGATTAAAATTTACTAGGGGCGCCGCCTCAATTCCGTTACTCAGAAGAGGGAGATGGCTGCTCAAACGTCAGAGATACCATCTATTATCCTTCTAATACTAAAGTTGGTCAGACGCCGAGTCTTAACTCAGGTAGACAGACACCTCGCGACTGGAACAGCCGGGAAAAGCAGAATGGTTTTTCAACGGGGAGTACTGCTAAATTTTTTCACGGTAGGTAAGAGCCCTGGCAGAGAGTAACTAAGGATCCCCCCCTATAGGGGGGGATTGCCAGATTCAGATCACTTAGCTATATATACTTCTTCAAAATCCAGGGAGGGATGATATGTTCACCAAAAGCAAGGCAAAAGGGGTGGTTTCCTTGACGGAACGGGAGCAGCAGGTCCTGAATCTTATTTGGAACGGCCTGAAGAACCGTGAAATCGGAGAGCAGTTGAGGATCAGCCATAAGACCGTCGAGGCCCACCGCGCCAACATGATGAAGAAGCTACGGGCAACCAATGCCGCTCAACTGCTGAAAAGTTGTTTTGAGCAAGGCTTCCTCCGGCAGCGACAACGGATGGCCTAAGCTTATCGTCATTCTGCGATAACCCCTCACACCCGGGGCGTTGCTCCACGATGGGTGTTCATGCTTAGCAGCAGCCCATCGCTAACAGTTCCTGGACCGTTGCCTATAACACGCGAGGGGCTTGCCCTATTTGGACCCTTGCTATGGTAGCGTTTGGGCTGCCAGCCTTGTTGGTGATACCTCGTCGCTCCTCGCGGCACACGTTCTCCAAGCGACCCCTCTGTGATCGCTGGTTGTTGCGGCATCGACCGAAACCTGTATCCACCTTTCCCATGCAGTGATTTCAGCGACGCCCACCAGGCGGTACTCTGGACAGTTTTGATAGAAGTTCCGGCCGGCCTCGTTGAGTTCGGATTTAGGCGTTGGAGCGGTCGAGATATTGCCTGTAAAACGTGGCTGCTTTGTGTTGAGTCAGCATGCGACACCACAGCAAATGGCCGTCCCTGACCTCAAACACGTACCACCGGCCTTTGCACTCTTCGAGATGGATGCCGGTGTACTCCGCAGTAATCCGCTGGCCAATGGTCGCATCCTCGGTGGCCTTCCAAATGTTCGGTCGTCGGCCACCGATCGAGATGCGATCCTTGGTCGTAAGAATTTCTTCCACATCTTGAGCACAGGACATCTCCACGATGCCCACGATACAGTTACCATTGCGATCGTTCACGACGTTGGCATGTAGAACGGGGCCAATCCGTTCGAAGACATCGCGCAGATCCTCACTGGTGGTATTCGGAGGAAGAGAAGTCACGTGCAGCTTATGCATCTGCGGGAATTATCCCTACTGGTAAGGAAGAATGACCCCCCAGAAGCGTTTACTACAATACCAACCTTCGTAGGTAGTATATCTATTAGGCCGGAGTTTCAGAAAAATCTGCGAACTTTCGTCCGCGCCGAAGAATGGGCGGGAGTATCCTACCATCTAGTTTCATAACTACTTGATTAATTTGGTGCGCCCGGAGGGATTTGAACCCCCAACCCTCAGATCCGTAGTCTGATGCTCTATCCAATTGAGCTACGGGCGCACACGTCGAGGAGTACAAGCGGTTGACGTAAGCCACGCACTTATACCGGTCTTCCAGAGGGCCGTCAAGTCATCCGCGGGCGCAGTGCGGGCATTCCTCAGTGAGTCGCTTAACTTGATTACGATGGTGAAACGGGAGAGACCAGAGTGAGGAGGGACGTTGACTTCGGTTCGGGGGGTTTTCTTTAGCATGCATGGCTAGTTAGAGTGTATGGCAGGGGTAGCTTAAGTTGGGTAATGTTGGGTAATGAATGCTGAGTAACGAATGAAGCTCTCGCGTCTGATGGCCGCGTGTCAAGAACGCCACAGTCCTACCCGCGCTCGATGGCGGAGCCTTCTTAGTTACGGTTGCAGAAGCGGACCGCATCCGTCTCGATATCCTCGCGAAACCCGGCCGACGGAGCGCAAATTGCATTCTTATTGCCAGCTGGGTTTACGACGTTGATGCGAATTGCAGGAGGTCGACAAGGTATGGGGCACACCTCTATAGTACCTACGTATATAGGCAGTTGATCGTTCCTCATCCAAGCGTGACTTCCTGACGGAACGAAATTCGCCGATCAACCCATCCGGGTAGGCCCCCCACCGGTTGTGTCCCACCGGACTAGGGGGGACATATCCTTAGTTTTGTTGCATGTTCTTCGAGTCTAAACCATTCTAACGCGCCTTATTGTGTTTTCTGGCTTATAGACAGACTAAGGGCGTACTTTCGTGGTGAAAGTAATTCAAAACCTCGACTCCAACTCCGGCACCAGCGGGAAGCCACTGGCGCGGCCTCATGTCTCACCGTGCGATTCAGTTCGCCCTGCGTTTCCAGCAGACAGAACCTTTCAACTTGTCAAGGCAACGACCGAGATTGCCGGGAGGTCGCTGTGACCAAGCCGGGCAATGGACGAGTGTTGTGGGAAATTCGAAGATTAGACGGTAGCAGCGGAAGGATCATTTTCTCCAACAACAATGGATCTAGCTCCATCCTGCAAGTGTTGGTTAACGAGGCTCTCCCCGCGCGGTTTGAGGGCATGTGGAAAGAGGGGCCGACCGACCAGATCGATGAGATCCTGGGAGAAAGCCCATGCATGGGCAAAGTGTTTGAGGCGATACGCAAGGTGGCAAGCGCGGATGTGCCGGTTTTAATTAGGGGGGAGAGCGGGACCGGAAAAGAACTGGTGGCGCGTGCCATCCATAACCGCAGCCAACGCCGAGACGGCCCCTTTGTCGCCATTAACTGCGCCGCTATTCCCGAGACGCTTCTCGAATCCGAGTTGTTCGGTCACGAAAAGGGCTCTTTCAGCGGGGCTATTCAACAGCGAAAAGGAAGGACTGAGAGCGCCGACGGAGGGACGCTATTCTTAGATGAAATAGGTGAAATGCCGCCGGGCCCGCAAGTCAAACTCTTGCGATTCCTACAGGATGGAATGATTGAGCGAGTCGGAGGACGCGAGCAGATCAAGCTGAATGTGAGAGTTGTGGCCGCAACCAACCGCGATCTCAAGGAGGCGATTGCCCAAGGAAGCTTTCGGAAGGATCTCTATTATCGTCTGAATGTCGTCGATCTCCACCTACCGCCGCTTCGCGAGCGAGGGCAGGATATTCTGCTCCTGGCCTGGATCTTCCTGAAACGGATCAGCGATCGGAAGCACAAGAAGATCCAGGGTTTCACTCCCAGCGCCATTGGGTCTCTACAGGCGCATTCCTGGCCAGGCAATGTCAGGGAACTCATGAACAAGATCCGTCGGGCGGTAGTACTCTCGGAGGGCGTGTACTTGACGCCAAAGGACCTAGATCTTCCGCGGGCCGATAACGACCAGCAAGAGCCTGTTGTTTCGTTGAAAGGAAAAGAGCAGCAGCAGAGGATCGATATGATTGTGCAAGCCATGGCCCAATATGATGGAAATATCAGTCAGATCTCCAAAATCTTACAGATAAGCCGGCCCACCCTTTATCGGTATCTGCGCAAGTTTCGCGTCCCCGTCAATCCATACAGAACCAACTCGTAACGCGGCGTTACAGTTTTTTTCATCGCGCCGTCGCCTTGCCTGACCCATTCCCCAAACCTTCCCAATTCACTGCGAATTGCGCATCCCGGCGGTTCTCGGATGACGCCTCCGACTGTCACTGAACGTTACAAACGACAAAGAGATAAGTTCGTGGTCGCAAAAATTCAATGACTTCTGTCCTTGGAACAGCTCTTGCTTCACCGTACCCCGCGTGCTTGTGCGTAGCAGAGAGACGTGTCTTTATGCCTGCTCTCCTATCCAATCCTAAAATCAGCACCGTGAACAATAGGGGAGATGACGGCACAAGCGCCGTTCACGAAGCGACTTCGCGGTCGAGGAAGGAGGTGAAGAAGAGAAGTTAGGCCGAAAGTCGAGAAGTGCAGTGAGAAGTTAGACTGCATGTTTCTGAACAACGATTTTAAACCATGAAGGAGGTTACCATGTCTGGAAGTAAATGGATACTGGGAGTGGCGGCAGTTGCCCTCGCGGCGGCGATGTCCACCCCGACCTATGCAGGCAAGCAAGTGATTACCGACGGCGAAATGGACGCAGTCACTGCGGCCGGCCAGCCGATCGTAATTAAAAATAGTGACAGCGATATTGACGTTCGCGATGAGACCATTCTCGCCTTGGGCATCGAGGATAATGCGCAGTCAGACCTTCGCGCATTGGTCTTGAACAACACGCTCGGTGAGAACCAAGTCGGTACGGGCCTGAACATCGCGTCCGGCGGTTCAACCGGTCGTCAGGATAACAACATTACGCAGAGCTGGGGAGCCACCTATGATCGCGAGATCGTACCCGGTTCGGCCAAGTCTTCGACCACCACGGCGAGTAAGAACGGCGCAGATGCCACGTGCGGTCGTGACGCGTTGATCTGTAAGCCGGTAGGCGGGAATGCTTCGGCCTCGGCGACAGCGTCGGCCTCTGTGACCCCAGCCACCAGATTGTCCATTTACGCCGACCAGATCGTGTTGGGCGACGATGACGTGGACTATCGTCCCGTTACCAGCATTGCCATGGACGTTCGGGATACTGCGCAGATCGGATTGTCCGCGCTCGTGGTCAACAACGTGTCCGGTCTGAACCAGGTCGCCAACGGCGTCAACATCGCCGGCGGCGTCGGGACAGGCGGCGTCGGTGCTGGCAACGTCTCAGTCACGTCAGCATCTGCGACGGCGGGCCAAGGGAACATCACCAACCAGTTCCGCGGCACGTCGTATTCTCGGCCTGATGACCTCCGTCCAGCCTTCGCACATTAGGCAGGGGCAGGGAGGAAGCTATGAGTTTACGAACATATCCAACCCTAGTCTATGAAGGAGGTCTGGCAATGCGATCTGGATATCAAACACTGATGTTAGGAATAGGCAGTCTTATTCTCACCGCGGCGATGGTTGCGCCATCGTATGCGGGTAAAAAAGTCATTACGGATAACGAAATGGATGAGGTCACGGCCGCGGGCCAGCCCATCGTGTTGAAAGGTGACGACATTGATCAGCGCGCAGAGACCACTATCGCCCTGGGAATCGAGGATAATGCTCAGCACGATCTCCGAGCATTGATCTTGAACAACGTCGCCGGCGAGAACCAGGTCGCGACGAACATGAACATCGCGTCCGGCGCCGGTAGCGGACGGCAGGATAACAACATTACGCAGAGCTGGGGATCCACCTATGACAGAGATTTCTTCGGATCAGCCAGCGCGAGTGCAAACGTGTCAGTCACCGCCGAGGGCGGAAAAGCAACATGCAACGCGGGTGCCCTCATCTGCGTACCCAAGGCCGGCAATTCGGCATCGGCGACGGCCTCTGCGTCGGCGTCTACGCCGAACATCAGATCGTCCATTTACGCCGACCAGATTCTCCTGGCGGACGGTGACGTGGACTATAGACCAGAGACCCACATTTCCATGGACATTCAGAACACGGCGCAGCAAGGGTTGTCCGCCCTTGTGGTGAACAACGTGTCCGGTCTGAATCAAGTCGCAACAGCCCTGAACATTGCCGGTAACGTGGGAACCGGTCCCGCGCCGGGTGGCGGAAACGTCGCCGTCACCGGTGGCGGATCTGCGGCTGGTCAAGGCAACATCATCAATCAGTTCCGTGGAACACCGTTCGCACGTCCTAACTAAGGACTCTTGAACGCTGCCCGGCAGCTCTTTATATGGGAGCTGCCGGCAGCCCAAGAAGGAGAATGACGATGCAATATAGAAAATTCCTGCTCGGGATTGGGAGTCTTGCGCTCGCGCTTGCGATGGCGATCCCATCGTACGCCGCAAAACAAGTGATACCTGATCAGGAACTGGACGAGGTGACGGCAGCCGGCCAGCCGGTCGTGCTTATTAGTGGAAACGGCGGCAATACAGATGGAACGGCAAGCGACATTGTCAAGAGACCAGGAATTACCGATGCGTCGGTCACCCAGATTGCTCTAGGCATCGAGGATAGTTCTCAGCAGAATCTTCGTGCTCTGATCCTGAACAACATCGCAGGCGAGAACCAGACCGGCAACGGAATGAACATCGCGTCTGGCAGCAGCGCTGGTCGTCAGGACAACAACATTACCCAGAGCTGGGGATCCACCTATGATGCCGACATCGTGAAAGGTACTGCTGTGACGGCCACGTCTTCAGCAAGCGCGCCGGGCGGAGACGCAAGTTGCGGTCGTGACGCCCTGATTTGCAAGCCGGTGGGCGGCAATGCTTCGGCTTCGGCCGCAGCCTCAGCGGTGAGTACACCGGCGATCAGGAGGTCGATCTATTCCGATCAGGTGCTCGTGTCAGATGGCTCAATCTTGTACGCGCCGGTGACCGTCATTGCCATGGATATCAGGGACACGGCGCAGCAGGGCTTGTCCGCTCTGATCGTGAATAACGTGTCCGGAATGAACCAGGTCGCCAACGGCGTGAATATTTCCGGCGGCGTCTCGACAGGTCTCCCAGGCGCCGGGAACGTTTCGGTCAATGGGAGTGCAAATGGTGGAGGTCAGGGGAACGTGATCAATCAATTCCGCGGCACTCCGTACTCCAGACCTCAGTAACCTGTATCGTGTTTGGCGGGGGAGGCGCAGGCCTCCCCCGTTTCTTAGCAGTGGTGTGTGTTTGAAGCAGCAAAATGATAGGTGGTTCCTACCGTCGCGGAAAAAAGGAGAACGCTCATGAATCATAGATTTTTAGGTGTCGCGGTTGTTGGGTTACTATTCGTCGCAACTCCGGGTTTTGCGGTCGAGTCGCTCAGCGATGACGAAATGGATCGCTTGTCGGCTTCCGGCGATCCGGTCGTGCTTCAAGCAAAAGGCGCAACGGACTCTGAAGTCGCCTATTCCGACAGCAGCAACTTCGAACTCTTGTTCGATGTCCCTCACGCGCAGTCGGGAATTCGCGCGCTGACCGTGCAAAATGTGGTTGGTGAGCTGCAATTGCTCGTCAACCTCAACGTTTTGTCCGCCTCCCAAAACGTCGCGGGCACCGATCAACGGAACTTCAGTCTCCAGAGCTGGGGCAGCACCTTGCCCGATCCCAATACCGTGAAGACCGTGTCGGCGTCTGCCGCCGCGGCTCCCTGCGCCGGCGTGGGCAATTGTAATCCTATCGGATCGCATGGCGACGGTCCATTTGCGAAGGCTGCGGTGGACGTGAAAGGGAATGCGGCAGCCGCGGTTTCCACGGCCATCTCTCCGGCTGCGAGCGCTTCCGCGGACGTCATTGTCAACGCTGAGTCTTCGGGTGGCAGCGCAAGAGCAGCTGTCGACAACGCGCCCTCGTATAAACTGGAGTTCGCACAATCTCAAGCGCAGAGCGATATCTCCGCCCTGTTCGTCAGCAATGTGGTGGGCCGCGCCCAGATGGCGTTGAACCTCAACATTGCCGCGGCGCAGCTGAACTTGATCCCTGGAAACAGCAGTGATCCATTTACGAATCCGCTTGGAAGCGCAGGCCCAGGTGTCATCAAGCAGGTCAATACAGGCATCCAATTCCGTGGCACTCCCTTGGTCGGTTCAAGTGGCACCACAAGCAACTTGGCCACCAATATCACTCATCTGAATCAATAGGATTGATCAGTAGCCAGAAAACGGATCGTCAGCCCACTATTTAAGATTGACGTGAAGATGCCGGTTCTGAGAACCGTTATCCTGTGCTCCTGCCTTGGAACTACCCTGGTCCGAGGAGCACGGTACTCACGGATGAGGAGCTGACCTGTAAATGAGATTTGACGTCAAGGTGCCGGTTCTGAGAACCGTCATCGCTGTGCTCCTGGCCTTGGAACCCAACCTGGTTCTAGGCGCACAGGTACTCACGGATGAGGAACTGGACAATGTCACGGCGCAGGGGGATGCCCCTGCGCCGCTCCCTCCGCCGATTATTCCTGTCATACCGACGTACACAGCAGCAATTGCAGTGCCGGCCGCTCCACCTAGTCCGGCGATCGCAAACGCACCAGTTGTCCTCACAACTCCGGCTGCTCCGGTCCTCCTAAGTGTGCCATCGCCACCTGGGTTACAGGGATCAGCAGCGGGCGGAAATTCTCCATCAGTCGCTGCGCCCCCAACGAGTGCACCGACGGTCGCAACATCGCCTACGGTCACCACGGCGCCCACTGTAGCTTCGGCACCGCCACCGCCGCCGCCGCCACCACCGCCAACCGTGGCAACAGCACCGACTGTGACCACAGTACCGATTGTATCAAGCGTGCCGGTCACCCCAGTGACGGCAACTCAACCGACCGTATCAACCGTGCCGGTTGCGCCAGTGACGGCAACTCAGCCGACCCTTGCAACGTTACCCTCGGCACCAACTGTGGCGACAACTCCGGTACTGTCGAGCGTTGCTGTCGCTCCAGTGGCCGCCAATGCGCCTGCGCCGGCGACGCTGCCGTCAGTACCAATCACGCCTGTGGTTGCCGCGCTGCCGTCGACACCCACTGCTTCGGCCATTCCGATTATTCCAGCACAACCGGTCGTCGCAGCGATTCCGGTCCAACCGGTCGTGGCGGTGATTCCGGCCGTGCCGGCCACTCCCGTGGCTCCGGTCCAACCGGTCGTGGCGGCGATTCCGTCGGTCCCGGTGGCTCCGGTCCAACCGGTCGTGGCGGCGATTCCGGCCGTGCCGGCCATTCCGGCGGCTCCGGTCCAACCGGTCGTGGCGGCGATTCCGGTCGCGCCGGCAATCCCGGCGATTCCGGCACAACCGGTCGTTGCGGCTATTCCGGCGACTCCGGCACAACCGGCTACTCCTGCACAACCGGCGGTCGCGGCAGCTCCCGCACAGCCGGCAATCCCTGCAACGCCCGCAATCCCAGCAATCCCGGCACAACCGGCGATCCCGGCTACGCCAGCAGCCCCGGCCCTTGCCGCCGCTCCTGCAATACCCACCGTCGCAATCGCGCCAGGAACAACGGCTACAGTTCAATCTGACGGGAGCGTGAACTTATCGTTCAATACGGGCGCGGTCACCGGAAATGGGAGTGTGCTGATGTCGCCGTCGCCCACGTCCTCGACCATCATGAACGGCCAAACCATCTTTTCAAAGAACATCTTCAACGTCCAAAACATGATCTTTAATATGAATCTGTGTGTGTACTGCACAGCCACAACGCTGACGCAAACAAACACCGGAATTCCGATAACTCTAAAGGTCAAATAATGAGCAGCCTCATTGCCGTCCTACTTGCCGTCGTCTTCATAATATCGGGGACAGCGCCGGCCTGGGGAGCTGAGGTAGAAGTCTTGGTCGGCCAAACCCGATATCGAAAGCCGATCAAGAGTTTGCTTGAGCTACGCCGGGAGAACGTGGTCGTTCAAAATCTGGATTATTCATGCGGCGCTGCAGCCTTGGCCACGGTGTTGCGATACGGCTTTGAAGAGTCGGTCACCGAGGCAGAGATTATCGGTTTCATCTTCGTCTTCGGTCAGACTCCTGACGAAGGTTATAAGAAATATTTTAAGCGCAAGGGCTTTACGCTGCTCGACCTGAAACGTGCCGCCCGGGCAAAAGGCTATAAGAGCGTCGGATACAAAGGCATGAACCTCGTTGATCTTCTCGAACTACTTTATACCGACCGCGTCCCGGTGCTGGTGCCCATCAAACCCATGGACTTCAATCACTTCGTGGTGGTGAAAGGCGTAGAGGGAGACCGCATCCTCCTGGCGGATCCAGCCTTGGGCAATACGACGATGTCGCTGAATCGATTTCTGGAGATCTGGATCGATGGGATTAGCTTTGTCGTGAAACCCAGTGCGGTGGCAGGCACAAGCACGGACTCAAAAAAATCCGCGCGCCAAGAGTCAGATGTCGACTTGGACCGCCTCTCAGCTGCCGGGGCTGATACCAACGCCAATGCACAATACGAAAATCCTCCTTCGAAGGCGCTGTTGATTCCCAAACCCAGTGATCCGCTTGCCCAGGGATGGCGGCAGCAGCCATTTTGGCACACTGCGTCCCCGAACGATGTTCCCCGTCTCGAGCCGACCTTTCAAAACCAAGATGGCGTCAATCTCGTGACGATCTTCAATGTTCAGAAGTTCGCCGGTGGCATTCAGCTTGGGCGCCCCGCCGGAAACTTTATGGATTTTTCACCTAAGAACGGGGCGCCGATCACAAGCAAGCCGCAATAATTAGGCATGGTCCTTGTGATCCCCTACTTTTTGCTGAACGCTCCCCTTTCTTCCCTAAGAACATGCATTGACATTCCGACGCCCCCTGAGTAGCGTGCGCCTCAGGCTTTCTCCTCATTATTATATAAGGCATCCCCAAATGGTAAGGCGGCTGGTAGCAATGGTTTCCGTAGTTTGGCTGCTAGCGTCGCCCACCTGGGCCGGCCCCGGCCCCCTGCCGCTCCTTGTCCAGGCTGAGCCGACGAAGCCGGCAGAAGTAACTCCCAGTACGTCTCCTGAGACTCCGAGCAGTACCACCCCCGCGGCGGAATCCGCCCCCAGTGCGCCTGCCCAGACACCGAGCAGTACCACGCCCGCGGCGGGTTCCGCCCCTAGTGCGCCTGCTCAGACACCGAGCAGTACCACGCCCGCGGCGGGTTCAGCCCCCAGTGCGCCTGCTCAGACACCGAGCAGTACCACCCCTGCGGCTGGTGCCGCCAAAGGCGCAGCCAAGGCCCCGGCCGAGGAAGAAGAACGCGAGGTCTCACGAGTCCCGCTCGTATCGGTGCAGCAAGGAGGCATATTACTTCCGCCCGACACTCTCGTCGTGGAGCCAAGCATCAGCTATACCTACGCCACGAACACCCGGTTGATCCTGAGCGGGTTCAGCATCCTTCCGTTGATCATACTCGGCACTCTCGAATCGGAGAAGACAACGACCCAGATTACTTCTCCAGCGCTTTCAGTTCGCTACGGACTTATGCGAAACGTTCAATTGGATGTCAGGGTTCCGGCCATTTTCCAGACTGTGACCAAGGTACGTGCGAACACCGCGCAAGCCGGGCAGGTAGAAGAGAGCAGCCAGCAGTTGGGCATCGGCGATATCTCAGTCGGGCTGTCTTACCAGCTTCTTTATGAACGTGGAGGATACCCTGACGTGATCTTACGGCTGGGCGCGACCGCGCCCACGGGCAGAAGCCAGTTCGACATTTTTAGCCAGATCGCAAATGAGGGACCGATTGTCAGCATTGAAGAGTTCATCCGGCGTTTGAATGAAAAGGGACAAGCCGTGGGTTCCGGACGATGGCGAGCAGAGAGCAGCCTGACGGCCATTAAAGCGCTCGATCCCGCGATCATTGTCGGCAGCATCGGCTACAGCTACACCCCGGCGAGCACGGAGAGCTTAATCCAGATTGCCGGCAGCCCCTCCGAGGGAGGCGTCGTGTTCGAGCCCCAGATCCTTCAGACCCGTCTCGGACCGGTGAGCAGCTTTAACTTTAGCCTTGGCCTGACCTTGTCGTTGAACAGACAAGTCTCGATGAATTTCGCCTTTGCTGATTCCGTGACCTTGAGCACAACCGCCAACGGGCAGAAGATTCCTGATTCCCATCTAAATGTCGGTCAGCTCATCCTGGGAATGAACATGGTGCTCAGTCCTCGCGTCACGCTGTATTTTACCGGACAGATCGGTATCACGCGGGATGCTCCAGACATGGCTTTTGCGCTGAGTGTCCCCATTGTGTATCCCGATGCGTTCAGTAAGGTCTTCAACTGGTTTAAGAAAACTCCGCCACCGCCGGCAACAGGAAGTCAACCCGTAGCGCCGAAGCCGTAATAACGGCGAGTCCCTGAACAGATGCATTTCAATTTTAGGAGGTCAGCTATGATCCGACAAACGCGTACAGGCGCATGTCTAATGATTCTTGGATTCCTCGTTCTCGTGGCTTGGGAGCCCACAATCCCGTTCGTCTGGGGAGAAACGCCTCCCCCCAGTAAGGCTGTTGATCCGGCCGACGCCCAGGTGAAAAAGGGCATGGTGCTCTATGGAAAGGGCGACGTGAATGGCGCTCTGGCCGCCTTCAATAAAGCGATTGAGCTGAACCCGAACCATGCTATTGCGTATACCAATCGAGGGCTCATGCGATACAAGCAGAATGATATTGACGGAGCTTTCGCAGATCATACGAAAGCCATCGAATTGGATCCGACGCTGGCCGAAGCCTACACGAACCGGGGCGGAGCCCGCTTCATGAAAGGCGACTTGGATGGAGCGCTCGTGGATCACACCAAGGCCTTGGAGCTCAACCCAAAGCTCGCCAGCGCGTTCAGCAATCGCGGGCTCGTCCGACTCAAGAAGAGAGATCTAGAGAATGCCCTGGCTGATCTGGACCAGGCCTTGAAGCTCAACCCGTTTGATGCTGAAGCGTACACCAACCGAGCAGCCGTTCAGTTGCAAAGAAAGTACTTGAATGAAACGGTGATGGACGCCACGAAAGCAATTTATTTGAATGGGCGCTTGGCTGAGGCTTATAACGTCCGGGGCGCCGCGTTCTACCGAGGTGACATGCCCCAAAAGGGCTTGGAGGACTTTAATAAGGCAATCGAACTGAACCCGCGCCTTGCACTGGCGTACATCAATCGAGGCATTATTCGCGTGGAGCAGAAAGAATTCGACAAAGGAATCCAAGATTTTAAAAAGGGAACAGAATTGGTCCCCGACCTGCAGGTCTTTGCGCAGCCCTGGATCGCGAAGGCAGAACAGGAGAAAGCGAAGAGCAAGTAGCTGACCCTCGGCATTTCTTACCGCATGATGTTGGCGGCAAGGTAGCGTTCTGAGGCGAGAGAGGGATCATAGCTATAAAAGACGACAAGCACGCCGCCGTCCTCCAGATTTAGAAAGGCTGGGTACCCGCACTCAAATTCGTGCGCGTAACGATAGTCTCTCGGATCCCTCAAGAGGAGGTGTTCCGACCAGGCGACTCCGCCGTTGTCGCTCATGCTGATTCCTACACCTCGCGCACGCAATCCCTGTGGATTGCCTATGTGATTGCGATAGCCAAGCAGGACCCTCCCAGAGGAAGTCCGATGCAGGGATGGGGAGGTGCCCCAGATCGAAATGGACTCAGGTTCGGACCATGTTTGCCCTGCGTCCGCCGAGACGGACCTGAACAATTCCCGTTCGTACCCCCGGGCGCCTTGCTGCCGCAGGATCGCCAGGATCTGTCCATCTGGAAGATCCAATAGGCTGGTCTCGTTGAATCCAGCTCCGCGTATCCCTTGAGAGGCCACCTTTTTGACGGGAGTGGCCTCGGTATCATATGCGATGGTCCGATGGTCGCCCCAAGTCTTCCCGCCATCGCGGGAACGTATCAGTCCACTTCGCCAATTCTCCTCCGCAATCCGCTTTCCCCAAATCGGACAGAGCAGATCTCCATTAGATAGTTCCAGGATCCGGCCATAGGTGAACGGCTCTTTGACTGAAACCGGGATGGGAGTCGGTGCGGTCCAGGTGTAACCATGGTCTGTCGAGCGCAAGATGATCAGTTCTGCGTCATGCTGATCCCACTTCCGTGTGATCCGTGCATTGCAACAGGGAAAAAGAATGGTGCCGTCGCGCAATGTCGTCATGCCGACCGACAGGTTGATGCATCCATCGGGCATGCTTGATCGCAAAATCTCTTTCGGGGAGGACCAGGTCTTTCCTTCATCCGACGATCGCAGGAGGTAGGCCTCGCCGCCCGGCATACAGTCAAAGCGGGTACAGAAGCTGACCAGAAGATCACCGTTCGCCGCTCGAGTGAGACCAGGAAAAAGCCCCGGTAGGAGTCCCTTATACACCACGAATTTATTGACGACCTTTATTGGAGGCATGGCGTCATGAAGCATAGCTCGCAATGGAAATGCTCTGCAATATGCCCAGGATCCGCGGGCTGCAAGCTCTCAGGACTTGAAAGGCCGAAGGCGAGATCAGGAAGGCTGCTTCAGAAGTGATGCAAAAGACCTGTGCTCAAGGTAAAGCATTAAAACACCGTCCGCTTTCCCTTTAGGACGATTTTAAACCGGAGGTCCAGTTTATTTTGATCGGCAGCCCGAATGTATCTTTCAGACAGCATGATGATGTGGCCCGTTTGATAATTCTTGAGCTCAACGCGTTTCTCTTGAACGGACTCAATCCGCCACTCATTGGGGGTGACGACGACGAGTTGCCGCTTGGCGTTGATCTCCTCCGGGGCCGGCATGATCTTCATCTCGGTGCCGATCTTTGAGTGTAAGTCCGTGACGCTCATTCTGCACTCCTACACTGCTCGCCGGCTTGATGAGGAGAGGAACTACGGTCTGTAATGTGTTGACCATACACCCCTAAGGGTAGAATAACCAGCAGTGTGTGGCCTTACCAGCAATTAAGGACAGGGCGTATCGTCAAGCGAGGCGGCCTTACAGCCATCCTTCTTTTCTCTCCACTCTCGTGCGAGTTTCTGCGCTTCGGCAATGTCTTCCGGCTTCATCATCCTGGACACCATCGCTCGGGCCTGATAGGCATATTCATGTCCCTGGCCAGCGGAAAGGTTGAACCACATGTGAGCCCGCACTAAATCGCGAGGCACCCCTTGGCCTTCCTTGTACATCACACCGAGATTATATTGAGCTTCGGGAAGTTCCTCGTCGGCCGCCTCCTGATACCAATGAACAGCCTGCGCGTAATCTTTCGGCACCCCTTTGCCCTTCGAATACATCGCAGCCAGATTGGACATGGCCTTGGGAAAACCCTGCTCCGCCGCGAGCTGATACCAGTGGACGGCCGCCTGATAGTCCTGCGGGACACCCCTGCCTTTGGCGTACATGACCCCAATGTAAAACTGGGCCTCAGGATCATTCTCTTCCGCCAGAGGGCGAAGTTCTTGTAGTGCAAGGCTATACTTGCCCTCGTGATAAGCATCGATGCCGTCTTTGAGGTGTGCGAACGAAACTGACCCTAACGCGAAAACAAACGCTGCGGTTAAGAAGACCAAGCGGGAAACGTGCATGCATCATCCTTATCTGAATGTAAGCTGTACAGCCTAAACCATTCCCCTCGAAGTGTCACGTCCCCTTTTAGCAGGATGCCCCGCTTTGGGGTGCGTCCTTGTTGCAATCAAACGTAAATAACACTACCTAGCGTGTAAGAGTGTCGTCCATCCCCGGCGGGGTTGTCTGGATGCGGCTACCAAGCGCCGGAAAACGGCTCTGCAACGCCTGCTGGATGAGCCATGCAATCCGGCGGTACGAGAAATGACCTTTGACGCCCGACCGCACCCTTGCAATGTACTCCGCCTCGGCATAGTCCATTTTGAACAGGCAGCGAGTACGAAATCCGAAGGGCGTCAGGTACGCTGCAGCCTCCGGATGGGAGCCTGCCAAGCTCTCGAGTTGCTCTCCAATCACGGCCATCGTCTCCCGGTATCGGCTGTCCACGCCGGCGTCCGCAAGCACTTCCGGTGTCTCATATCCATGCATAGCGGTGAAGTCCTGGCGGATCTGCTGGCAGCGACGGTGACGGTGCAGGTCCCGCCACCCGCCCAAGTCCATCAAAATGTCGAAAGTGAAGCCATACCCGCAATGAAACTCTTTCAAGAGCTCATCATGGGGGCTCCGGCGGCGTAGTGCGATGTCGATCACCTCCGTCTTGTCTTTTTCCGTCCAGGTTTGCACGACGGCAAGGATCTGTCGATAAGGATAGACGGTAACCTTGTACAGGAGCGTTGAGGCGAGCTCATCCAAGGGATCATGCGCCTCGATGAGTTCCACGGCCTCACTTGCCTGAACCTCACCGAGCCGAAGCCGACGCGCGGCGAATTCTTTGAGCTCCGGATAGGTCTTGATCAGGTAATCGTTCGGTCTGGCATAGCGCGCCAAGGTCGGGGCGAGCGGCTCGCTGAGGCCCGCGGGCTGGCCGGACATCTCTCCCCATAGGTTCAACGGCGGCGCGGCGCAGGCGCTCTTGAGGTCTTCACCGATCGCGCGAAGTTCGGCGATAGGGAGAGACAGAAGGCGGCAGATCTGCTTTTCCAATGTGCGAATGCTCACCACCTGGCCCACGTTCGTGCGCGAAGCGAGGGTCAATAGATATCGAGTCACGTCGAACGTCCGCGCAGCCATCGTCCGATCATACGCGGCCGGTTTCATTTCATCCGGCTTGGGAGTGGCGCTACACAAATAGTCCTTAATCGGATGGTAAAGCGATTCGTATGTTTGATGAAGCCGTGCAGCAATACCGCGGTAGGTGGCTTCCACCGGTGTGCCCATGATCTCCTCAGGCACAAACACACCTGCGGGACCGAAGTCTTGATACCGGGAGGACTTCGCTTGCCCGTCCCACAAGACTTCATCTTCAACGTGGATTGCAGCCAGCTCCGAGATGCCCTCGAAGCAAATCATGACGTGGCCCAAATCGGCGATGGAGGCGTGGCCATAGTCAAAATAAAATTGTTCCCAGAATTTTTCCGAGGAGTGGCCATGGACCCACCGAAGGCTGTCCTCGATGGAATCAGCGGAGCGGCTATAGCGGGCCAACGCGTACGCCGATTTTTCTGGCGGCATAGGGGCGAGCGCGAGTACGCGGCGGCTGGACGCGGGCATGGAGCGCATCATAGGGGCCTCTTTCGAACGCGTCAAGAGTCTGAGTGATAGGATTGAATCGCTTATAGGGGAGTGCTAGGGTTCGAATAGAATGGAGCCGATCTTTTTCAGTGCCGACGAATTGAATCTCATGGCCGACGACAACTTTTTTCGCGTCAAGGCGCGGATCATGAAAAAAGTCCGAGCCACGCTGGACGCCTTGTATGCCGAGCTCAGGAGCGAATTAAATGGCGTCGAGCTGCTCGCCCCTCGAAGTTTCAATCCGAAAGCGCATCAGT
>DASXSU010000112.1:0-17971 GCA_036505795.1 Nitrospirales bacterium
CCGATCCACGGCAGCGCTCCGGACATCGCCGGAAGGGATCAGGCGAATCCGATTGCCACCATTGCCTCAGCGGCGATGATGCTGAGTCATGCATTCAATCTCGACAAGGAAGCCGCCGCGGTGGAGGCGGCGATTTTGCGCGTGCTTGAGCAGGGCTACCGCACCAAAGATATCCAGGCGGAGGGGACCAAGCTCGTCGGAACGCAGAAGATGGGCAGCTTGATCCTCGAAGAGCTTGGACGATGAATAACGGGGAGTACTTCGACAAGCTCAGTACGAACGGCGGAAGCAACCCCGTTCACCCTGAGCCTGTCCTGAGCCAAGTCGAAGGGCCTGTCGAAGGGTGACATGGTTGGAATAGTTCCCGGCAGTATCATTACGGTGGCCGGCACTGGTGATCCAGGGTATGCGGGCGATGGCGGGCCTGCTCTCAAGGCGATGCTCAACGAGCCCAAGAGCATCACGATAGCCGGAAACTACCTGTACATCGCAGATGCCGAGAACCATCGCATTCGCCGGCTCGATCTTCAGAGCGGCATTATCATCACCGTCGCCGGGATTGGCTCTACCACAGATGCACCTCGACCGGCTCAGGCGCCGGTCCCGGCAGGGCCGCCCCTAGAGGAGGACCCGCTCGCGGATCCGGACGCGAAGAAAGAAAGCCGGTTTGTCCAGCTTCCGGACCAAAGCGGCACGGTCCGTTTCGTCACCGGCGCCGCGGAGAAGGGCCGATTCAAGGGAGATGGCGGCCCGGCCGCGCAGGCCACTCTGAACTTTCCGTCCGCAATTGCCGTCGATTCACGCGGAGCGCTCTATATCGCCGACACGTTCAATCACCGAATCCGGCGCGTCGACGCCGCGAGCGGGGTGATCAGCACCGTGTCGGGCACCGGTGCCCCCCGATTCAGCGGCGACAACGGCCCGGCCGACAAAGCGGCATTGAACGAACCGGTCGCGCTCGCTTTGGATGAGAGAACAGGTCGCCTATACATCGCCGATTTGGCGAATTATCGGGTGCGCGCGGTTGATCTTGCTACGGGGCAGATTTCCACGTATGCCGGGAACGGAAGCTCGGACTACGACGGCGACGGACAGCCTGCGGTGCAAGCCGGCCTATCGGGCCCCAGCGGCTTGGCGCTCGATACCGAAGGGAATCTCTACATCTCTGACACATTCAGCGGCCGGATCCGGCTGGTTGACATACTAAGCGGCGCCATCATGACCGTGGCAGGTGACGGTACCGAGTATCGCTATCAGGGCATGCCGAAGGAGTTTTCCACGAGCCTCGCTCGTCCGGCAGGCATCGCCCTGGCTCCGGATGGAAAACTCTACATCACCGACTCTGATAATCACCTGATTCGGATGTGGAATCCCACATCCAAGATCATCACTTCGGTGGCCGGAAAGGGCACCCCGGAATTCTTCGGCGATGGAGGCCCGGCAAACCATTGCGGCCTCAATTATCCTTTTGGCGTGGCCCTCGACGGCACCGGGAATATCTATATCGCCGACACATTTAATCATCGCATCCGCATGATTGCCGCGACCACGGGGTGAGCTTGAGATGGGGTCAGAGTCGAATTATTGCCCCGAGCATATCTCACCCCAACAAACGGGTAGGCCAGCCGCAGATGTTCCTGTTAAAATTACCCTTTCGTACTCCCCTCTATGTCTGTAGCTCCACAGCCCCCCATGCATGATAGTATGGTCCTCTGTTGTCCGGTGCCATCAAGGGAGGCTCTATTATCGTGCGTACCGACAATTTGGCCACACGGACCGCCCCTCTGAGACAAGCGCTTTTGGATTCCCGCCACCGCACGGATGAGCTCTTCAGACTCGTACGGCCGGAATCCCTCTACGAGCGCCCTGTTCCGGAACGACACCGGATGGTCTTTTATCTTGGCCACTTGGAGGCATTTGATTGGAACCAGATCGGCGCCGGTGCTCTGGGCATGACCGGTGTTCAGCCCGACTTGGACCGTCTATTCGCGTTCGGCATTGACCCGCCACAAGGTCAGTTGCCGGCAGATCAGGCCTCAGACTGGCCCTCGCTCAAAGAAATCTACGCCTACAATCGTCGCGTACGCGAGAAATTAGACCTTGTCCTGGATGAGGCGCCTGAGGAGATCTTGCAGGTCGCGATCGAGCACCGCCTAATGCACGCCGAGACCTTTTCCTATATCCTGCACAACCTCTCGCCGGAGCGAAAACAACTTCCGCTCGCGCAGCCGCCAAGAGAGGGGCCGGCGCCGGTTCATCGCATGATTGAGATCCCACCTGGAGTTGTCACCCTGGGCAGGGAACGGGACGCCGGGTTTGGATGGGACAACGAATTCGCCGCTCACACTGTTGGCGTCCCGTCGTTCGCCATTTCCAAGTACAAGGTCACGAACGCGCAGTATCTGGAGTTCGTTCGTACCGGCGCGGCAGCTCCACACCTGTGGATCGAAGACCGGGGAGAGTGGCGAATTCGAACAATGTTCGGAGAGATACCCCTGCCGTTGCAATGGCCGGCCTATGTCACTCACACGGAAGCGCAGGCGTACGCTCAATGGCTGGGAAAGAGCTTGCCCAGCGAGGCTCAATTTCACCGCGCCGCATACGGAACCTTGAACGGAGAGGAATCCTTGTATCCCTGGGGGAATACTCCCCCGCATGAGTCGAGGGGCAACTTCGACTTCGCGCGGTGGGATCCGATTCCAGTGTCGGCTTCTCCGGCCGGCGATAGCGCCTTTGGCGTTTCACAGCTCGTAGGCAATGGCTGGGAATGGACGTCCACGGTCTTCCATCCCTTCACGGGTTTTGAACCGTTCTCCTTTTACCCGGGTTACTCGGCTCAGTTTTTTGGCGGCGGTCATTTTGTGCTGAAGGGGGGATCGGCGCGGACGGCTGCGTGCCTGCTCCGGCGCTCGTTTCGGAACTGGTTTCGACCCGACTATCGGTATGCCTATGCCGGTTTTCGATGCGTTGAGTAAGATGTCTGCCCCTTCTTCACCTGCCTTGCTCACGTTTGCTGCGGAAGTCCGCGCCGGTCTGAGCAAGCCCCATCAGCGCGAGCTTCCTTCCATCTACCTGTACGATGACATCGGCACCGCCCTCTTCGAAGTCATCACGCTGCTGCCTGAATATGGCCTTTCGCGCGCCGATGAGCGTCTCATGCGACGGTATGCGCCGGATATTTTGGAGCGTCTGGCACCGCCCGTCGCGGTGGCGGAACTCGGCAGCGGCACCGGCAAGAAGACCCGCTGGATCCTCGAGGCCCTGGCTCACCGGGAGCCGGTCAGCTACTTTCCAATCGATATTTCCGGGGCTGCGCTTGTGAAGTGTCGACAAGAGCTCTCTGGGTTGGGTGCGGTCAGCATCGTCGGGCTCGAGAGGTCCTATCTGGACGGGCTTGGCGAGGTGGCTCGCCTGCGTCGAAAGGGACAAACGCTACTGGTGCTGTTCCTCGGCAGCACGATCGGCAACTTCGAGCGGCCTGCGGCTGAGCTGTTTCTTCGCCGGATACGTGAGTGCCTCCTGCCGGGGGATGCCATGCTTCTCGGCACGGACCTGGAAAATGAGGTTGAGGCGATGCTCCGCGCCTACGACGATCCTGTCGGCGTGACCCGCGCCTTCAATCTAAACCTGCTCGCCCGAATTAATCGGGAGCTGGGCGGCGACTTTGTGCTCGAGAATTTCGAGCATGAAGCGCTCTACAACGAGGAACTGCGTCGCATCGAAATGCACCTGCGATCGAAACGCCGGCAGACCGTCTCGATTGCCGCCGCGGACTTCACCTGCACCTTCGAAGCGGGGGAGACGATCTGGACTGAAGCCTGCCATAAATTCCGCGCCGACGAGATTCCGGGAATGGCGCAACGCGCGGGATTCATCTGCGAAGCCCAATGGGTGGACGGAGAATGGGCATTCGCTGAAAACCTCTGCCTTGCTGCGAACGAGTTGTCTGCGCGGGCGTGAACTCGGTCGTCTCCTTTCAGCACGTGTCGTATCGAATCGGGAACAGACAGCTGCTCCAAGACCTGAGCTTCGATCTGCATGGCGGAGAGACGCTGGTCTTGTTGGGTCGCAGCGGCTCGGGCAAAACCACAGCACTGAAGATGGTCAATCGCCTGCTGCAGCCGACAGGCGGACAAGTGCTCGTGGAAGGAATCCCAACCACCAGCTGGGACCCCATTCGCCTGAGGCGGCGCATCGGTTATGTGATTCAGGATGTCGGCCTCTTCCCTCACTTCACGATCGCCGACAACGTCGGCCTGGTGCCGCGCCTGGAAGGCTGGCCGCCCGCGGCTGTTCAAGAACGCACACAGACCCTGCTCGCGCAGGTCGGCCTTCCGAGCGTGCAGTTCGCCGGGCGCTATCCTCGGGAATTATCCGGCGGGCAGCGCCAGCGGGTCGGAGTTGCCCGCGCCCTGGCTGCGGATCCGCCGCTCTTACTGTTTGATGAGCCGTTCGGCGCCCTCGATCCGGTGACGCGGGTGGAGCTGCAACAACAGTTCCTAGCCCTCAGGCGGGAGTTCAGCAAGACGGCCCTGTTCGTCACCCACGACGTCCGGGAAGCTTTGCTGCTCGGGAGCCGCATCGGGCTTCTGCATAACGGACAGCTTGACCTATTGGCAACGCCGGATGAATTTCGCCGTGCCTCGACTCCTGAAGCCAGGGCGTTTTTGGCATGCCTTGACGTGAAAACGGAAGGCTAAGTGGACGGCCTTGCCAGTGAAGTTCTCGATCTGACGCTCGAACATCTGTGGCTTGTCCTCATTTCGATGATGGTTGCCTGCGTCGTAGGGATCACCGGCGGCATCCTGCTCACAAGGAGGCCACCGTGGCGCAGATGGGTCCTCGGACTTGCCAATATCATGCAAACAGTGCCAAGTTTGGCATTGTTTGGCTTTTTAATCCCCGTCCCGTTTATTGGTGGAATCGGCAAGCACACCGCGATTCTGGCTCTCGTGCTCTACGCGCTCTTGCCGATCTTACGCAACACTCTCGCGGGCATCCTCGGGGTGGACCGCGCCGTTCGGGAATCTGCCGTCGCGATGGGAATGACCGAGCGTCAGCTCCTGTTGGAGGTGGAGCTTCCCCTCGCCTCGAGGACCATCCTGGCGGGCGTGCGGGTCGCGACCGTCACCACGATCGGCACGGCCACGATCGCCGCGGCCATCGGGGGCGGCGGACTGGGGGTCTTCATCTTTCGCGGCCTAGCTTCAGTAGATACGACGCTGATTTTGGCCGGCGCAATTCCGGCGGCTGTCATCGCGCTTCTGGCGGATGGGGGACTTGGATGGATCGAGCGCAAATTCTCCGCGGTCTGATCACAGCGAGTCTCTTCCTCTTCCTGACCATGTGGAGTCCCGGCTGCTCAAAGGAGCGGCCGCTGATCGTAGGCTCGAAAAACTTCACCGAGCAGCTCATTCTCGGAGAGATTCTCGCGCAGCATATAGAGCACCGGTTACACACCAAGGTTGATCGCAGGCTGAACCTCGGGGGCACTCTGCTCGCTCATCAAGCTCTCGTGCACGGAGACATCGATCTGTATCCCGAGTATACCGGCACCGCGTTGACATCAATTCTGAAACTGCCGCCCGCGTCCGATCCGCGGCAGGTCTTTGAGCAGGTCAAATCCGAATATCAACGTCGCTTCCGCATCGAATGGCTGGAGGCGCTGGGCTTCAATAATACCTTTGCCATGGTCATCCGCGGAGACACGGCGCGACAGGGCCGCATGAATACGATAAGTGACGCCGCCCAGTACCCGCCCGGCTGGGTGCTTGGCGTCGGATACGAATTTCAACAGCGGCCGGATGGCTTGACCGGCCTGCTGAAGGCGTACGGGCTGCCGCTCAAGGGCTCGGTGCGCACGATGGACCTGGGCCTCATTTACAAAGCGTTAGAGCAAAAACAGGTGGATATGGTCGCAGGCAACGCGACGGATGGGTCACTTTCGGTTCTGGATGTGAAGGTGCTTCAGGACGATAAGCGGTATTTTCCGCCTTATGAAGCGGCAATTGTGGCGCGGACCGGTGTTCTCGACGCACGACCAACATTACGCCAAGCGCTCGCAGAGCTTTCCGGTAAGTTCACCGATGCCGTCATGCAAAACCTGAACTACAAAGTCGATGGGCAACATCGACCGGTGCGGGAAGTCGCCAGGGATTTTCTCGATCAGGCTGGACTCTCTCGGTAAGCCCGACGAGACGCCTCGTCAGGCTGTCGTGCCGCTACTTGTTCTCGCGCCGGTCCTGGCGCATCTCACGACGATCGTGTCGCCGCTCCCGCTGGTCATGCCGCAGCTCCTTTTTGTCCTGCTCGATCGCCTTGGCATTCTCCCGGAGCTTTTTCCGGTCTTCCGCAAGGGTCGCCTCGCTCGCTCCCGATTGTTTGTCTAGAAGAAGCTGCTTGCGGTCTTGACGTCGCTGCTCCATCTCCTCACGCATCTCTTTTTTATTCTGGCGGATTTCTTCGCGGTCCTGGAGTAGCTCCTGACGATCAAGCGCGATATCGTCCGAGGATGCCGCCATGACGGGAGAAGTCCCTCCGAGGAGTGTCAACGTCCACAGGGCTGAGGCCATCATCAAAGTGTGTTTCATTGTTTTCTCCGTTTAATCTGATGGTCGTCGCCTTGCATGACGCCAAGTTTTGATCGGTTGGAGAGGATTCCACGACCTGGCTGTCAGCGCAAACTCTTCACTTTGTCGTGGCGTTCCGGCTGCTGTGGCCGCACCTGTGCCCGTGCCCGCTGCCGCTTCACCACCTCCATCTGCTCGTACGCGAGCGCGTTGGCAGTCTTGCCAAGTTCGTTGACCCTCTTCTCGTCCCCCGCAAGGCTGGCCTGCTTCATCATCGCAACGGTGTCCTTGATCTTAAGCTCCAGCCTCTGAAACTCCTGACGATCGCGCGCGATATCGTCTGAGGATGCCGCCAAGACGGGAGAAGCGGGTCTGAGCAAAGCCAGCATCAACAGAGCCACGCTGACCAGTAAGATTTTTTTCATGGTGTCCTTCCTAAAGAACCCGTGCCTCGTTATTTACCTGCGTGTAATTAAATTAGGTATATGTATCTATTCATCTCTAGACATACCATACCTTGGGTGTCGAGACAAGTTTGCGCGAGTCCAACCCTTTCTTTCTCAGCCTGCGGGCTGTATCATAAGCCCATGCAACGTAAGGCTTCTTACACTGTCGCGGTTGTTGGCGCGACAGGTGCCGTGGGCACGGAGATGATCGCGATCCTTGAGGAGCGGAAATTTCCGGTCGGCGATCTCCGCCCGCTTGCCTCCCTGCGCTCCGCAGGCGGGACCGTTTCGTTTCATGATCAGGAAATCGTTCTTCAGGAACTGACCGCTGACTCGTTCGCCGGTGTCGACCTCGCATTGTTTTCGGCGGGCGCCGAGATCAGCCGAAAGTTCGCGCCGCTCGCGGTGCAGGCCGGCGCCGCCGTCATCGACAACAGCGCCGCCTGGCGCATGGACCCTAAAGTGCCGCTGGTCGTGCCGGAAGTGAATAAAACGGACCTGGCGTGGCACAAGGGGCTCATCGCAAACCCGAACTGCTCGACCATTCAAATGGTCGTCGCCTTGCAGCCCCTGCACAAGGCCGCCCGGATCAAGCGGATTGTTGTCACCACCTTTCAATCGGTTTCCGGCACCGGCAAAGAGGCCATGGATGAACTGTTGGAGGAATCCCGCGACCTGCTGTCCTTTAAAGCTCCAACCCCGTCCGTGTATCCCCATCAGATTGCCTTTAACTGCCTTCCGCACATCGATGACTTTCTTCCGACGGGCTATACCAAGGAAGAAATGAAGATGGTGAATGAGACGCGGAAAATCATGGGAGATGAGTCAATCCAGGTGACGGCGACCACGGTTCGCGTGCCGGTGTATGTCGGTCATTCCGAATCGGTCAACATCGAGACAGAAAAGAAGCTCTCCGCCAATGAAGCTCGCGCTCTGCTCGCCGAGGCGCCGGGCGTGCTGGTGTATGACGATCCCACACACAACATCTATCCGACGCCGCTGGACGTCGCCGGTAAGGACGAAGTCTATGTCGGACGTATACGCGAGGACGAATCCATCCCCAACGGGCTGAATCTCTGGATCGTCGGGGATAATCTCCGCAAAGGGGCGGCCTTAAACGCCATCCAGATTGCGGAAGCGCTGATTGAGGCCGCCCCGGACAGCGAGCGATGTCGAGCGTAGGGAGGGGGAGGCTCCATCCAGCTCTGCTGGTGGAGGGGGATGGTCGCTCCCCTTTAATAGGGGCGGCCTTAAACGCCATCCAGATTGCGGAAGCGCTCATTGCAGCCGCTCCGTGATCTTGTGGATCTCGGCAGTTTCGGCAAACTCCTCCTCGGACTCGGCGCCCTGTTCCTGGTCGTCGGCGCCTTCCTGGTCTTTGCCGGCCGCCTGCCGGGGCTTGGGATGTTTGGCCGGCTCCCCGGCGACATTTTTATTAAGCGCGACGGCTTTTCATTTTACTTCCCCCTGACCACGAGTATTCTGGTCAGCATCATCCTTAGCCTTGTGTGGTGGCTCGTTTTTCGGAGGTAAGTTTGCAAGCAAAGAATGAACGAAACGCTTCGGGGCAGCTGAGCGGCCATAGCTTTTGCGCGCTACCGGACGGGAAATGTCGACTGGTTCCCTGGATCGCCATTCTGGCGGCGCTCATCGTCGGGATAGTTTCGGCTGGTTCAGCCGCCGCGGAAACGATTCGGGTCGCACTGCTTCAGCAGGCTGAATCCGTCACACTGGCGTCCTCGCAAGGTATCGTCATCACCAGCAATGGCGATGAGGAATTCTTCAACGGTCGCTCGCTCACGATTTACGCGGGCTCAAACGGCAGCGGCTTGATCCTGGAGGGCCGAAAAGTCCGAGCTGACCATGTCGAGTTACGAGGGCGGACCGGCGAAATACTCCTGAACGGAATGACTCTGCCGGGGCGCGTGATCGTCAGGCGACAAAATAACCGGTTACTTGTCGTCAATGAGCTGGACATCGAGGAGTACATCAAAGGCGTCGTGCCGCTCGAGATGAATTCGTCCTGGCATCTAGAGGCCCTGAAAGTACAAGCGATTGCTGCGAGGACCTATGCGATCTATCAAATGCGCCAGGGCGGAAAGAAGGACTTTGACATTCTCAATTCGACCAAGGACCAAGTCTATCGCGGCCGTACCGGCATCAATCCTAGCGTGTTGCGCGCTGTCGAGCAGACCCGCAACCTGATTCTGACCTATGCGGGGCTGCCCATATTCGCGGCTTATTCATCCACCGCCGCGGGCCCAACCGAAGACGCCATGAATGTCTGGTCGATGGACCTGCCGTATCTCAAAGGCGTCGAGTGTCCCTTCGACACGGAATCGCCGCACTACCAGTGGCGAACGGACGTTGCGCTTCCCCAGCTTGAGCGCCGCTTGCGCGAAGAAGGGTTTCCGGTCGGCATCATCGCCAGCATTGACCCGGCGTCGTTTTCTCGGTCAGGACGAGTCGCACAGGTGCGGATTTTGCACTCCGACGGCGAGCTCTTGCTTCGAGGAGAAGATCTCCGCCGCATCGTGGGCTATACCATCTTAGCTAGTACCATGTTCGATTTTGAGCTGGCTGGGTTGCGGATTAAATTTACGGGCCGCGGGGCCGGCCACGGAGTCGGTCTGTGCCAGTGGGGTGCAAAAATACTTGCTGAACGGGGCTACAGCGCCGAAACCATCCTTGACTATTACTATCCTGGAACCGAAATACGGATTCTCAGCAGCCTTCCCCGCTGATGCGGCTTGAAGATTTTGACTATCCACTCGATCAATCCTTGATCGCGCAGCAACCGCTTGAACCTCGAGACCATGCCCGGCTGATGGTCGTTGAGCGGCGCACGGGCGCCATCAGCCACAAGTCGGTCTATGCGCTTCCCAAACTACTGGCGCCTGGCGATCTCGTTATCCTCAATGACACGCGGGTCTTTGCCGCCCGTCTCTTCGGCACCAAGAGACCCAGCGGAGGGAAAATCGAGCTCCTGCTGGTTCGGCCGGTACGCTCTGCCAGCTCCCCTGGCAAGGAACGAACGGATGAGGGGAACTGTTGGCATGTCCTTATAAAGGGAAAAGTGCATCCCGGCCAACGTGTCGAATTACCACAAGGCATCGTCATTACCATTTTACGCTCCGACGAAGGCAGACATATCGTTTCCTTTCCGAAACAAACCGACGTTCTTGCCTATGCGGAGAAGACCGGGGCCGCGCCATTGCCTCCGTACATCCGACGGGTTCCCACGGAGTCGGACCGCGAGCGCTATCAAACGATCTTCGCTCGTTGCCAGGGAGCAGTGGCAGCTCCGACCGCTGGCCTGCATTTTACTGAGCAGCTTTTCCAGAACCTAAAGTCGGCCGGCGTGCAGCTCGGCATGGTGACGTTGCACGTGGGACCCGGCACCTTCAAGCCGGTCACGAGCCCGGACATCCGGCAGCACACGATGGATCACGAATGCTATGTGTTGCCCGGAGACACTGTGAAGTTGATCGAAGAAACTCGAGCCCGCGGGGGACGCATCCTGGCTGTGGGCAGCACCACTGTCCGGGTGCTGGAGACGGCGGCGGCGAGTGGGACGATAAGAGCGGAATCAGGCGAGACGAATCTGTTTATTTACCCTGGTTACGATTTCAAAGCCGTAAACGGCATACTGACGAATTTTCATCTGCCGAAGAGCACATTACTTATGCTGGTCTGCGCCTTCGCCGGCCGCGAGCGGATCCTCGAAGCGTATCGCCTGGCAGTCGCAGCGCGATACCGTTTTTATAGCTATGGCGATGCCATGCTAATCCTCTAAGAGAGTTGCGTCCTATGGTCTGCCAGAAATGTCATGCTGATCAACCGGACGGCGCTTCAGAGTGCGGACATTGCGGGGTAATTTTTGGCAAGGCCAAGCCACCGCCCAGTTCGACATGTAATCACGTGCCCGTCAAAGTCGTGGAGCAGAATGATCCGGCTCCGGGGGCGGCAGCGCTGGAGCTCTTTTTCCCTACTGAGACCGATGTCCAGCCTTTGTATGTTGCCGGACGTAGCTTATTGTATATCGGCTTGCTCGTGTGGAGCTGGCATTTTATTGCCGCGCCCCTCGAAACGAATTACGCGGGAGAATCATTCTTACATAACATCAACCTGCCCTTTCATGAAGCAGGGCATCTTGTGTTTAGCCCCCTGGGACGATTTCTCACCGTTCTCGGAGGCACCCTCGGGCAACTCTTGATGCCGCTCATTTGCGTCTATGCGTTCCTGTTCCATACCCGTGACGCCTTCGGAGCCTCGGTCGCTGCGTGGTGGGTCGCAGAAAATTTCATGGATATCGCGCCGTACGTCAATGACGCCCGGGATCTTGAACTGATTCTCTTAGGAGGAGTCACCGGAAAGGATGTCGAAGACTATCACGACTGGGAGAGTATTCTAACGACCCTTGGCTGGCTTCCGTACGATCACCGCATTGCTCATGCGTTTCAGTATCTGGGAATTGTATTGATGCTGCTCGCCCTGGTTTGGGGAGCCACTGTACTGTATCGGCAGCTCACAGCGTTGAGGAATCTCCAAAATACCTGACCGCCTCAACGCTGCTTAATTTGGGTCACGGTTGAATCCTGCCCTCCACAAGGCCGGGCTGAGAAGACGCATTCGTGAGCAGGCTTCCTGGTAAGGAGAGATTCTTGTGGGATCTGCTGTTTGCGTCGGTGAGGGTTGCGTTGCGAACGGCGCTGTACAGGTCGACGGTGGCTTCTTCCACGCTCTCGTACATATCGAGATTGCGCGCGCGCGTATTGACGATGCCATCGGTTGTCTTTGCAAAACTCCCGACCAGCGGCAGCGCATAGCTCATCGGATCGAGCGCCAGGTCGAAGGCGTACCCGATGGCGTCGCGAACCGTCAGCGGAGCTAGGAACGGGAGGACCAAATACGGGCCTGGCCCGGCGCCGTAATGTCCAAAGGTCCGTCCGGTATTTTCATCGCTCTTTTCCATGTGGAACTGATACTTCGCAACATCGGCAAACCCGCCTACTCCGAGGGTGGAGTTGATTAGAAAACGAGAGAGCTCCCTGCCCGCGCCACCAAATTTTCCCTGAAGCAGGCTGTTGACGAAGCGTTTGGGCATGGCCACATTGTCGTAGGCGTTGTGAATGGCTTGCTTCTCTCCGTCCAGGACGATCTCGTTATACACTTTTGCCACGGGCTTGATCATGTAACGGTCCACTTTATAGTTGAAGTTAAACATCTTCTCGTTAAACGGCTCCCAGGGATCGTAATCATCCATGTCCACCTCGTCGAGATGAAGCCTGGTGTCATGAACGACGACCTCCTCCAGAGGCTGCACGGTCGTTTCGGCAGCGTGCAACTGTCCAGCCCCAAGCGTTCCGATGCAGGCGATCAGTGCAAGTGCCGCATGTGTTTTGTAGTTCAGCATACATCCTCTTTTCTGGGTTTCGAAGCCGCGATTCAGAGGTGTTATCGGGCGGTTTTCAGGTCGCCATAAGCCGCCGGACTGCGGTTGTCCGGATATGTCGCAACAAGGTCAGCTATCGACGTCAGCCCTGGCACTTGGACCATTGAAAAGATTGATCTTTTTGAACTCTGGGGTCGCGACCTGAAATGAAGCGGTTGTCCTGGATTTCAGTGATGACGCAATGCACTGGGAACGATGATTATGCGCTATTCCGCGATTTGTTGCCTGCGGCGTGTCAAGTAGGCGTTTCGGACCGCGCTGTAGAGATCTAGCGTGGCCTCCTCTACACTCTGGAACGTATCAAGGTTGATCGCCCGTTCATTCGCGATTTCTTCCGTCTTTCTTGCGAAGGAGGGAATAATCGTCAACACATATGTGAGCGGATCCATTGCGATATCGAACACGGCTCCAGCGGCATCGCGGACCGTCAACGGTGACGAAAATGGGAGGATAAGGTATGGGCCGGGCCCGACACCGTAATAGCCGAAGGTCTGTCCCGTGTCTTCCTCACTCTTTTCGATGTGGAACTGGTACTTTGCCACATCCGCCATGCCCGCGACCCCGAATGTCGAGTTGATCAGGAAGCGGGCGAGTTCGCGGCCGGCGCCCTTGAATTTTCCTTGAAGCAGGCTGTTAATGAAGCGCCGGGGCATTGCGACGTTCTCGTACATATTGTGAATGGCCTGCTTCTCGCCGTCCAGCACGATCTCGTTATACACTTTCGCCACCGGTTTAATCACGTACCGGTCCAGCTTATAGTTAAAGTTAAACATCTTCTCGTTGAATGACTCCCAGGGATCGTAGTCTTCACTGTCGGTGTCGGCGTCATCAGGCTTCAATTTGGTATCATGAACCACGACTTCCTCGAGAAGCTGCGCAGCAGCCTTGGAAATGAGAAGGGGGCCGCCTGCACTCAGAAGAAAAACGATGCAGACGGTAAGTACACAATGCCTGGTCTTCACGATGACGTCCCTTTCTTCCACGTAGTCATTGCGCTGGGCTTTTTATTCGATACCTTTCTGTTTGGGATGCCGGTTTTCAGAAGAGCGTGTCTCAGGGCTCGGCCTTTGCTGCCTGTGGCAGCCGCAACTTGCTGTGTCGAAGACCATACGCCATATAGAGGGCGATTCCGATCAGAGACCAGAGGACGAATCGTAACCAGGTGATTGCCGGAAGAAACAACATAAGCCCCAGACAGGACAACATCCCCAGGATCGGAACCACGGGAACAAAGGGCGTTCGAAACGGCCTGCGCTGAGTCGGATTGGTCCGGCGCAACACGATGATGGCCCCGCAGACTAAGGTGAAGGCAAAGAGGGTGCCGATGTTCGTAAGGTTCGCCGCCTCGCCAATGGGCACAAAAGCCGCAAGGATCGCGACCGAGATTCCTGTCACCACCGTGGCATGGTGCGGTGTTCCATACCTAGGGTGCACCGCTGAAAGCCACGGCCAGAGCAGTCCATCACGCGACATCGCGTAGAAGACTCGGATCTGCCCCACCAACATAACAATAAGGACGCTGGTGATACCCGCGACTGCGCCGGTCGCCACAAGCGCCCCGCCCCAGCGGATGCCGACGGTATTCAAAGCCTCTGCGACCGGCGCTTTGACATGAATTTGCGTATAGGGAACGATGCCGGTCAAAACCGCGGCGACGACCACATATAGGATGGTGCAAATCCCCAACGAAGCGATCAGCCCGATCGGCACATCCCTTTGTGGGTTGCGGGCCTCCTCGGCTGTCGTCGAGACCGCATCGAATCCGATGTATGCAAAGAAAATGACGGCGGCGGCGGCGCCGACGCCGGCAAAGCCGTTCGGCATAAAGGGCGACCAATTGTCGGGATTGACGGCAAACGCCCCGACCGCGATGAAGAACAACACCACGGCGATCTTGATGGCGACAATAACGCTGGTCACACGGGCGCTTTCTTTGATGCCGATGACCAGTAAGACCGTCAATGCCAGGACGATCAATGCCGCAGGCAGATTGACAATGCCGCCCTCGAAAGGCGTGTTTGTCAGGGAGGGCGGAAGATGGACCCCTATCAGTTCCAGGATACTGACCAAGTACCCTGACCAGCCGATCGATACGGCCACGCAGGCCACCCCGTACTCTAAGACAAGGTTCCAGCCGGTAATCCATGCGAGGAATTCGCCGAGGCTCGCGTAGGAGTAGGTATAGGCAGAGCCCGCAACCGGGATCATGGAAGCAAATTCCGCATAGCAGAGGGCGGCCAGGGCACAGGCAGTACCGGAAAGAATGAATGACAGCACCAGGCCAGGACCGGCGCCTGGTCGGTTCGGGGTACCGACCGCCGCGGTTCCGACAAGCACGAAGATTCCGGTCCCTATAATTGCGCCGATCCCGAGAGCCGTGAGGTCGAGGGCCGTGAGCGTGCGTTTCAGCTTGTGAGTTTGGGCCTCACAATCCGCGAGAATTCGATCCACGGATTTCGTTTGGAACGCCTGATGCATCGTCAGGCGCGCGACCGTGAATCCGCCGGCAAGGGTCTTCGGGAGCGGCCGGCAGCGGCGATGAATGCTTTGAAAATCGCGCTATGGCCTGGATATTGCCGGTACAGATACTCAGGATGCCATTGCACGCCCAGAAAAAATCGGCGGGTGGGGTCTTCCACGGCTTCGATCACTCCATCCGGGGCTGAGGCGCTGACTCGCAAGGTCCGCGGGACAGTCTTCACCGATTGATGGTGGGAGCTGTTGACCTGAAATACCTGCCGCCGCAAAATCGCGCTGAGCCGGCTGCCGGCGGCCACGCGCACCGGGTGGCAAACAGTCGTGGCCGGACCGGTCATGCGATGCTGAAGAGGGTCCTCGACCTGTTCAGCAATGTCCTGGATGAGAGTCCCCCCGAGGGCCACCGTGATCAGTTGCATTCCGCCGCAAATTCCCAAGACAGGCAGATCCCGCTTGCGGGCATGGACCACGAGGGCGCATTCAGAATCGGTTCGCTCGCGACTCATTACTTTAAAGGTGAAGCGCTGTCTTTCACCATATCGACGCGGATCAATATCCGGGCCGCTGCCGGTTAAAAGCAGCCCATCCAGATTTTTTAACAACGCCGCGCAAAAAGCAGGGTTTGTCACAATCGGGAGGATCACAGGAATGCCACCGGCGGCTTCCACGGCGGCCACATAGCGATTTCGAAGAAAGAGGGTAGCTTCGCGTGCGCCCCCTTTGAGATCTGAGGCGGGAGTAAAATCGGGAGCGATCCCGATCAGAGGTTTAGGCATCCGATAGACTCAACGGGTCGCGCGTTCCTCGCTTGTGCGTCCCTCGCTTGTACGTCCCTCGCTTCTGCGCTCGTCCATATTCTCTGGGGGAACACCCGTGAACCGAATGTCTCGCTTGCCTCTGAGGTGATCAGGAGTGATGATGTAGTCGCCTGGGATCGTCGTATACCACACCTGATCGGCTGCTTTCTTGTTGAAACCCGAAAAAACGTACGTAAACCCTCCCACGATGCCGCCGACAAGGGCGGTGGCGACTTTTGCCGCACCATACGGGATCGAAATCAAAAAGCTGGCGACGCCGAGGCCGAGGTCTTTTCCTGCATTTCCCTGGGAATCTCCCTCCGCCGCAAATGCAAAGGGGCTCAAACTAAGCGTCACGACAAGAGTAAATACCACCAGCCGGGTTACGCTTTGATTCATTAATCTCCTCCTTTGCTCGATAATCAAAATGCTGCCTGCTCCGCCACTGTCTTTTTATATACAAGATTCTGAAGCAATTCAAGGAAAAGCAATTTATCTGCGGCCGACTGCGAGTACCGCTTCATTCGGGATGCGGAGTTTGCCTCGCTTCATGAAGCGGTCAAGCCGATGTTCGACCTCATCCTTGATCAACCGGCGCTGCGCTGGAGATAACCGCGCCAACGTCCGTTTGAGGGAAGGCCCCTGCTTCATGGCCTTCCAGAATTCCTGCGGATCTGCGAAGACCCATTCCACCGTCATTCTTTCGCTTCTGATGTCTTTAAATCCCGCAATTTTCAGTGCCCGCTCAATGGCTCCCGCCTTTCCGAATCGAAAAAAGTCGGGGGCGCCAGGCGGGGGTGTGAAAGCGTTATTCCGCACGAGCACCTCGCGCACGATCCCCATCGTGTTGACCTTTTGCTGAGCGCCCCAAATAGCGACTACTACCCGGCCGCTGGGAACAAGTACTCGGTACATCTCTGCCAACGCACGTTCCGCATCGGGTAGCAGCATGAGTCCAAAGCGACAAAACACCCGGTCGAATATCATGTCGGGCAGTTTTAATCGCTCAGCGTCCATCCGACGAAATTGCGTATTGCGAATGCCCGCCTCTCGAGCTCGAGATGCAGCGGTCTTTAGCATCGCGGCCGAAAAGTCGATGCCGAGGACCTGCCCATGAGGCCCGACCCGCCGGGCGGCTGTCAATGCAGGCTCGCCAGGCCCCGTGGCGACATCGAGCACCCACAGGCCCCGGCGAAGCGCGGCCATCTGAACCAGCCGATCTCCATAGGGCTTAAATTCGGGCAGCGCAACTTTCGTGTACCGGCTGGAGAAATTGTTCCACGCCTGCTCTTCGGTCCGTTTATAGGCTTCGCTCTTTGATCGCAATCTATTTGGCTCCATGACTGCTCTGCTTCTAAGGCTACAGATCCAACTCAGTGAGAATAGCCTGGCGAATGCCATCCGTTCGAGGCGGCACTTCGCGATCTAATTGTTTGATGAGAGCGTCGGCGGCAATCGTTTGATTTTCCTGACTCATGCCGGAGGCGATCGCGAGATCAAGCTTGGCCCGGCAGACCTGCTGAACGAAGAGATCCCGGGCCCGCCGCTCATATCCCTTAAAATCTTCGGGCTCGACCTTTGCCCGAATCATCTCAATGAGTTCATCAAGCTGCCCAGCCTCTTGCACACGCTGGAGTTGCTCCCTCGTGAGCTCCACACCGACCTGGACCCCTCCCTTCCAGCTGCGCTTTTTGACGTTAAAGACACAGACCAGCACATCCACGCGTTCTGGAACATTATCGGGCCCAAAGAAAAACGTGATGCGAAAGTCATCGGGCATACGGCCTGCAGGGTAACGGGGAAACGCAGATGAGTCAATTTCCGGTAACCATTCGGGTGACACCAGCCGGGCGCTGCAATATTTCCCACAACAACCCCGCGTAGATTTGGTGTGCGGGTGGCGGCGAACGGGCGCCCTCCTAACCCCTCTTGTTCATCTTTGCTCTGCCTATCTAGCGAAGCACCAACGCGTGGGTGGTGCCGGGCCAGGGGTTCCCCACCGCGCGGAGCCGCACGGAAGCCAGTAATGCAACGCAAGTGGTCGGCAACAGTGTTATTTGTTCGTCAGACCGAAGATGCGGCGGGGAGCACGGCGGGGATGGCCGGCAACAGGACCCACGAGTTGGTGCGAGCCCCCTTCGTTCGAATCTTCAAAAGGGGTCAGGCTCTGAGCGCTGCGAGCAAGCGCCAGACCCCTTTTCAATCTTGAGTGAGGAACCTTTCTTG
>DASXSU010000113.1:0-65092 GCA_036505795.1 Nitrospirales bacterium
AACATCGCGGTGACAATCCGCCATGTGTGTTTAAGACCACCGAAGTGCCGGCCGAAGGCAATGGCAGCTCTACCAAATTCGAGCTTATACAGGCAGTCAAATCGAGCACATGTACGCCCTGACATTAGAATGCTCGTGCGACTTCAAGCGCTAAAACCACTATTTGCCCGCTGAGGTATCGTTCGTGAAGAAGAGTCTTGCCTTTGCAGTAACAGCGCTTCTAGCAATTCTGGCCAGTCACTCCAATAGCTCTGGAGCGGATGACCCGGTGCCGATCAGCATCCTGCCGGGTTCGGCAAGTGCGAAGAATGGGATCACCTTGGAAGCGCCGAATATTCCGCCAAAAGCGGATTGGCAAGCATTGGTCTGCACGCTTTCTGTGTGTGAGCTGCGGCACATCCGGCTCCGGATTGCTAAAAATTCGGAGCACTCTGGGAGAGTCCACGTCTCCCTTGTACGCACGCGGCGCAGCAAGCCAGGTGAGATGACTGGCGCTCATTGCCGGCTTGGCGGACTCACAACAACTCCTTCAAATTGTTCCACGGTGGAACGCTTACCGGAGTCCAGGCAAGGCGGTGGAGACCTACTTCACGATGCGCAGTCCTCGCAGTTCGTTGGATGCCACCAGTGGATCTATTGGTATTGCCTTCAACATGCCGAACATCGGGCTGGGGCGTGTTTTGCCGCGCTGGAACAACAAGACATCGGATGCGTTTATGACGCTCTATGTTGAGCAAGGGGCTCAACGACAGCCGATTGGAAAAATTCCCATGGAGGTGTTGAGCAGAGGGTTGAAGACCAAGGATATTCTCATCTGGGCGGGCGATATCGATGGCGATGGCAAGCTGGATCTGATCACCCGCAACATGCCCGACTCATCTGGCGTAGCCGGCAGCGGGGCGGAGGCCGGGTTGAGCAGGGGGCTCAATCTTTGGCTTTCAACAAAAGCGCTACCGGGAAACATGATGGATCTCGCTGCATCGCTGGATAGCTGGGAAGACGTCGTCGAGGAGAACGGAGGATGCTGATTCCTGTCCGGTTGTGGGTGCGAAGGGTAACAGCGCTCGCATTGATCGTATTCGCAGCCCACTTTATTGCCCAGGCTGCCTCCGCCTACGATGATTCTCTTGAAAAGGCGCAAACGTATGCCGTTGTCGATTGGCCGGACCCAATGAACCCGAAGTTCGTCAATCTTGGCGGTGATCAATATGTCCTGGCGACCACAAAAGGCATGCAGATATGGCATGCGCGGAAAAACGTTTTTTCCGAATCCCGGGGATGGCCGATTCACTCCAGCCTGCAAACGCATTGGGCCAGACTCGCTAAAGGGACCTTGCTGGTCGCGGAATCGCATTCCGACGAGGACGTGCTCCAGCACACTCTGGTGTGGTGGAATCCAGAAAAACAGGATTTTTCAGCCACGCTGCCATTGCAGGAAGCTGCATTTGTGAGTGAGCTCGTGCCGATCAATCAACAGCATGCCCTGGTGTGCATGCGAACTGATTACGGCAAGCCTGGCGTTAATTTCGATATGCTGCCGACCAAGGCTGCAGTTGTCTCTCATAGTGGAGGAAAGCTCCACTGGGAAACCGATGCTTCCAAGAACATGCGGACTATCCTCCTCGAAGCACATGTGCGGGGAGTAGCAGAAGGCGTCGGAACACTGGATGAACCCGAATCTACCGTGAAGATGTCGCCGGTGATTTTTAATACTGCAAGCTGCAAATGGGAAATGAGACGGCCACCGCAGGAAATAGCGGAAGGCAGGAATGTGACGATCAAACACCACCGCCTGCCCGACGGCCGAATCCTCATTGCCCAGGCTGATTGGTACAGTCCGGCCCGAAACTCAGGGGCTGAACTTGCGGGACCTTTGCTTTGGGATGAGGCTGCCGGCGCTTGGATCGCCATCGAAAACACGGCCCAGGCAGGCAATAGTGGACACTTTTTCACAAGCTACGGCATCGATGATCCGGTTGTCTCGGTTCCAGTGGTCGGCGCAGAGTTTGTCGAATTTCTTGACCCGCGGACCCTGCATTGGCATCGCTCGCAGCAAAAACTTCCGGACACCTACGCCCCGGCTTTGGGGCCCCTGAGCACTGGGGAAGCGATTGTCTTTTTACGCGAGGGCGGACGCACTATTGTCGTCAATCCGATGGGTGAACCAGTACCGGGCAGGTTTGCTTATAGCCACTCCTATTTTGGCGAAGTCAAACTTGCTAAGGGCGGTCTCTTGTTGACCGGGGGAGGAGATCAATGGCATCCGGCAAACCGCCCTGAAATCCTGACGCTGATTCCAAGCCCAAGGTCAAAAACGATCGCGCCATTGCCAAAACCCCTTGGCTACTTATCTGGCGTGGAGATGCAGGACGGCACCCTGCTGGTTTTTGGAGGTCTGCCGCCGCGCTGCGCGCCATCGAATTATTCGAGTGATTGCGCCAAGAGCCCCGCGCAGCCATCCTATCGTTATTTTCCGACGCAAGATCGCTGGGAAGAAGTTCCTGAGCTCAGGGTGCCCTTTGCCAACGGGCAGTTCTGGGATGCAGGTAATTCGGACATCGCAAGCCAATGGCCGCGAAACGATGCCATCGTGCGCCGCAACGGCGATTTCATCTATCTCAACGCAGAAAATAGCCGTCGGAGAGAAGATACCGACTGGACACCCGTTGTGACCACGCCGGTCCGCTGGCGGCCGGAGGGCAAGCCAATGCCGCTGGCACTTTTGCGAAAAGGACGAACCTACGCCACGCTGGTTGAACTCGCCGATGATCGATTGGCTGTTATCGGCGGCCAAGCTCAACAAGAACTCGTCGCGCTGGAGAAGGAATGTTTCAATTGCCCAGATGAATTTGTCTCCGTCGGGTCGATGCAGTGGGCGCGTTCCACTGAGGTTTTTGACGACAAGGCAGGAACGTGGATGCCGGGGCCGACAGCAAACTATCCCGGGGGACGCGCCTTTCAACTATCTAACGGCAGGATTTTCAAGCTTTCCCTGACAGGCCTCTGGTCAGCCGAAAATGGGTACAGCGCTGAGATTGCCGATGCAGCCTTTACCCGCTGGGATAAACTGCCGCCGTTTCCGATCCAATCCTTCACGGTCATGCATGTCACGGTCATCGGTAATCGGGTGCTCATCTTGCCTCAGGAGCCGGATCGCAAGAAAGCCGGCTGGATTGACAAGACGGTTGTCTGGAATGACGATACACGGTCCTGGTCTGTGTGGAATCAATGGACAAAGCAGGTTCCACTCACCGTCACACCGGTGGATAGCAAGCGCGTGCTGGCCCGTTACTACAGGTCGTATGAGATTGTTTCCCTGCCGAAATAGAGAGCCTTTTGTGAACCCACACATCCACAACCGCTGGCTGATCGTGCTGGCCATCGCGATAGGGCTGTGGTGCGCCCAATCCGTTACGGCAGCGGTGGAACCGATGGCAGCAACCACGGGCATAGCGCTTTCAAAGGCCGAGTTCGATGCCGTCGTGGCAGAAGGGCGACGCCGCACGCGTCATGAAGATCCGGTTGGACAACCATGGCGTGCACTGGACCGTGACAAGCTGGCCAGGCTTTTACAGATGCAGGAGTTTGCGGCGCTGGAGGATAGTACCAAGGCAATATTTATTGATCAGGCCGGTGCCTGGGAGCTCATGCCGTTTAGCAGCCCGTCCGAAGCACAGGCAATGTGGGCGCGCTGGTACCCCAATCGCGGCCTTGATAAAGCAGTCGGCCCGGACGATACAAGCGTTGAGAGGCTGCACGTCTTTTATGCCGATGCTAAATGGGGGCCTGAAGCAGGGGCCATGATCGCGCTGTTCAAATGCCTGCCGCCCGCTGCATGGCGCGTGCAGCACATGGACCCGATCCTATGGGTCACGGAACATAACGGCCGCTGGGATGTGCCCCAAACCTTTGATTTCGGCATGTGCGTGCGCCGACAGCGCGAGGATTTCAAAGATCGCGGTTTCCCTGAGCCAAGCTCTCCTGAGACGCGACGCGGTAGGACCTCCGCCGCAGTGTTGGAGAAGAAGCTCAGCGAATATCTGCTCAAGCATCGATGTTCCGGCAAAGGTCCTGATAGTTGTTTGCCGTTGCTGCGCGCATTACGGTCTCTTAACCCACGGCACGACAAGCTGGTGGCTATTATTAAGGCATTGGAGCCTGACTTCGCGCTGGACGAGCAGGTACGCATTCCGGAGGGCCTGCAAAATCGTCGAGGAAATTTGACTGCAGAAGAGTTCAATGCCGTCAAGGCACAAATACGCATCGCCGTGCGCAAGGCAATCTTCCTAAACGCTAAGCTCTCCGTTTTGCTCCAGCGACCGTCCGAATGGCCGCCCGCAGAACTCGAAAGGACAGTGCGCGTACTGCTCAAGCTCACATTAACAACGCCGTGGAAAGAAACAGCAGGAGGACAAGTGCGGCTTCTCGGTCTGGGGGAGCAACCATTTGCAAGCGGGTGGTGGAACCTTCCAAGTGACGCTCCGACGGCTGCCAGGCTAGGGCAGCTGCTCACACAGCTTGGCAGAGAATATGCCAAGCCGTCCGGTTGTGACCTGGTGAATTCATATGTCGGCGATCTGCCGCCGCAATTCTGGATTGCCTACGCATTGGAAAAGCTCGACAGGGAACAAACCAGTTGCAACGCATTGTCGTCGTACACTCAAGTCGCCAAGTTGTACGCCTCGGCTGCGAAGCAAAAGAAGCCCCAATTGCTTGAACCGATCCGTGACTTAAAAAGGTTTCTCGAGAAAGAAGGCCCGGCGCAAGACGACGTTGTGAATGCGCTTGGCGCGGATTGTCCAAAAACCGGGGTGAGTGCGCAACCTGACCCATGGAACGTCTGCCGCTTGGTGTCAAAGGCCTTGGCCGAGGCTGAAAAAAAAGAACAACAAGAACGGCAATTGAGCGAAGCGCAAATAGTGGTCGACCCTGCCACATGCACCGAGGGAATCGAATTGGAGGTCGCCCTGGGGCTAGGTTATGCCGAGGATCAGGCTCATCACGCGGCTTGCAAGCGTATGCCGTCCAATCGAAAGAAGAGCATTGTCGCGCTTTCATTTATTCGCCAGGATCACGCGATCCAAGCCGATGAATTCAACGACTCGGGTGAATATGACCTTGATGTGCTGATCATCCAATCCGAGACTGGCGAACTATTGCGCCACCTGCATTTAGACAAGGTGTACGCCTCTGATGCGTGGCGTTTTTCCGGTATCGCGATTGACACCAGCCGCTATAATCTGGCGCCGCGAGTTCGGGCCTTTGGCGTGCGAGCGACCAATGCGAGTTCATCTCGTGCTAGTCCGGGGGGCGAGACAACATTGAGTTTATATGTCGAAGAAGGCAAAACGATACGTCAGGTATTAAGCGGGCTAGTCGTCGGCAAAACCGGCGGCGAATGGGATACGCAATGCGCCGGTCATTTTTCGCAAACGGATAGAACCATAAAAATGGGTCGGCCGGTCAACAAGGGCTTCGCCGATTTAATCGTCACGTCAACCACGATCAATACTGAAAACAGAATGATCGAAGACGAATGCAACGAGGTTAGCCAAAAGCCGATCACCGCCCAATTCACGCTGCGCTATGATGGAAAGGCGTACGTCATTCCGCCGGAGTTACGAGGATTGCAATAGCTGAGGCTGCTGTTCGGCAACTCATCTCGCTTTCCTTGCTCGCAAATCGCCGGCGCCGTCCGCTGACGCTGTTTGATCCACAATGGCAGGTTCCCACCCCACGCAAAATTCGTGTCCGGAGAAATGCGCGGGGTGAGAAGATTGCGCCGGTATACGAAAGTAACGTTGTGTGCAAAGTTCAAACTCTCTATCCTTCTTTGAAATGTCGCTCGAGGAGCATCAACATGAAGGATCTCATGCCAGATACCCCCGGACGGGTTCCCCAACACACGGACGAAAGCGTTAATCGACAGATTCGTGAACGGATGCAACGAGATCTGACCCGTTATGTCGATGCCGCCCCTTTCGTCATTGAGCAACGACTAAAAGAATTGGACCGCGAATGGGATATTGAACGCACATTGGAAGCAAATGCCGCGACGTTTTCACTGATTGGGCTCGGTCTAGGTACCTTTGTTGATCGCCGATGGTACTGGCTCCCGGTCGCGGTCGGGACGTTTCTCTTGCAGCATGCGTTTCACGGCTGGTGTCCGCCGGTCCCACTGCTACGACGACTTGGCGTGCGCACCGAGAGAGAAATTGACTACGAGCGCTATGCGCTCAAGGCTCTGCGCGGGGACTTTCGTAACATCCCGGCCAAACAGTTCGGCTCGAATTCGGCACTTGCTGCGCAAGCCTTCGGAGCCGCACGCCGCTAAATTCGCTTAAGAACGATGGGTGGCAGCCTGTCTCTCAGGGCTCGGGTTTAGTGCCAGCGCCGATCGCGGCGCCGGCCGTCTCTGTCGTCACCGAAGCTAAAGCCAAACGCGACCGGAGGCGGAGCTGCATAGCCGCCGTAGCGATAGTAACCAGGCGGCGGGTAATAGGGCGCCGGCACTGGATAGGCATACGCAGGTGGATACGGGTAAGCATAGACTGGAGGGGGTGCTGGCATCGGTTCCGGTCCGCCTTGCACGCCGAAGCCGACTGAGCAAGCAGAGATGCCCATCATAAGAAAGAGAGTTGCCAGTATGCCAAAAATTCGCGGTTTCATGGTTTCGTTCTCCTGCCGCTGCTTCACCAGCGGCGTCATCTTCTACTAGCAAGACGCGCGAAGAGGCGAAAAGGTTACATCTCGTTAGAGTGAACGACTGGTGCCGGCACGAAATCGCTAAAAAACGCCGCCCCGGGTTGGACTACCGGCTGCGGCGGCCATAAGACGCACAACGACCTGATGCTATGTTACACTCCCCGGCTGTGGCCCCGTAGCTCAGTTGGATAGAGCAGCGGTTTCCTAAACCGTTTGTCGTGAGTTCAATTCTCGCCGGGGCCACCAATTGCTTAAACAGCTTCACTAATGCTTTCCCCCACCGGCCTGGGATCTCAAATCTGTCAGGGTTAGCCTCTGCAAACTTCAGGTGTCTCCCTGATGTAACGCCAGGTTGACACCTAACCAATGAAGTAAATCTGCCTTTCGCCCTCCCAGTCATCTGTTTTGTTTAAGAATTGTCTTTCAGTGAAGGCGTCAGCCTTGGAGAATTACTGTCAGCAAATTAAACAGTTGTATGAATCCTCGCACCTGTTCCTGTGTTCTATCAACGACTTCGGAATTGGTCCACCGATTGCCTAGGAATCAAGAGGTCAAGTTCCGCGTACTTATTTGAATGGACATTCGGCCTTCGCCCGCTGGAGGCCCAGGGAGGGGCAAAAATGCAAGCATCTACCTACCACAGGAACATCTACTTCCAGCAAGCACGCCCTCCTCTGAAATGTCGGCGATCTCTAGCCTCGGCGGCCGGATTCTTTATAATTTTGCTCTTAGCCATCCCCAGTTATGGAACTTGGATTCCATTTGCGGTGACGTCTCCGCCAGGGCACGTTCCCTTCCAGTCGGCGGTGGGCTTTGAGAACATCTTTATTGGACCTGGTGGAGTGCTGGACTATGCATTCCTGCTGAAGAATACCGGCCCGGCACCCATCGATGGATTTTATTTGCGGGTGGGTCCCAATGTAGGGGTCGTGCCTGGACCCTTGACTGCCGCGGGGATTCTTCTTCGAACCACCACCTCACCCGGCGGAGGCGACCCAGGGTTCTTCCCTGTCGTTGGTGTTCCCAACGATCCGGTTCCGCTCTTCGGTCCCCCGTCGCTGGGGATTGGGCCGGGTGGGGGAGTGATCTTCGACGAGGCGGGCGCAACCAACCCGTTTTTTACGTTGGCGACGGGTCTCACAGCCAGGTTTTGGGGATTTGAGCAGTTTGATGATCGGATTGCTCCCGCGGGGCCGGTGGCGACGAGTTATCTTATGCGCTGGTATGCGCGCCCGGGCCAACCCCTGTTCCCGGTTGGCTTTATTACACGGTTTGACCTGTACAGTTTCAATCCGCCGATTCCTGGATCGGGCGGAGTGGATCCCCCCATGCTCCCGGTGTTCTTCGGCATCGATGACGGCGCAGGTGATATAGCCGAAGGCGCATCACCGGCCGTGATTCCCTGTGATCCGTCGACGTCCCCTGCCTGCCTGACGGACTCCACGACATACCCGGCCGATTTCACCGGTTCAGCGTTTGGACAGGTTCCGGAACCCGGCACGATCCTTTTACTTGGCTCAGGTTTGGTGGGATTGGCAGTGTGGCGAAGGATGAGGTTCGATAAGCGTTAAGGAAGAGACCGAATCACCACAGCACAACGCGCCGCGACGGTGTTATAAACCGTTGGTCCTGAGGTCAGTCCTCGCCGGGGTCAGCGGGTTTGCTATCAACTATCGATTGCCTCACATGACTTTCTTTTACAGTAGGTTTACCATGGGGCTACCATGGCCTTGCTCAGGATCAGTAGCGTAGTTGTCTTCCTCTCAGTGAGTGGCTGCACCCCGGACCTCACCATGCGTCATCCGCAGACAGGGCAAATCGCCATTTGCCACGCGCCGCAGTGGCTTCCTTTTGATCGGTCAATGTATGACTTGACCCCCTGCGAAGACGAGTACAAGGCGAAAGGCTACGAGCGCGACCTGAATGCTCCCGGGTCTCCGCCTGATTTATCTAAGAAGTTTCGGCCCTGATCTGAGCCGTTAGGAAGAGGACCACTCTCAGAGGAATGTGCGCTTCGCTGGTGGCGCGTTGGCCCTTACGGCGTAAGCGCCTTACGAGCTGTTAGGCAGGTCCTCGCACTCCGGTCATTCTTTCTTGTCCGGCTGATCGCCGGCTACCGCGTAGCGCAGAATGTCCGGACGCTTTGCCAGTGAACGCAAGAGGTCATCAACGCCCACGACATAGGGGCTGACCGCGCCGTAGTATCGAATGGGTTTTCCCATCAGATTAAATTCGAAGCCGAATCGCTTCAACAGTCGCCACAGATTTTCCTCCATGGCGACGATAAGATTCTCATGCCCCTGGTGGATACATTCCACGATCATTGCCCGAAACAACCCCAGGAGGAGCCGAGGATATTGGAGCCCGGCCGCAGGGCTGGAAGGTGCCCGCACATGTAAAGGGCCAAACCCCCGAGCGCTGCGGTATTCCTTCGTGATGACCAAATGAGATACCTCGACCGTGCGGGAGCGCGGGAGACTATAAAAAAATGGCGACAGGGAGGCCGTATGCCGTTCAATGGGGAATCCAAGCGGCGAGTCGGTGACCAGGCGAAAGGCGCCGACCACTACGCCATCGTTATTCGTACCGGCAATATGGACGGATGGCTGGTCCCACTTGTCCCGAGTCTGGCCATTTTCACATCCTTCGGTTTCTTGAAGAAGCTGCTCGTGGGAATAAACTTGATACCGTAGCTGACAAATCTCGTCGAATTTGGGATCTTTTTGCCCCACCTGAAGAAAAGAGAAATTATCCGGGGTCGTCACTACACTGCCATGGCATGTCTTGTACGTTTTGCCGCTCCCACACGCACAGGAGCCATTCGCCTTGCTGTCGATCACGGGCTTGGGCACGTTACCTACCTCCAACCTTGATGAAGTTCATGGCCATCTCTTGTTTGGCGCTCGTTACATGGTACTCCTTCTAGCGGCAGAATAAAGGGAATATTGAGCAAATGGTCATGGGCGGGGTATCTACTACCTGGCGTTTGTCTGTAATTATCTATTGTGGTAAAAGAAGCGTCGGCTGCACGAGGAAGGTTTGTTACTGATGAACGTGCGCACAGTACGTTTGGTCTTGGCGGTCGTCATGGGCATTTGGATCGCCTTAGTCGCCAATCATTGGCATCAATGGATGCCCGACAGTGTAGTGTTGATCGCGGCCGCGGCATTGTCGTTCGTCGTGGCGATAGGTCTGGCCGCCTATCGGATGAAGTTTCTGGAGGAAAATTTCGGGGTCCTGGAGATTCCGGAGATCTGGCAAGGCGAGCTCGTTCAAGCAATCTCGTGGGATGTTGTCGCCTATACCAGTATTTTCTCAGCCTTAATCCTGGGGGGAATCCTCGCTGCCGCCGTCAGTGTACGATTACCACTGACCTTTGTCCCGCTCGCCTATATTCTCTCCATCGCGGTGGTAGCCATTGCGAGGTGGATGGCCTCGGCCCTTTTATTGAGAATGATCAGGTAAATATCTTAGCAGGATTGCGACGGCGTGAAGGCACCCGGGCGTCGGATGACGCCCGGGAAGGGAAGACGGGGGCTTATACTTTCGTCGCCCCGTATTTCGACTTCGCCTGATAATCTGTATACCATTTATCGGCCCACTTGCTGACTTCCTCTTTTTGATCTCCGTACTTCTTCTGCACCGTGCCTACAAACTTGTCGTAATCGCCCTGAATCTGCATCAGGTCATCGTCGGTGAGCTTCCCCCACTGTTTTTTAAGCTCACCCTTAAACTCAGTCCATGCGCCCTTAAATTGATCCTTATTCATTTGAACCTCCTTTAGAGTTCCGTTTGCAATCACGAAGACTTGCACGTTACAAATCTTTTGTAGCAAATTGTGACCGCGCGGACATTAGACAAATCCGAACTGGTCGGACGATAAATGTCCGACCCCGGTAGAGGGAGGAAGCCCATGAAATCTTTCGTGATTGGAACGGTCGTGGGGTGCGTTCTCACCGCGGCAGTGAGCTTGGGCTTCGACAGTAAAATGTGGCGCTTCGGAGCGGAAACGGGGCCGAGCGAAAAGCTGGATCAGATCCAATACCAGCATCGGGCCATACTAGAACAGCAGGACCGTTTGGAGCGGTTGTTTCAGCAGATCTGCGTGAGGGCTTCCTAAGCTCTCACTTGCAGGTACAGCCTCCGCCTTCGGCACAGCCCCGGCAACAATATTTTTGGCCGTCTTTGGCATTGGTATAGCCGTTCCCCGCGAAGGCCTTCCAGTCCTTTTTCGGCATTTTGCATTTCGGACAGCTCTCATCAGCCATGGCGAAATCCTCCTTTGTCTCATTGTATCAAATATTCAGCTACAAAGTATGGCAAGCGTCCCCGCTCTGATTTCTTTACAATAGCTTGTCCGTCCTTCGCCCGGAGGCGCCAGTGCTGGCTCGCACCAATATCTGTAGCATCACGATCCTGGTCTCCCTCCTTGGGGCCTGCGCGGAGGTTCCCACCCGGCCTTCTTCCGCGCCGCAACCTGTCGACACTTTTGCTGACTTTGTCGTCAAATTGGATCGGCTCGACGCCGTCGCCATGGGATCAGCAGTCGCCGCAGCGGCCCTCTGCAAAACTAATGTACAAGCCACGTATGGATTTGAATTACATGACAAGAGCCAGTACGCGAGGCTATTCAAGGGGAAATACCTTGAACCGGCGGTCCAGCATTATGGGCTTCGCGATGGTGTATGGGTTCGATACTCGCATCCAACACTACCCGCCGGCCTCGCCGGTCTCCGCGCCCGTGCCCGGATCATTAGCCTGGACGGCGAACCGCTTGACAACAAGACAGCAGACGATGCGAATGAGATCCTGTGGCGCTTCGAACGGCGCCGCGAAGGTCCTCTCCATGTTGTCTTCGCAGACGCGGAAGCCAGAGTACGAGAGCTAGATCTGTACTCGGTACCGGCCTGCAAGTATCCCGTGGTTCTGGTCCCGAGTAATGTGGTGTACGCCTACACGGATGGCACGAAAATCGTGATCACCACCGGCATGCTCGACTTTACGGCGAGCGACGCCGAACTTGCGTTGGTGATTGGCCATGAGATCGCGCATAACGCGCTAGGATACGTCGATGACATGCTTCTTCGCAATATTCTCAATTCGATTTTCACCGCACATGCCGGACAGCAGCCCGCAGTGGCCACGACGAGTGCGGAGGCCTCATTCTCTAAGGAAGCCGAAAGTCAAGCTGACTATGTAGGACTCTACATTGCCGCGCGCGCTGGATATGACATCAGCGGCATTGGCCAATTGTGGGGTCGGTTTGCCCGGTATCAAACCCCGGTTAACGCGCCCGCGTTTGCCGTCACCCACCCTCACCCGAGCAACCCCGAGCGGCTTGAGGCGTTCCGAAGCACCCTACGGGAAATCCGCAAGAAGCAAGAGCGCGACGAACCTCTCCTGCCGGAGGCCCTTCCGATTCGCCCCATCGCTCAGCCATAGATCCGTATCCACTCCTGGCCTTTCTTCCGATATTTTTCTCGGACCACCCCCCACGCCTCCCGGTGCGCGATGTCTTCCACCGTCGCCCCAATCCGCTGATCACGGGCGTGGGCTGAGCGGCTCCAGGCCTGGTTGTAGGCTGCCAAGTAAACCTCCATTGCATCTTTAGGAAGATTCTTCTTCATCGCAGTCGGTAATTCTTCAATATGATTGTACGGCATCGACATCTCCCGGGTTAAGAATGAGCCATGCTGCGACGGCAGTATCACGGTCTGCTCCGACTCAAACAATAGACAAATGGCGTTGGAGTAGAAACAAAATGTCGAGTCGCTTGGTAGTCCTAATTGATTCCTCGATGACTCGTTCATTCATGACGCTTGGATATTTTGAAGATACTCTCAAAGGATTTGTCTAATGTCTTAGCCCTCACCGTTTGCTATGCATGTGACTATCGCAAGCCGTGCGCATGTCATACCCTACACCCTGAACATTCATCCAACCAAGGAGGCACCCCAATGAGAACAGTGTTAGGACTTGCGGCGATCGCCGCGGTGATGGGCATCAGTACCCAAGGTTACGCACTCGATCAGTATTCCGATTTGGACCAACAGCGCCTCAGCGAGCAGCAGCGATACAACGAGCAGCAACGTCTTCTGGACAGCCAACGCAACATTCCGAGTGAGGCGACCGGCGGTTGGATCGTCGAAGGAGATGTGACTCGAGTCGATGCTGACTCCTACATCATTCGGGACACCACCGGGCGCGAGCTCCGGGCGTATTTTGAGCCGACGACAGCGCGTGAGAATATCAAAGTCGGCGATCACGTCATCGTCCGGTTCGATCGGCCCTCGGCCCCGTACGCCTCGAGCATCATCCGCCGCCCCGCCGAGATGAGCGCGGCGCCGACGGGCGCCTTGCCTCGTCCGCAAACAATTGAAGGCGAAGTACTGCGCCAGGAGGCTGACAACTATGTCATCCGGGATCTCGCGGGTAAAGAGATCCGCCTCCATGTCGACAAGACCACGAAGCTCGATGGAAACTTGACGCCGGGAGACAAAGTGGTGGCACGGGTGGTCTCACCTCCCTCAAATACCCCACCGTACGCGCGAACCATGTATAAGTTGAATAGTGCGCAGGCCCTTGAGGGACAAGTCATCGGCATCGAAGGTAACACCTACATCGTGCGGGATCTTAATGGCGCGGAACAGCGCGTCTATGCCGACAGTGCCACCGCCGGCGGCGGACCCGTCATGATCGGCGATCGTGTAGTCGTTGTCCGGGGAAGTAACGCTCCCATGGCGCATGCGGAAGCCATTTCGAAGCGCTAGCGACCACGACGCTGCTTCAGAAGACTAACGCATTCTCGAGAGCGGGAGGACACACGTCCTCTCGCTCTTTTGTTGACCGGGCCTGGACTTACCTGCCACTCTTCTCCGCTTACTTCTTGAGCAGTGCTACACAAGGGAGTACGTTGTCGTATGGCAGGCGTAATCTACCGACAGATCGTCTTATGACGGGTCGCTGGTCTCTCGTTCTCGGCTGCGTTCTCTCCACCCTGATGGCGGCTTGCGTATTCACGGACCAGACGGTAAAGCTGCCGGAAGGTGAGATTGTGCATGAACAGCCGGCGAAACCTGGCAAAGGCACCCTGATCGTGCCACCGGTGGCAGACGAACGGGAGCTCACGGATCACATCGGCGTTAAAAAGACCGCCTTCGGTATCCCCACAGGGAAGGTCTATCCGGATCGCAACGTCCCCGCCTGGCTACGTGAAAGCGTGAAAGCCGAACTGCAGGCCGCCGGCTTCAATATTGCACGAAAGAACGAAACCGGATCGGCACCGACTATTGAACTTATCCTTCTCAAATTCTTTGTCGAACCGGTCATGGGCTGGGGGACTGAGACTTTTGAAACCGACCTCGCCGTACGTTTGAGGGTGACGTCGGCCGCGGGAAAAAGCACCGAGCGTGATTATCTCACCCGAGGGGTTGCGGCAGGAAGAGAGCCGAGCGAAAAGAACTATACGCCTTCATTGGAGCAGGCGACGGCCGAGCTGATAAAGCGCCTGATTCCGGACATCATTGCTCTGACCGGTCCACCCGTGAACCCCGCCACGCAGGCTCTACCCTGAGATTCATGCGAAGGTCTCTGCATCCGGGATCTCTGCGGAATTAAGAGGTGCGGATGATGAGCAGATTGAAATCAGGACAGCGACGGACTGGGGCTCTGCATGACAGCAGTGACCTCTTTGAGCGAGGAGACTAGCGAATTTAACTCAGCGCCCTTCTTCACTAGAACTTCCGTCGTTGAACGCAATTCATCTTGGAGGCGGTCGCGTTCCTTGCCCATGTCTGAGAGCTTGCCCAATAGGATTTGGGAACTCGTCAATGCGTCCTGCATGTCCTCACAGGCGGATTGCGCTTTCGTCGTTTCGCCCGGCAACGCTTCAAGTTCCTTCATCATCCGCTCGAGTTGTCCCTCGAGTTTTGTGACTTCCGCTTCGGCTACTGAGCGCTTGTCATCACTCATCCGCCAACGGGTGTGAAGATTTTGAATCCCGCGGATCCAGCTCATGGCGTCACCGGGATCGATCAGAGGCGCGTCCGGCAGAGGCTGTCCATGCTCGAGGGCCCCGATGGCGTCCTGGAGCCAATCGAGAAAAATCGTAATATGATGAAGATTGACACTCAGGCGGGACGTCTTTGGCTCCGCCGGCTTGATCGGTTCGGCCGTCAGGGTGGCTTCCGCGGCCCGGCTCTCGCGCCCGCCGCCGTTGGGACGTTGATAACCGAGAAGCACGGCCACGCAGTGCCGACAAAAAGGTTGCTCGTTGGAGGTGCAGGAACATTTGGTCAGCAGGCTTCCGCCTTTAAGTTGGATCGTTTGTTCATAGAGTCCGAACGGACCGGTCACTTCCGAAAGGATCTGATCTTCATCGGCCTCAAGAATCTGAACGCAGTTCGCGGACTGGTATTCTTTCCCAAGTTGAAATACTTGGGCACCGACGACAGACTGGATCATCTCAGGCTCGATTTGGCTCAATTTCTTGGCGGTACACGGAAGCTTATTGCGCATGGCCACATCCTTTTTTTGAATTGGCTGGCATCGTATCTCACCCGGTCCTCACCTGTGCACCCCTACAAAAGGATAGGCTTGCCACACAAGGGCTGAGTGTTAAGGTATACCCCTGATCCTCAAGTACCGTAGGTGCTGAGGATGGTTTACTGTGTTCAGGGAAGGATCATGAAGGAAAGTTCGGCCGCGAAATGGGAACCTCTGGACAGCATTGCCGATAAACGAGCAGGCCCGGGCCTTCTCATGCTGACCGCATCCATGCAGACGCTGTATCGGGATCGTCGGTTCTCGGAACTGTGCAGTCTCCTCAATCGGTATTACAACGGGAGAGCGGCGAGAGGTGTACTGCCTCCCGCCGTCGCCGACGTCTGCGCCGAGATTAGGCAGGCCCTCGAAAAACGCGCCGCAGCGCCGGGCTGGGAGGATATCCGGATCAAACGTATGATCGGAGATCCCGCCAGCCCTGTCTTCCTGTACGGATTAGGCGTCCCGGATCTCAATGGGTTTGAACACTCTCGAATCCTTCTCATCCTGGAGGAGGTCGGGCAACGTGTAAATAGCGTCACTGCGCACGCAAAAGAGTTGTATCGCCTCACCGATCGCGAAGTCTCTGTCATCAAAAATCTTTTGAAGGGATGGACGAACAAGCAAATTGCCAATGAGCTCGGAGTCACGGAGCAGACGGTAAAAGAGCACATCAAACACATCATGGAGAAGACAAAGACCACGACGCGGACCGGCGTGTTGGTACAGATCGCACGTCTGGAGCTCGAGCAGGCAAACAGCGTTTTGATCTCCGACGGTCCCCCTTCGCGCTAGACTCACCACACCGTCGTCCCCGCTGTCACTCTCCCCTCCTCGCACCAGTATTGGCGATGGCTCGCATGATTCAAGGGGCGCTAGAGAATATGGTATACTCGCGCGCTTTTGTAGCGAAGGTCATAGGGACTTTCCGGCAATGCTGAAAGCGATTCTCTTCGATTTTGACGGCGTCCTGGTGGACACGGAGCCGCTGCATTTCCAGGCGTTTCAGAAGGTCCTCGCCTCGGAAGGTATTCCTTTGAGCGAGACGGACTACTACGCAAAGTATGTAGGTTTTGACGATAAGGGGTGTTTTCAAGCCGTCTTCACAGAGAATGGGCGTACCGTGACGCCGGAAACGATACGAGGCCTGGTCGATCGAAAGGCTGCACTGTTTTTGGAGCAACTCAAGACAAATCTGGTGGTGTATCCGGGGATCACGGACTTCGTCACGATGACTGCACAACGATATCGCCTTGCCGTCGTGTCGGGAGCGCTGAGGCATGAAATCGAATATAGTTTGGAAGTTGCCGGCATCCGACGGCAATTCGAGCAGATCACAGCCGCCCAAGATGTCCGAAACGGCAAGCCGGACCCCGAGGGATATCTGCATGCGCTGCGGCACTTGAATCGACACGCACCGTTGACGGCGCCCGAATGTCTCGTCATTGAGGACACCGTGCCCGGCATCCGAGCCGCCCATGAGGCCGGAATGCGATGCCTGGCGGTTGCAAACACATTTACCCCACACGAGTTGTCACTCGCAGACGCGGTGACGTCCACGCTGGAGAACTATGACCTTGTCTCGCTCGTGCAGCGATTCTGGAACTGAGCGTCATGAGGATTTGCGCGCTTCTTCGCACTCCCCCCGTCCGCCGGATATGATGACGGCGCAAGAGGGGCAGCGGTACTGCACCGCCCTCACCAAAGGCAGCGGGAGTAACTTTTACTATTCGTTTCTGTTTCTTCCGAAGAAACGTCGTGAGGCCATGTACGCGGTGTATGCGTTTTGCCGGGAAGTCGACAGCATGGTCGATGAGCCGGTGGCTGGATCCGATCCTCGAGAGGGTCTCGCCTCCCGCCGCGCGGAGCTTGCGGCCATCTACCGTCCCAGTTCCTCGCCATCCGAGGACTTCACGTCGCCTAGCATGGCGTGCCTGGCGGAGCATATCCGGTCGTTCGAGATTCCGCAGGCCTACTTCGACGAGATCATCGCCGGAGTGGAGATGGATCTCTCCGTTCACCGCTACCAGACTTTCAAAGAGCTCTCGGTCTATTGCCACCGGGTCGCTTCGGCGGTCGGGCTCATCTGCCTGAAGATCTTCGGAGCGCTGAGACCCGAATCAGAAGCCTACGCGGTCAACCTGGGCATCGCGTTTCAGTTAACCAACATCCTGCGCGACGTGAAGACAGACGCCGCAAGGGGCAGGATTTACCTCCCGCAAGAAGACCTCAAGCGCTTCCGGGTTTCCGAGCAGGAGATCTTGGATAAGGTATACAGCTCACGCTTCAGAGAACTTATGGCGTTCGAGTGTCGCCGGGCGCGCGACTATTACCGTCGGGCGGAAGCTAGCCTGGCCCCTACGGAGCGGCCCAGGCTTCTGCCCGCTGAAATCATGCGGGCGGTCTACCAGGTCATCCTCACGCGAATCGAACTCGCGCAATATCAGGTGTTTGGCGAACGTATCAGTCTGCCGGCATGGCGTCGTATGGCGATCGCGTTGAAAGTATGGTGGGCGGGCCGGGTGAAGACGAAATGAGCCCTGCGAATTAAAAAGGGCAGGGGCCTTGTGACGACCCCCGCCCTCAAGTGGCAGTGTGTCCAGTTACTTATTCCTTGCCGTTGAAGGTCCGCTCATAGGTAATCACGTACCACGCTTCCTCTTCCGTGATTGCCGTGCCGATCAACGGCACCATACCGGTACCAGCGCTTCCGTTCTTAATGACCCAGAACATCTCCCCATCGCTCCGGAGCTTATGGAATTTCGGGTTGGTGAAATTCCGCGGCGACGGGTTCAGGATCTGCCCGGCCGGGCCGTCTCCTTTGCCGCTCACGCCGTGGCAGTTAAAACAGGTCCCCTTCCCTTCAAAAATTGCTTTCCCTTTCGCAATGTTCTCGGGCGTCTTCGCCACGGGGTTTTTCATCGCCTTGGCGGCAGCCCGTTGATCGTTGGGAACCCGCGAAACGGTAATATCCTTCTCCTCCGCATAAGACGCGGTTCCGACGAAGGCGCAGACAGAAAATGCCAGTACCCCTAACCTAAAATAACCCATTACCGCCCCCTCCTTTGTTATGAAAAATTCACCACCCTACTGCTTAAGACCCGGGAAAAACATGCCGATAAAGCCCTACGCCATAGTAGCGCCCCCAGCTATATAACGTGCAGCCTATGGAGTGTCAAGAGTGCAGGGCATATGCCAAAGTATAAGAGCTTGAGAACGTGGACAAGTTACCGAGGAAAGCCCCAATTCTGACTCGGTTTTGCCCGACCTCAGGCGGCCACATCCGCAGACAAGGCATCTTACGCGGGGGTCCTTCCCTTGCTTTCAGGAGGGGGATGCTTTACAGTAGGCCGTTAAACGGAGGAATTATGCGCCTCGACCTGATCGCTTTGGCAGTAGTGGTAGGACTCGCAGGAATTGCGGCTCCCAGCCACGCCTCCTCTGCGGGCTATCAACTCGAGGCATCCGTGATCTCCTCCTATTCCATTGAATCATTTAAGAAACTTCAGGATGATGGCCTCGTTACTGCCATAGAGCATGTCGACCTAGGCACCCCTCAAGGCTCATCTTTTCGATCCCTGGATTTCGATGCCCCCCCACAGACGCTCCTAGCCGACCCCCTGGCTCCTGCCCTGGAGGATGCCATGGGAAACATAGACTTCAGCATGCCTCCGGTGAGGACGGCGAAAGTCGATCGTCATGTGCAATTTTTCAGTTATCAGATTCGCGACCGTTTTGAGCAGTGGTTGACCCGCCTGGAGCGTTACCGTCCCAGAGTGCACAGCATCTTTTCGGAATTTAAGCTGCCGGACGATCTGATTTTCCTGTCGCTGGTGGAGAGTGGGTTCAATACAAACGCCGTCTCCCGGGCAAAAGCGGTCGGCCCGTGGCAATTCATGAAGCCTACCGCGAAGTCTTATGGACTGCGCGTAGATAATTGGGTAGATGAGCGCCGGGACCCGGACAAATCCACCATGGCAGCCGCTCAATATCTGCGAGATCTCTATCAGCTCTTCGGTTCATGGCCGTTGGCAATGGCCGCTTACAATGCCGGAGAAGGCAAGGTGGGCCGGTCGATGGCCCGTCTCAAAGCCAAAGACGGCGACTTCTGGGACTTGCTCGATACGAAGCTCTTGAGGGCCGAAACCAAAGAATATGTCCCGCGGTTTGTGGCTGCTGCCCAAATCGCGAAAGATCCCAGTCGCTTTGGATTCAACATCCTCCCGCAGGCCCCCGTGGAGTTCGACGAGGTGGCCGTCACCCGCCAGGTCCATTTGAAGGCGGTGGCCAAAGCCGCAGGCGTCACCCTTGAAGACATAAAAAATCTGAACCCGGAACTCCGACGCGAGATGACTCCACCTGATCCTGTCTATATCCTCAAAGTCCCCCTGGGTACCAAGACGACCATGATGGCAAACCTTCCGGCCTATCAAAGCTTGTACCCGGCCATTTTTCATGAGCCCAAACGGGCACTGCTTCAAGCACGGGGAAAACACAAGATCGGGGTGGCGCGGCTCGCGCCACATGCTCGCCACCGTAAGCCGGCCAATTTGGCGCTCAAAAGCAAAGCTGACGTCGCCTCGCCCCAAATCCTCGCTCAGGCATCCCGCTAGCATTTTCGCACTGATCTAAAGTCCGTCCCTGCAGGGAAAATCCGGTTATTTGGGCGCGGCCTGTGTGGAAGGCGCTGCAGATGGAGAGGGCGCTGGGGATGGCGGAGCCTTTTTCGCATCGAGTGTTTTAATGCGAACCGACGCCTCTTCGGTGTAGGGGGACTGCGGATGATCTTTGATCAGTTCTTGATAATGCGCCAACGCGCCTTCCGGGCGATTGAGGATCTCATCGATCCTCGCAAGCTCATACAGGGCATGGTCCTTATTGGGGGCGCCTCGCGTAGCGGTGATCTTGAGAAACGCCTTCTCGGCTTCATCCATCTTTCCCTGCGAGAGATACGTATAACCCAACCGCTGATAGACCAGCGGGACGAGTGTTTTATGACCCCCATACCGGGCAAGAGAATCCTGATAGGCTTTGGTTGCTCCCTCCACGTCTTTGAGAGCGCTTAACGCGTTGCCGAGCATATAGGCGGCCAGCGGCGCGGCGGAACTGCGGGGATATTCGGCGAGCACCTTGCGAAAGGTCTCCACCGCCTGTTGCAATTGCTCGGGCCGGGGGGACGGTGCGTTCGGGGTGGCCTGAGAAAACGGGCGCATGCCCTGGTGAAAGAGATCCTCCGCGGCACGGTCTTCCTGATACCGCATCCAGAAATACCCCCCGACGGCAATTGCCATGACCACGGCAACGGCAATTCCGGCCACAAGCCACGTCAGATTCTCGCGGGCTGCGTCGCTCACCTGCCCGATGGATCCGGCCATTGGAACCGGGCTCGCGAGTGTGGCTCTTTCTTTCCTGATCTTGAACATCCTGTGCTCCTGTAGCCTTACACTCGGACCATACGCACGCCCCCGGAAAATGTCAAACGCCAATGACACGTTTGACAGTACGGAAATTCAGGGGTATAGGAATGAGCCTATGTATCGTCCGCGTCTGGATCTGCTGGCTCGGCGGTCGCTGCTGCGACAGCTTCGCACCATCCACGCGGCGCCTGGTCCCGAAGTGGAACTGGACGGACGAAGAATTCTCATGTTCGCGTCCAACAATTATCTGGACCTGGCCACCCATCCCAAAGTCGCCGAAGCGGCGATCAACGCTATCCGGCGCTACGGCGTGGGTGCCACCGCCTCCCGGTTGATGTCCGGATCGCTGACGGTCCATTGTGAGCTGGAGGAACGACTCGCCGCGTTCAAGGGCACCGAAGCGGCTCTCGTCTTCAGCACCGGCTATCAAGCCAACCTCGGCTTGGTTCAGACCCTCGCCGAAGACGTGTCCACGATCTACGCGGATCGCCTGTGCCACGCCAGCTTGATCGACGCGTGCCGGTTGAGCAAACGCACACTCCGGATTTACCGCCATCGGCAAGTCTCCCAACTCCGGCGCCTGCTGGAACGCAAACGCCAGGGCGCCGGACTGATTCTGACCGATGGGGTGTTCAGCATGGACGGCGACCTCGCGCCGCTTCCATCGCTTCACCATCTCGCCGCCTCGAGCAACGCCTACCTGGTCGTGGACGATGCCCATGGAACGGGGGTGATGGGCCACGAAGGCCGGGGGACCGTGGAGCACTTCGGATTAACGGGCGCCGCGCTGATTCAAATGGGCACATTGAGCAAAGCCTTGGGAGCGTTTGGCGGCTTCGTGACCGGCCCTCGTGACCTGATCGAGTATCTGGTCAATCGCGCGCGGCCTTTCGTCTACACTACTGCATTGCCCCCGTCCATGGCAGCAGCGGCGTCGGCGGCGCTGGACCTCGTAGAGGCGGAACCCGAACGCCGTGCCGAGCTCTGGCGGCTTCGTAAGCGACTTTATCAGGGGCTCAAGACCCTGGGATGTGAGACCCTCGACAGCGAATCTCCAATCCTTCCGATTCTAGTGGGAGAGGCGAGCGACACATTGGCGTTATCGGAACACCTGTTTGCTCATGAGATCTATGCGCCGGCGATTCGGCCTCCGACGGTGCCGCCCTCGAGAAGCCGAATCCGACTCAGTGTCACCGCAGGACATACATCGGCGCAGATTGATCATCTTTTGGAGGCGGTGGCGGCTGTCAGAACGACGAATGGCGCGTTATGGGAGAGGCTTACAGACCGGACGGCTGCCCAGAGAGGGGTGGCGGCGAAGGACCGCTCACCATCCCTTTGATCGTATAGCTTTCCAATTCTTCCTTCATATACGTGATTTCGCCGCGCGTTTCACGAACCGGCGGCGCCTCAATTGTCTCCTCGTACTTGATCAATCCGACACCGCGAACGAACCAGCTCGTGATTCGATCCTGGCTCACCGCCACAATCTGGGTTTTTGTCAGTGTGACCGAGATGGTCATGACGGCATCGATCCGCAACGCTTCCGGAAAGGACCCGGCAGGAACAGTCACCGGCTCATACCCGACGATCCGTGCATCTGCGACGACACTTCCGTGTTCCGGCTGCCCGTCTCCGTCTAGGTCTGCCTGCATGTCGACATCCGTCTTGTTCAACTGCTGAAAGGTCGTCCCCAGCACCAACGGGAAATTGAGGATGCGATACGGCACCAACTGTTGCTCAAAGGGAGTCGTGGGTTGGCTGCCATAATAGACAATGCCGGTCTTATCGCGCCGGAAGAACCCGTCCGAGGCTCCCTTGTTGCCTTGATTGGTTTCGCGAAAGATCTTGACCGTGACGCCGCGCATGTTCGAGGTCCCGATGGTCGTGACCTCATTCTGAAACGCTACGTCCGCGATCCGCTCAATCCGTTCCGTGTGGGTATGTCCGACATACTCCCAGACACTTCCGATGCCGTCGGGAAAATACTCCTCGGTGTTCAGCACCTCCCGAAGCAGCGGTTTGTTGTCGGCCGCGTAAGGCGGATCGCTCACGACCCCACCGGTTACGCCCAGGACTAGCGCAAGTGCAACTGACCACCGGATCGCCTGCGGCATGCCGCTCTCCATATAAAATTCCACAGGGGGATTGTAAAGTAGCATAAGACCTTTGCGCCATCAAGTCTGCTATAATTTACAACCCTGCGGCAGACGCTAAGGCGCAGGGAGGCCCGATGAGTGGTCCGCAATCCGAAAAGCCGGTGGTGCTCATCACGGGGTCGTCAAGAGGCCTGGGCCGCAGTATGGCGATGGCTTTCGGCCATAGGAAATTCAGGGTCGCCGCGAACTATCGCGTGGACACCGTCGGCGCCCTCGCCAGCACGCGCGCCGTCGAAGCTGCCGGCGGAGAAGCCGTGGCCCATCAAGCCGATGTCCGGGATGCGAAAGCGGTCCATGCCATGGTCTCCGCCATCACCGAGCGCTGGGGGCGCTTAGATGTCCTTGTGTGTAACGCGGCCATGACGGCGGACGAGTTGGTGGTCCGGCACTCGGAAGATTCCTGGGACCAGGTGCTGGGGACAATCTTGACCGGGACATTTCACTGTCTTCAGGCCGCGGGCCCGGTCATGCAACGGCAGGGCGGGGGCGCTGTAGTTCTGATGGGCTCTTTCGCGGGCATGCAAGGCGCCGGGGGCCAGGCGGCGTATGCATCAGCGAAAGCCGGCCTGCTTGGCCTCATGAACAGCCTGGCCCGGGAGTGGGGTCCGGACCGTATCCGAATCAATATGATTCTCCCCGGATGGCATGCCACAGCCTTAACCCAACACCATGAAGAAGCGACGGCAGGGCCGTTCGCGCGGGTGTTGGAACACGGCACCACCATGACGCAAGTCGCCGATTTCGTCGTCGCCGTCGCGACCATGCCAAGCGTCTCCGGGCAGGTCTTTAACATCGATAGCCGAATGCTGCCTTGCTAAGTCCCGCCGGCACCTTTCGAGGGCTGTTTGTCACCGGCACCGATACCGGCGTGGGGAAAACCATCGCCACGGGTGTCCTGGCGGTCTCGCTGAGAGAAGTCGGCGTGAACGCGGGCGTGATGAAACCGGTTGAAACCGGTGTGACCCCCCGTCGCCGGTCTGATTCAGAGTGGCTCATGTCCGTCGCTCCTAGCGATGATCCATGCGAACTCGTCGCTCCGTACCGTCTGCGCGCGTCTGCCGCACCGATGGTGGCCGCCGCCGCCGAAGATCTCACGATAGATCTCATGTGTATTCGGTCGGCGTTCGAGCAGTTGGCCTCCCGCCATGATTGCGTGCTGATCGAAGGGGTCGGCGGGGCTCTGGTTCCTCTCACCCCGGATATACTTGTCGCGGACCTGATCCAACATCTCCGGCTTCCGGTGCTCATCGTGGCCCGTTCAGGTCTGGGCAGCATCAATCATACGCTGCTCACGGTAGAATGCCTGAAAAGCCGCGGAATCCCGATACTCGGAGTCCTGTTTAATAATGCCATCGCACCGACGGACAATCCGGATATTCACCAGACTACCCGCACAATTCTGGTGAAGACAGGGCTTCGGTCTTTCGGGGAACTCCCATACGCCGACGGCATGCCGGCGACGTGGGACCGGGAGCGTTCCCGTTTGATGGCGCAGGTTGATACTCAGGGGTTGTTGGAAGCTCTGGGGTTCCGGAAGGTGGCATGATCTCATCCGAAACGACTATGCAGCGTGGCGGCCGGAAGCCATGACCCAGTCGTTTTTGAGGGGATACGAAGGGGGAAATCAGGTTGACTGTGTCCGGTCGCTAGCGTACAACCTGCATCTGAACGCAAGGAGCCAAACATGCAGCGGCGAGTAGTGGTCACAGGGCTCGGGGTCGTTTCGCCGATCGGGATTGGGGTCAGCGAGTTTTGGAAGGCCGCGTTGGAAGGGCGGTCCGGCATTACCGCTCTCCGGCCTCTGGGGGACTTTCCTCTCGACTCTTATCGGTGTCAGGTCGCCGGACAGGTCCGTGATTTTCATGCCACTGACTTCCTTGATGCCGCCATCGCGGAACGAGTGGATCGTTATGCTCAGTTCGCGATGGTCGCTTCGACAGAAGCGCTGCGGGATGCGGCGGTTGCCATGGAGCGCGAGGACCCGCATCGAGTCGGCGTGATCGTGGGGGCCGGGATGGGTGGCATGGTGATGGGTGAACGGGAGATCACGCGGCTCTATCACTCCCAGCGGCCCGAGAGGGTCCATCCGAATTTTATTCCCACCATCACACTCAACTCCGCCTCAGGCCTCTTGGCCATCCAACACGGCGCGAAAGGTCCCAATCTCACGATCTCGACGGCGTGTTCCTCGGGCGCGCACGCCATTGGCCAGGCGCTCTCGACGATTCGTGCCGGCAAAGCGGAGATGATGTTGGCCGTGGGCGCGGATGCCAGCCTCACGCCCCTGGTCTTCGCCGGCTTCTGCACGCTCCGCGCGCTGTCGACCAAGTTTAATAAAACACCCGGTCTCGCGTCCCGTCCTTTTGATCGATTGCGGGATGGTTTTGTCATGGGAGAAGGCGCCGGAGCCTTGATTTTGGAATCGTTGTCCCATGCGCGGAAACGACGGGCGAGAATTTATGCCGAGGTCGCCGGCTACGGCGCGACGAGCGAATCGTTCCATGTGGTCATCCCTCGCAGCGACGGCGCCGATATGGCCACCACAATGGCGTTGGCCCTCGACGATGCCGAGCTTTCCCCTGCTCATGTCGATTACATCAACGCGCATGCGACCTCCACCCTGGTCGGCGACACCGCAGAAGTGCGAGGAATTCGGCGGTTGCTGAAAGGGCGCGCCGACCGCGTCGTCATCAATGCGACCAAGTCCTTGATCGGTCATACGCTCGGAGCGGCCGGAGCCATCGGAGCGGTGGCGTCGGTGTTGGCTCTTGAGAGCGGACAGTTTCATCCGACGATTAACTATGAACATCCCGACCCTGAATGCGCCCTTCCGGGCATTTCCGCAAAAGTCCAAGAACGGCGGGCGAAAGTGGCCTTGCTCAATGCCTTTGGTTTTGGCAGCAATAATGCCGCGCTGGTGTTTAGAAAATGGTCGTGAAAAAGACAACGGTCAAGCGGCCTGCGCAATCGGCTGTCGCGAAACAAGTGATCGCGGCCTTAGGGGATTATCTCAAAAAAGATGAACGCAAATTAACTGCGACGCTGTCCTTACGGGAAGACCTGGGCCTTGACTCGCTGTCGATTATCGAGTTGCTCTATAGGATCGAAGAGGCCTTTAATCTTTCGATCCCCGATGAGGACCTCGAAAAGCTGCAAACCGTGGGCGATGTCATTGCCTATATTGAACAGGGCATGGAACCGAAGAAGCCATCCCGGCCGGCCGCCAAAGCCAAGAAACGAAAATAACCTCAGCCTTCGGTCTCCCTCTCCTCTACTCCGATTAGTTCTTTCACCTTCGCCGCGATGTCCTTGGAAGTGATCAGCGCTTCCCCGACGAGTATGGCTCCCACGCCCGCCTCAGCCATCTTCCGCACCTCATCACGGGTGGCGATGCCGCTCTCGCTGACGATCAGCTTGTTGTCCGGGATGCGCTTCGCCAGACGGAAGGTCACATCCAATGAGGTGACGAAGGTGGTCAAATCCCGGTTGTTGATCCCTATCAATCGCGCCTCAGGCAGACGCTCGAGCACAATATCCAGTTCCCGTTCGTGGTGCACCTCGATGAGGACATCCAGCCCGAACTCCTGGCGAGCCAGGTGATAATAGTCAATCAGCTGGGCACGGTCGAGAGCGGCCACGATCAGCAGGACGGCGTCCGCCAGATACGCGCGCGCCTCATAAAACTGCAGCTCGTCCACCATAAATTCCTTATTGAGTGCGGGAAGCGCAACCGATTCGCGAATCGTTTTGAGCAGGTCAAGGCTGCCTTGAAAAAATTCTCTGTCGGTCAGCACCGAGAGCGCGCTCGCCCCGTGCCGCTCATACACGCGGGCGATCGCCAGCGGGTCGAACTCCTCCCGAAGCAGCCCTTTACTAGGAGAGGCTTTTTTTATTTCGGCGATCAGCCGCGGGATCTCCCCTTTGCGGCCAACGGCTGGAAGGCTTGGTCCGACAGCCGGCAGGACCGGGAGCCCTGCCAGCGCGGCATAAAATCCTGCCGGCGCCGCCGCTTCCCGGATTCTCGATTTGAGCTCCGCCAGGTAAGACGCCTTTTTCTTTTCCTTAATTTCCTGCTTTTTGTGGTCCAGAATCCGATCGAGAATCATTCGCGGCGGCTCGCCTTTACGACGCCATCATGATAGGCGCAGTGCCGAATGACGAGGATCAGCGATTGGTCCATTTGATCAGGCTTTCCAGCTTCTCCATCGCCGCGCCGGATCGAATGACGGCGCGCGCCCGTTCCACGCCCTCCTGAAGCGTCGCCGCCTTTCCGGTAGCCACAAAAGCCGGCGCGGCATTGATCAGGACGAGCCGCTGGCGAGGCCCTTCGCGGCCCTCCAGAATGTCCCGCGTGATGCGTGCATTCTCTTCCACGTCCCCTCCGCTCAAATCTTTCAACCGGGCGCGCTCGAAGCCAAAATCGGCTGGTTCGATGAAGTAACTGGTGATACGGCTTCCCTTGGCCTCCGTGATGCGGGTCCGCGTGGTCAGCGTGATCTCATCCAAACCATCCTGCCCGTGCACGACGTAGCAATGCCGCGTCCCCAAGTTCATCAGAACTTTCGCCAGGGTTTCCGTGAGTGCGTCGGCATAGACGCCGAGGATCTGAATCGAGGCGCCGGCCGGATTCGTCAGCGGTCCCAGGAGGTTGAAGATCGTCCGGATCCCGATCTCCTGCCTGGTGGCGGCGGCGTGCTTCATCGCGGTGTGAAATGTCGGGGCGAACAAAAATCCGATGCCGATCTCATTGAGGCACGCTTCAACGCGTTCGGGCGCAAGATCGATCCGGACTCCCAAGGTCCTGAGCACATCGGCACTGCCGCACCGCGACGAGATCGCCCGATTCCCATGCTTGGCGACCGTGAGGCCGCCCCCGGCCAGCACCAGCGCCACGGTCGTCGACACATTGAAGGTCCCAGCGCCGTCTCCCCCGGTGCCGCATGTATCCACGACGATAGGATCGGCAGCGCGAATTCGCACCGCCTTGGCTCTCATCGCGCGCGCAGAGCCGGTGATCTCCTCGACAGTCTCGCCCTTCATGCGAAGCGCCGTCACATATGAGGCGATTTGCGTGGCGGTTGATTGGCCCTCCATGATCTCGAGCATTACGATTTCGGCCTCGCTCTCGGTCAGGGGTTGCCGCTCGATCAGTTTGGCGATGGCGTCCTTGATCATGGGCGCCGGATCAGAGGCTCAGGAAGTTGCGAAGAAGATCCTTGCCCGGACGGGTGAGGATAGATTCCGGGTGGAACTGGACGCCTTCGATAGGATAGGCACGGTGACGAAGGCCCATGATCTCTCCCTCTGCGGTCTCCGCGGAGATTTCCAAGCAGGCGGGCAGAGTCTCGCGTCGGACGATCAGCGAGTGGTAGCGGGTCGCTTCAAAAGGGTTGGGCAGATTGCGGAAGACCGTACGCTGATCATGCCGAATCATGGAGGTCTTGCCGTGCATCAGTCGCTCAGCGCGCACGACCTCTCCCCCGAACGCTTCCCCGATGCTTTGGTGGCCAAGGCAGACGCCGAGAATCGGAATGCTTCCGGCGAGACGCTTGATCGTCTCAACCGAGATACCGGCTTCTTTCGGCGTGCAGGGCCCCGGCGAGATCACGATGCGCTCCGGCTTCAGGGCCACGATCTCGTCTACCGTCATTGCATCGTTCCTCACCACACGGAGTTGCTCGCCTAGTTCGCCAAGGTACTGGACCAGGTTATAGGTGAACGAGTCGTAATTGTCGATCACCAACAGCACGGCCTACTCCAAGCCCTCCTCAGCCATTTCAATCGCGCGCATCATGGCCTTGGCCTTGTTGGCGGTCTCCTGGTACTCGGCCTCGGGGTCGGAATCGGCGACGATTCCCGCACCCGCCTGGATATACGCCTGGCGACCTTTGATGACAATCGTGCGGATGTTGATGCATGTGTCCAGGTTCCCGGAAAAGCCGACGTAGCCGACCGCGCCGGCATAGGGTCCCCGACGGGAAGGCTCCAGTTCCTCGATGATCTCCATCGCACGGATCTTCGGAGCGCCGGACACGGTGCCCGCGGGAAAACAGGCGCGTAGCACGTCATAGGCGTCCTTGCCGGCCGCAAGCCGTCCTTCCACTTGTGAGACGAGATGCATGACATGGGAGTACTGCTCGACAATCATGAAATCTTTCACCCGCACCGAGCCGGGACTCGAAACCCGGCCCACATCGTTGCGGCCAAGATCCACGAGCATCACGTGCTCCGCACGCTCCTTCATGTTCGCCATCAACTCTTCCCGCACTGTCAGATCCTCTTCCTCGTTTTTTCCCCGAGGCCGGGTACCGGCGATCGGCCGCAGTTGGACGACGCCGTCCTCACATCGGACCAAGACCTCGGGCGACGCGCCCACCAGTTCCAGTTGCGGAAATCTCAGATAAAACATGTACGGCGAGGGATTAATCGTCCGCAGCGCCCGATAAATGTCGAAGGGGCGGGCGCCAAACGTCGTCTGCCACCGCTGAGAGAGCACGCCCTGAAAAATATCTCCCGCTTTGATGTACTGTTTCGTCTGCATCACCATTTTTTTGAAGTCGGCTTTGCTCATGTTCGAACTGAAGACCAGCGGCCGGCGATGTCGCGTAGGCGTGGGCTTCCCGCGACGTGTCGTCCGCAGACGAGTGATCATCGCCTCAATCCGGCTGACCGCCTCGGCATACGCCCTTTTGGGTCCTCCATCACCTACGTGAGCATTCGCGACGACCTTGATGGTCTGCGAGACGTTATCGAAAATTAAGAGCGTATCGGTCAGGAGAAAACTCAGATCGGGAAGGCCGAGAACATCTTTGCGCAGAGACGGAAGACGCTCAAACTGCCGAACCACATCGTAACTGAGGTACCCCACGGCCCCGCCGCAGAACCGGGGGAGGCCCGGCACGACCGCCGGCCGATATTCGGCCATAATTTCGCGCAGCGCGGTGAGGGCGTCCCCCCTGACCAGAATCCGGGTGCGGCGGCGGCCATTGGAAAGCACCAGTTCCCGGTCATTTCCCTGTACCATCAGCGGCGAGCCGCTGCCCAGAAACGAATATCGGGCCCATTTCTCTCCCCCCTCGACGCTTTCGAGCAGATAGGCGCACGGCCCTTGATCGATCTTTGCAAAGGCTGATACCGGAGTTTCGAAATCGGCGAGCACTTCACGGAAAACGGGAATGAGATTTCCCCGCTTCGCCAGCTCGCAGAACTGGTTGAAATCAGGAGTGTAAGACGCGCCGGCCATCTCGGGACGGTACCATAGCGCCTTTCAGTGAGTCAACGGAAGGTGATTACGTAATTTTACGTGTTATCGGCGAGGAAGCTACGAGCCTTCAGGAAGAGAACGACAAAGAGACGGACTAACGCTCGTAAAAATCGCGATCCGGAGTTTCATCGAAATCCGGCTCGCGCGTGCGGCCTCCGGCTTCTCCCTCAAAATGCTCTTCGATGTCGGCCACGCGGCCCCAGAGTGATTCAATCTTTTCATCCAACCGCGCAAGCCGATCCGCCAGAATCTTGTCCTGGTCTCGACGTGAAGAGCCTTCTTGACCACCGCCGCCAGGTCGTTTCCGTAACTCTGCCTTCAGCGTCTCCACGTCGCTGGTCAAACGCCGGATCACGGCCGTTAAATCGTCGGAACTCTTTGCCGGCGCCGGGTGCTCCGCCCTCGGCGATGCGGAGATCTTGGTGTCTTTGGCGCTCTTTTTCGCGCTCGGGGCCTTTTTCACCGTTGCATGGCCCTTCGCTTGAACCGGTTTTTTATGTGCAGGCATTGCCGCCCTTCCTCCCATCTGTTGACGCTACGCCCGTATCCATCCTTGATCGGCAAAGCTCACGTACTGGCGATCTCCTATCACAACGTGATCCAGAACCCGTATCCCCAAAAGCTCCCCCACCGCCACCAGTCGTTGCGTCAGGGCGCGATCTTCGGGGCTCGCCTCCGGATCGCCGCTCGGATGATTGTGCACGAAGATGATCGCCGCGGCTGACTCCCGCACTGCCGGGATGAACGCCTCCCGCGGATGCACCACGCTGAGTGTCAGACTGCCTTCGGAGATCGTGACATCTTTGATGATTGTATTCTTGCCGTCCAGCAGAATCACCTTGAAGATTTCCCGGCGAAGTCCCCTCATGAGCGGATAGTAATGCCGGAAAATGTCCTGGCTCGAGCCGATGCGCTGTCCGGTCGTCAGGGGCGCCGAAATTGCGCGCTTGCCGATCTCCAACGCCGCCTTGAGAGCTGCGGCCTTCGCCGGTCCGATCCCGGGGATCGCGCACAGTTCTCGGGCTGCCTGCCGTTCGAGTCCCTGCAAACCACCGTGTTGAGTCAAGATGGACACTCCCAGGTCGAAGGCCGAGTCGCCCGCATGACCCGTTCCCAACACAATGGCAAGGAGCTGGCCGTCGGTCAAGGTGTCGGCGCCATAGCGAAGGAGTCTTTCGCGCGGGCGCTCGTCTTCCGGCCAGGTTTCGATGCCCATGATACCCCGTGAGTGCAACCGCTATGTAATCTCTTACACAGCCAATGGACTTTTTTGACACAGCAAGAACCCTAGAAGGCAAACTCCAGACAGCTGCGCAAAACATAACATCCCGAAATGATTGAAAAGATAATTTCGGCATTCTCATTGCTTTCAATTCAATACCATAATGCGCGCCCTGTGGTCTGGAGGTGCCCCTATGGACTGTCCCAAATGCAACGGCTTGATGGTGACTGAGCGGTTTTCGGACTATTTCCTGAGCTGTGTTGCCTGGAAATGTCTGAATTGCGGCGCGGTGGTCGACCCGACAATTATGGAAAATCAGCGTAGGCAGCCCCCCGCGAGCATTCCGGAATCCGTCTCCGATTAGCACGTTCCGGCTCTCGCCTCCTCTCAGGAGCGGTTGGATTGCCCGCGATTTTCTCTGTTTCTTCGCGGTCATAGCCGTTCTGGGGGAACACCTTACGAGCGCCGCCCCATTATAGTCAAGCAGATTTTCGATTGTCAAAACAGCTAAAAACCCGCTAGAGTTTATTCATGCGAATCCTTGGAGGCGTCTTGCGCGGGCGCCGGCTGGCGGGCCCTTCGGCAGAAGGAACCCGGCCGACCGCCGGCCGGGTCAAATCGGCCTTATTTAACATTCTCGCTCCCCGCATCGCGGACGCTCGCTTTCTCGATCTCTACGCGGGCACCGGTTTGGTCGGCATCGAGGCGCTCAGCCGCGGCGCCGGGCATGTGACGTTTGTTGAGTCCAACATCGCCTCCTGCCATGTGATCAAGAGCAATCTTGAGCGTTGCGGCGGCTACGCGCGCGCGTCCAAAGTCCTCACGATGCCCGCTTCACGTTTTCTAAAACAGGCCCATCGACCCTACGACATTGTCTTCGTTGACCCGCCTTACCATGGCGGCGAGGACGGCAACATATTGCCATTACTTGGGAGCGGTGCTATCATCGCGGCTAACGGAGTCGTTGTCATCGAGCACTTTCACAAGGTCCATTTACCGGTTCAGGTCGGTCGTCTCGCTTTCATAAAATCCTACCGGCACGGCGATACGCTCCTCTCAGTTTATCGGCATGGGTCCCAAGCGGATTCCGTATGAGGATCGGTGTCTATCCCGGCACGTTCGATCCCATTACGAACGGCCATGTCGACCTCATCAGGCGCAGCCTGCGGCTCTTCGACAAGGTGTATGTCGCAGTGGCGCTGAATCCGCAGAAACACCCGATGTTCGACCTGGCCGAGCGGGTCGACATGGCGCGGCTCGTCACCAAGGAACTCGCGCATGTGGAAGTGGAACCATTTGAGGGTTTGCTGGTGCAGTTTGTGCGTGAGCGCGGGGCCGAGGCGATTATTCGGGGACTGCGTGCCGTGTCCGATTTTGAAGTCGAGCTTCAGGTAGCGCTCATGAACCGGAACTTGGATCAAAATTCAGAGACCCTGTTTCTCATGCCGAGCCAAGAATACATCTATCTCACGTCCACGATTATCAGAGAGGTCGCCCGTCACGGTGGAAATCTGAACGACCTGTTGCACCCGGAAGTGGCCAAGCGCCTGACCGCAAAGTTCAAGGGCGCTTCCCGATGAAGCTGGCGAAGCGGGTCAGCCAGATCTCGCCGTCTCCCACGCTGAGCATCACCGCGGAAGCCAAGGCGATGGCCGCTCGTGGTATCGATGTGATTGATTTCGCCTCGGGCGAACCGGACTTTGACACCCCTGTTCCGATTAAGGAAGCCGCGATCACCGCGATCCGAAACGGATTCACGAAATACACGGCCACGGGCGGCATCGATGAGCTGAAACAAGCGGTCATCGACAAGCTCCGGCGGGACCAAGGCCTGTCGTATGAGAAATCCCAAGTCCTGATCTCCTGCGGCGCCAAACACTCTCTCTACAACCTCGCCCAAGCGCTATTCGAAGCCGGCGACGAAGTCATCATTCCCGCCCCGTACTGGGTGTCGTATCCGGATCAGGTCGTTCTGAATGATGCGACGCCCATCCTCGTGCCGACCAGCCAAGAGAACGGCTTTCAGCTCACCGGCGAGCTTTTCGAAAAGCACCTGACCTCGCGCACGAAGGCCGTGGTGGTCAACAGCCCGGGGAATCCGACGGGGTCCGTCTATGAGCGCCGGACGCTGGAAGCCATTGCGAAGATCGCTCTTCGGCACAATATTGTGATCATCTCGGATGAGATCTACGAAAAGATCATCTATGACGGCGTCACGCACGTCAGCATCGCGTCCCTGGGAGCCGACGTGCAGGCGCAAACCGTGGTCGTGAACGGCGTCTCTAAGGCCTATGCCATGACGGGCTGGCGAATTGGATACGCGGCGGGCCCGAAGAGCCTCATTGAAGCGATGGGCACCGTGCAGAGTCAAAGCACATCAAACCCGAATTCGATTGCGCAAAAAGCGGCCGTGGCCGCACTTAAGGGCGGCGACGGGAGTACGACGGCAATGGTGTCGGAGTTCGACAAGCGGCGGCGCTTTATCGTGGAACGGTTAAACAAGATCCCGGGCATTGCCTGTTCGATGCCGAGCGGGGCCTTCTACGCGTTTCCTTCCGTCAGTCGGCTGATCGGCCGGAGTTCTCCCAGCGGACCCATCAGCTCGGCGTCCCACTTCGCCTCCTATCTCTTGAAGGAGGCCAGGGTCGCGACCGTTCCGGGGGAGGCTTTCGGCGCCCCCGGTCATCTCCGGTTCTCTTACGCGACCGGCCTAAAACAAATTGCCGAAGGGTTGGAGCGCATCGAATCGGCCGTGCTGCGGCTCTCGTAATTCCCCGGCGGGCTTGACCAGGGCAAAAAAATGGTTATCCTTTTAGAGAGGGAGCACGGGTATGCCGGTGTATGAATACGGATGCGAGGGTGGTCACCGCTTCGAAGTGAAGCAGAGATTCAGTGATGCGCCGATTACGACCTGCCAGGTGTGCTCGCTTCCCGTGACGAAATTGATCTCGGCGTCCGGCATCAGTTTCAAAGGGTCCGGATGGTATGTGACCGATTATTCCAATAAAATGAAGAACCCGGAGGCGCAGGAGAAATCTTCCGACAAGTCTTCCGAAAAATCCACCGATAAATCTTCCGAGAAATCAACTGAGAAGTCTCAAGAGAAATCAGAGGCGCCCCAAACATCCACGACGGCTGCTCCAGCTACGCCGGCATCTTCCTCGCCGTCCCAATCAGACTCATCCTCATCTAAATCTAAATCGGACGGCGGCTCTTCGCCGAGCCCGGCGCCGGCACCGACCACACCGTCAAAGTCCTAACGTCTTTTCCCGCGGTTCTACTTCTTCCGCTTCGTCGCGGCGGCAGGTTTCGCCGCCTTGGCCTCAGCTTGCGCTAAGGACGCGGTCAGCTGTTGCACTTGGGCTTTCAGCGCATTGTTCTCCTGTTCCATTTGCGCCGTTTGTGCCTTGCCTTCTTCGAACTTCTTGCTGACCTCGGCCACCTGTCCTTGCAGACGGACCTTTTCCGCCTCTAGCACTTTGATCCGCGCCTCCTGCTGCCCAATGCGCTCTTGGAGTGTCGGCGGCCACCAGTCACAACCGGTTGCCCCGGCCAAGAGTCCGACAAGGACCACACTTCGCACCGCATACCGTGCTGTTATCGTCATCCGTTCATCCTCCAGATTGGTTCTGTTCCTCAGAGCTCTCCGACGGTATTCGACCAGTCGCGGCTCGACCCAACTGAAACTTCTCCAGACGGTACTGCATCGTCTTGTAGGACAGGCCAAGCATTTTGGCGGCCTTGGCGATCACGCCGTTGCTGCGGGCCATCGCTTTTTCTAACAGTTGTCGTTCAAACTCTTCCAACGAGAAGCCTTCGTTGGGAAGCTCAAACTCCGTGCGATCAAGCAGCGTCGGCCTCAGACGCAACTCGGGAGGGAAGTCCTCGACATCGATCCGATCATTCTCGCACAAGAGCACGGCCCGCTCCACGACGGATTCCAACTCCCGCACATTTCCCGGCCAGGGGTATTCAATGAGCAGGCGCAGGGCCGGCGCGGTCACACCCTTGATTGTTTTTCCGGCCGACGTCCCATATTTCTTGAGAAAGTGCTCGATCAGTTCCGGAATGTCCGTCGGCCGGTCCCGAAGCGGCGGCAAGTGAACCGAGACGACATTCAAACGGTAGAACAGATCCTCCCGGAAGGTGCCCTGTTTGATCGCTGCCGCGAGCTTGCGGTTGGTTGCCGCGACCACTCGGACATCGACTTTAATATCATCGCGGCCGCCGATCCGGCGGATTTCCCTTTCCTGCAGAACCCGTAACAACTTGGCTTGCAGCGGAAGACTTAGATCTCCGATCTCGTCCAGAAACAGCGTGCCTTCGTGCACCGCCTCGAACAATCCGATATGGCGGCCCTGAGCGCCCGTAAAGGAGCCCTTTTCATATCCAAACAGCTCACTTTCGATGAGGGCTTCGGGAATCGCCGCGCAGTTCAGAGCGCGGAAGGGCCGGTCCTTGCGGCTTGATTCAGCGTGTAATGCACGGGCCACCAACTCTTTACCGGTGCCGCTTTCGCCCGTAATCAGCACCGTGGTTTGGCTCGGCGCCACCTTGCGGATGATCCGGAAGACCTCATCCATTGTCGGATGATGGCCCAAAATGTGGCCGATCTTGTACTTGTCATGCAATTGCTGCCGGAGCTGACGATTTTCCTTGACGAGGTGCAGCTTTTCAAAGGCGCGGGCGACCGTGATCAACAGTTCCTCTCGGTCCAATGGCTTCTCAAGATAGTCGAACGCGCCCTTTTTCATGGCCTCGACCGCCGACCCGACGGTCCCGTGCGCAGTGATCAGGACAATCAGTGCCTCCGAGTCGAGCTTCATGAGATCATCGAGCAGGGCCAGGCCGTCCCGCTCGGGCATCGAAAGATCGGTCAGCACAAGATCAACGGGATGGTTGCGGTACAGAGTCAGGGCTTGCGACACATTGGAGGAAGGCTCGACCGTGTAACCCTCGCCCTCCAGGATGACCGTCAAGATATCCCGCTGGGATTTTTCATCATCCACTACCAGGATGTGACCTGCGGTCATACGGCCACCTCAGTCACGACGGTGAGGGGGAACCTGATCACCACCGTTGTGCCCTCATGCGTCCGGCTTGTGACGCTGATCTGGCCCCCATGCTCCTCCACGATCTTCTTTGTGATCGCCAGGCCCAACCCGATCCCGAGCTTCTTCGTGGTGAAATAAGGGGTGAAAATTTTCCCCAGCTCCTCTTCGTCTATTCCGCTCCCAGTGTCGGAAACCGACACCTCTACCGCTCCGCTTGAGAATTCCGCCCCTGTCGCGTGCGGTTGATACGCCGTGCGTAGCGAAAGGCGGCCGCCGGTCGGCATCGCTTGAATTGCGTTCAGCACGACGTTCATCAAACAGGTCTTCACCTGAGCGCTATCCGCATGAAGGGGCGGAATCGTCGCGGGCCCATCGACACGGATCTCGACGTTTTGTTCGAGGGCTTTCTGCTTTGCCAGGTCGATGACATCACGAATGAGGATATTGATATCCACCGCCGTCTTGTTCAACGCTAAGGGCTTCCCAACAGAAAGAAAGTTTTCGACCATGCTGTTGAGGCGATGAATCTCATCTTTGATATTCCCAATAAGCGCCTGTGTCTCCCGCCATCCCGGTGCCCGGCTTGCGTTCAGACCGCTTCGAATGTGATCAATGCTGAGGCTGATGAAGTTCAAGGGGTTACGGATTTCGTGAGCGATACCGGAGGCAAGCTTCCCGACAGCGGACAGCCGCTCCGCCTCGCGCAGCCGTTCCTCCAACTCGCGGTGCTGGCGAAGCTTCTCCACCATTTCGTTGAAGCTATGGGTCAACTCGGCGATCTCATCGGCCCCCTCCACTTCAATGGTCTTGGTGAGATCGCCAGCCGCAACCCGCTTTGCCGCTTCCACGACGCCTTTCAGGGGGTGGGTATATTTTCGCGCCAGATACAACGAGGCGGCGATCCCCAGGGCAAAGATCAACAACGTAACGGTCACGCGTTTGATTAAGGTGGCCCTATTGACTTGTGCCAGATCCTCCAACGTGAAGGCCACATGGATATAACCGAGCACCTCATTCCCATCGACAAGCGGCGCCGTCACGTTATATTCCCGCTGTCCGCCTTTAATGACCGTGCTTTCCATTTTCCGGCCTGCCTGAGCTGGCGGCGAGCTAGCCACGACCTCCTTTTCTATATCCAGCAGTTTGATCTCCTTCACCCCTTTTTTCACCAGGCGGCTGAGAAGCTTCTGCAGTTGCGCGGCATCCGGTTCTCCCGACAGCTGTTCCAGGCTGACCGCGGTCGCATTCGACAGGTCGTTAATGCTTTCCTCTATGTCCTCCATGACCGCCTGTTGTGCCATATGGGACAGGAGTACGGAGGCGGTCAATGAGAGCGCCAGCAGGGCGAGCATCATCACCATGAGCTTGGTCGTGAGCCGGATGCGATGGAAAATACGATTGTTCAGCGAACCCAGCTTGCCTAGCATCATTATGCCGCCAGTGTGCCGATGATCGAGAGCACCTCGCTGCGGGGAAGTGCCCCCTGACGGATCAATCGTACAGGCTGCACCGTGCAATCCACCACGGTACTGGGCAGTCCTCCGGGGGTCCGACCGCCGTTGAGAATCAGATCGACCTCGACGCCCAGGGAGGCCTGCACCTCTTCCGCCGTGGTGGCCGGCGCTGCCCCTGATCGATTCGCGCTGGTTCCGGTGAGCGGGCCGTCGACAGCCTCGAGCAACCGGTGGAGCGGGGCGGAGGCCGACAGTCGAATCCCGATTGTGCCGGTGCCGGCTGTAACCAGCAACGGAACGGTCGAACTCGCGCGAAACACAATGGTCAACGGCCCGGGCCAGCAGGCGTTCATGAGCAATTCCGCGCTTGGCGAAACCTCCGACACCAGGCGCTCGAGCTCTGTTCGGTCACGGATCAAGACGAGGATGGGGCTCGAGGCGGGAGAGCGTCCTTTGAGCTGGAAGAGACGGGAAACCGCCGCCGGATCAAAGGGCGTCACCCCTAAGCCGTAGAAGGTTTCCGTGGGGAAGGCAATCACTCCCCCCGCCCGCACCACGCTTGCGGCGCGGGCCACCATGGCCTCTGTCATTGGCTCAAGAACGGTATTCACTAGCCGGCTTCAACTTCCCGCGATGCTTCTTCCACCGCCGCCGCCATTTCTTTTTTGTATTGGCGCAGGCGCTCGGCCAGGGCGGAGTCTTTTCGAGCAAGGATCTGCGCGGCAAGGATCGCCGCATTCTTGGCGCCGGCCTTGCCGATTGCCATCGTCGCGACAGGGATTCCGCCCGGCATCTGCACCGTCGCCAGGAGGGCGTCGAGGCCCTTGAGCGGGGAGCTGTCCAGGGGTATGCCGATCACCGGCAGAATGGAGTTGGCTGCCATCACGCCGGCTAGATGTGCGGCGCCGCCCGCTCCGACAATCAGGACCTCCAAACCGCGTTCTTCCGCCGTCGAGGCAAGTTTATGGGCGCGCTCAGGCGAGCGATGAGCCGAGGCGACCGCCATCTCGCATGCAATCCCTAATTCGCGAAGGGTCTTGCGCACCTCTTCCATGGCCGCGGCATCGGAGGCACTTCCCATATAAACGCCGACTCGCGTGTTCGTGCCGTCGCCCTTAGGTTTTGTCATATCAGGTCCTCTGGTCGGAGGTAGTATAGCATTTCACGCGCCCATGACGATTACGCGAAAGCCCGTGAGCCGATATCGGTACGGTATTGCATCCCCTCAAACCGGATCGTGTCCACGGCGGCATAGGCTCGGGCGCGCGCCGAAGCAAAGTCGTCACCGATGCCGGTGATGCCGAGGACCCGCCCTCCGGCCGTGACCGGCTCATCGCTTGTCGAAGAGGCTGTCGCGGTGCCGGCATGAAAGATCAGCAGTCTATCCGTATTGCCGCTCTTATCGAGTCCGTAAATCGGGGTGCCTTTGACGATCGTCCTCGGATAACCTCCGGCCGCGAGCACCACGCAGACCGCAACGCCGGGTTTCCACTCGATCGAGGCTTGATCTAAGCGGTGCTCGGTCGCAGCGATCAACAGGTCCACGAGATCGGTCTTGAGCAGCGGCAGGACCGCCTGGGTTTCGGGGTCGCCCAGACGAGCGTTAAACTCAAGCACCCGCGGTACCCCATTGCTCACCATGACGCCCGCATACAGGACCCCTTGAAAGGGACTGCCAAGCTGGGCAAGCCCTTCCACGGCCGGTTCCAGGATAGTGCGACGGACCTGGTCAAGCAACTTGGGGCTGCCGATTGGGGCCGGCGCGTATGCCCCCATTCCACCGGTGTTAGGACCTGTGTCTCCATCGCCGAGTCGTTTGTGGTCTTGCGCCGGGATCATGGGGACGATGGTCTTCCCATCGGTGAAGGCCATCACCGTCATCTCTTCCCCTTCTAGAAACTGCTCGATCACCACACGCGCACCCGCCTCCCCAAAGGCCTTGCCGTCCAACATGGCCGTCACGGCGTCGCGGGCCTCTCCCCGGGTCCGCGCGACGACCACCCCCTTGCCTTGTGCCAAGCCGTCGGCCTTCACGACAATGGGTGTCTCCCGTCGCTCGAGATACTCAAAGGCGCCGGAGGTCGCGGTGAAGCTCTTGGCTTCGGCCGTAGGGATACGAAGCCGGGTCATCAGGTCTTTGGAAAACACCTTGCTCGATTCAACACGCGCGGCGGCGCGCTGAGGGCCGAAGATCCGCAGCTTGTGCCGTCGGAACTCGTCCACAATCCCGGCGGCCAGCGGTCCTTCCGGACCCACGACCGTCAGGTCAACATGATGCTCCTGCGCAAACGCTCGCAGCCCGATGATGTCGTCGGCTGCTAACGGCACGCATTGCGCAAGCGCCGCGATCCCCGGATTGCCTGGGGCACAATAGAGTTTCGTCGCCGCGGGGCTTTGGGCAATCTTCCACGCCAAGGCGTGTTCGCGCCCTGCGCCTCCGACAATCAGAATGTTCAACGGGAAACTCGAGGTGTCAGATGCAACATCATGGTGAGTACATCCACGGGGTCCGGTATCAGAACAGCGCCCGCGGCCCTAGTGCCGGAAATGGCGCATCCCAGTGAGGACCATCGCCATGTTGTGTTCGTCCGCTGCCTGTACGACTTCTTGATCCCGGATCGACCCGCCCGGCTGGATGACGGCCGTAATGCCGGCTTCGGCGGCCGCGTCGATCCCGTCCCTGAAGGGGAAAAAGGCATCGGACGCCATGATGCAGCCGGCCAGTGACGAGGCCGCTTTCATCGTGGCGAGCTTCACCGAATCCACCCGGCTCATTTGGCCTGCTCCGATGCCGATCGTTCGGTCAGGACGCGCGAACACGATCGCATTCGATTTGACATGCTTGCACACCTTCCAGCCGAAGGCAAACGCCTGCTTCTCCTGGTCCGTCGGCGGTCGTTTCGAGACCACTTTGAGGGCGCCGATGTCCGGAATAGCGCCGAGATCGCGATCCTGAAGAATGAGCCCGCCCACGATTTTTTTCATGTCCAGCAGGTCGAGGCCTTCGCGGCCCTCGGTGTGCAACGGTCCCACATCCAGGACTCGCAGGTCTTTTTTCCTCTTCAATTCCGCCAGCGCCGCGTCCTCGAATCCCGGGGCCACCACCACTTCGAGAAAGGTCGCGGTCATCTCCTTCGCGGCCGCCAGATCCACCGGTACATTGAACGCGACGACACCCCCGAACGCGGAGATGGGATCGGTGTCGCGCGCGCGCGAATAGGCGTCTTTCGGCGTGTCGCCGATCGCGGCACCGCAAGGGTTGTTGTGTTTCACGATCGCGGCGGCCACCACCGGCCGGCTGGAGCCGGAAAGGGCGGCATCCTCACGCGCCGCGCCGAATTCTTTCACCAACTCGAGGGCGGAATTCGCGTCCAGGAAATTGTTGTAGGACATTTCCTTGCCATGGAGTTGCCGCCCGCGGGCGACTGCGGTCTCATGACCGGAAAGCTCGCGATAGAAGGCGCCCTGCTGATGCGGGTTCTCTCCGTAACGAAGCGTGTGCACCTTTTCAAATTGGAGGTTCAGCTGCGATGGAAACTTCACCGCGCTCCCGGCGCTTTGGGCGTCCAAGTAGCCGCTGATCATCCCGTCATAGCGGCCCGTATGCTGGAACACCTTTCGAGCGAGATCCAGCCGCAGTTGCGGCGACACCCCCTCGCCGCGCATCGCGTCCACGACTTTCGGGTAATCCGCCGGATCCACGACGACCGTGACATCGGCATGATTTTTTGCGGCCGACCGGAGCATCGAGGGACCGCCGATGTCGATGTTCTCAATCGCCTCTTCAAAAGAGCAGCCCGGCTTGTTGATGGCGGCTTCAAACGGATAGAGGTTCACGGCCACGAGATCGATGGGTGCGATGCCCTGGCTGGCCATTTCTGCCGCGTGCCGGGGATCCTTCCGCCGCCCCAGCAAACCGCCATGGATCTTTGGATGGAGGGTCTTGACTCGGCCATCGAGGATCTCCGGCGAGCCGGTGTAGGCAGCCACGTCCGTCACCGGCAACCCCGCTTCCCGGAGCGCTTTTGCCGTGCCGCCCGTGGAGAGGATCTCGTATCCGAGTTCTGTCAGGGCCTTTGCAAACTCAAAAATGCCAGACTTGTCCGAAACGCTGATAAGCGCGCGCTTCACGGTCACTTCTCCTTGATGGGGGGGTTAGAGCTTGCCGGCTTCGCGGAGTACATCACGAAAAACGCGGTAAAACCGGTCATTATCGGAGGCGGCTTCCTGTACAATTGCTTTGAGATTACCCAGCTCCGTTTCAGCCACGACGAAGTTGACGCTCTTGGCAAACGCCGCGAATGGGTCCAGCGTCCGGTACTCTTTGCCGATCAGCCCCACATACATGAAGCGCCGGATCGACATGGGCATCGGTTGGAGGATCTTCAATACGCCATTCGACGATCCGCCGTACTCCTCGTGCAGAATGACCAGACCGTAAGGCGACTGCCAGAGCCTGTCGACCGCTTCCTTGGGGTCGTTCACTATATGCACAGTATACCCCAGCTCTGCAAGAGCCGTTTTGACGCTCATCTGACCATGGAGCGGGTCCACGCAGACCATGGCGATCCCGTGAGGTTCGAACTCTGCGGCGGCCGCTTCCGCCGCGTCCTGCGTCACCTTATTGGCTGCTTGCACTTGGATCTTGTGCTGGCATTTCGGACAGGCGACCGTGACAGACCCGACTTTGGGAACTTTGGCGTCAGGGATGGAGAGCTTCGCCGCGCACGCACTACAAGTTAGGATCATTTTCGTTTCACCGTCTTGCTATAGCCTTTGTCCATGCTCAGACCATCGATGTCCGTCGTCTGTTCGCCGCGGGTATGCTTGATCTGATCGACGCCCCGATGAACCACGGACTTTTGGGTGGAGTACGCTAATGCGTCCTCCTCGGTAATCGAGCCTTCGGCGTAGGCGCGGATCAGCGCCTGATCGAACGTTTGCATTCCGAACGGCGCGCCGGCCTCCTGGATCTCATATATCGTTTTTCCCTCGGACTCTCCGAGTTGAATGACCTCTCGAAGCCGGAGGTTAGTCATCAGAATATCGTGGACGGCAATCCGTCCTCCTCCTACCTTCGGGAGCAGTCGCTGCCCGACGATCCACTTGACCGCATCGGCCAACCGGAGCCGGATATGTCGTTCTTCTTCGGACGGGAACATGCCGATGATACGGGTAATGGTGCGTGCCGCGTCGATGGTATGCAGGGTGCTGAGGACCAAATGTCCCGTCTCGGAAGCTCGGAGGGCCAGCTCCAAGGTTTCGCGGTCGCGCATTTCACCGACCAGAATGACTTTCGGCGCCGCGCGGAGAGCGGCACGCAAACCGTTCGCAAATGTATCGAAGTCACTGCCGAGCTGCCGTTGGTTGAAGGTGGCTTTCTGCTTGTGGTGCACGAATTCCACCGGATCCTCCAGCGTAATGATATGCACCGGCTTGGTTTGATTGATCTGGTTCAGCAAGGCCGCCAGCGATGTGGTTTTGCCGACGCCGGTGGGGCCCGTCAGCAGGATCAAGCCGTTCTTCTCCTCCGCCGTCTTCTTTAAGACCTCCGGCAGGTTGAGCTCATCAATGGTCGGAATCTTGCTTTCCAGTTTCCTCATCGCGAGGGAGTAATGGCCCTGCTGCTGGAAGATGTTCACGCGCAGTCGTGTTTGGCGAGGCATCACGTACGACTGGTCGCACGATCCCTCTTGAACAAGATTTCTATATAAGCGCCGGTCATTGTTAATCAGATTGATCGCGAAGACCTCCGTCTGAAATGGGGTGAGTTTCTCGATGGCCGGCTCCACCGTCACGGGCATCAGCTCTCCGTGCGCCTCGATCTGCAGTGGATAGTCCACCGTCAGGTTGAGGTCCGAGACATTCTTGTGGGCATCCACCATGGTAGCCAGCATGATATCGAGTTCGTGCTTTCTCATTGCTTCCTTTCAGGCACTGTTAGCACCCCCCCGCCCTGGGTCGGCCAAGACCGACCCTTTACCCCTGATACCCACCCAGCCCCAGGCGTCATCGCACCCGCCAACCCCGAGGCCTGCCAAGACAGGCTCCTTGCCCGAGGGACGCGCCCCTTCCCGGTGAGCCTCAACCCGCTAAATCATCCGGCGGCGCCTTCAGAAACTGCGCGAACTTGTCCTTGGCGATACATTTGTCGTAGGCTTCCTCCGGGCTTATCCATTTCTTCTGCAGCACTTCCATGATGGCGTCGTCCAGGGTCTGCATTCCGTACCGTTTGCCGACCTGAATCATCGAGGGAATCTGAAAGGTTTTGTTCTCACGAATCAGGTTCTGGATGGCGGGGTTGCATACCATCACCTCCAACGCGGAACATCGGCCCTTCATATCGATTCGCTTGAACAGGTTTTGGGCGACGACGAGCTTCAGACTCGTCGACAGCGTGTTGCGCACCTGGTTCTGCTGCTCGTGGGGAAACACCTCAATCACGCGATCCACCGTCTTCGCAGCACTCGTGGTGTGCAGCGTGGCAAAGACTAAATGGCCGGTCGCGGCGGCTTCAAGCGCCAAGCTGATCGTTTCGAGATCTCTCATTTCACCGACCAGAATGATATCGGGGTCCTCGCGGAGCGCGCCGCGCAACCCCGAAGAGAAGGATTTGGTATGGGTGCCGATCTCACGATGGTTGATAACGCAGCCTTGGCTCTGGTGCACAAACTCGATGGGGTCTTCCAGGGTGATAATGTGATCTTTCCGATTCTTGTTGGCGTGATCGAGCATGGCCGCGAGCGTCGTGGATTTGCCGCTGCCGGTGGGTCCGGTGACCAAAACCAGACCTTTATGGAGCATGCTGGCCCGCGTGAGAATGGCCGGCAACCCGAGGTCGCGCGCGGTTGCGATCTTGCTGGGGATCTGCCGGAAGGCGGCCCCGATCCCGTATTTTTGGTTGAAAAAGTTGGCGCGGTATCGAGCAATGCCAGGAATCTCATAGCCGAAATCGACGTCGCCGGTCTCTTCGAACAGCTTGATCTTCGGCTCGGGGGCGATCTCGTACAGCATTTTTTTCAGCTCATCGTTCTCCAGAACCTGGTACTTGATCCGCTCCAAATCGCCGTGTAGCCGCAGAATCGGGACCTGCCCGGACACCAAATGGAGGTCCGAGGCCCCTTGTTCATTCATCAACTTGAAAAACGCGTCAATCTTGGCCATTGCCCCGCCTTTCCAGGCATCCTAACTGGTGTAAATCCCTATAGGAAACCTACCATAACCCCTTAGTTAGGTCAATAAAAACCCTTATCCACAGCGGCTGATTCAAGGCCCGGGTCCGCCCTCCGCAGCGGCCAATGTCGTCGGGAAAGTCACGCAGCTATCGGGATAGGAGCCTGTCCCATGGGCCAAGGACCCGTCCCGGCGGGGCCGGGTGACATCGGGAAAGGGAGCGTCCCGGCGCGCCTGGGGTGGGTGGGTGTTACGGGGGTGAAATACGGCTTGGGGCGGGTGGGTGCAATGGGCGGGTGCCCGCGGGAAGGGGCGCGTCTCGGCGCGCCTGGGGCGGGAGGGTGCAATGAGTGCGCTCTCGGGCGCACGGCGTTTTAATTGACATCACACGAGGTCGCCCTTAAAATGAGCTGGCTCTTATCGAGACGCCTCCCCCTGATGAGGACACCAACGTTGGCGTCACCATTCGTTCATCTGCACGTTCATACCCAGTACAGTCTGCTCGACGGGGCCAATCAGATCGAGGCCTTGGTGCAGGCTGCGAAAGGGTTCGGGATGCCGGCCGTGGCGATCACGGATCACGGCAATCTTTTTGGCGCCATCGACTTCTACCAGAAAGCGACGGCGGCAGGCATTAAACCCATCATCGGCTGCGAAGCCTATCTGGCGCCCAGGAGCCGGTTCGATCGGGAAAGCCAATTTGCTCACAACGAGTACTATCATTTGATTTTGCTCGCCGCGAACCGAACCGGTTATCAGAACCTGCTCAAGCTCGCGAGCACTGCATACCTCGATGGGTTTTACTACAAGCCCCGGATCGATAAGGAAGTGCTCGGTCAATACCACGAGGGCCTGATCGCGCTTTCCGGATGCCTGAGCGGAGAAGTCCCAAACCTGATTGGCAAAGATCGCCTGGAAGACGCCGTTCGCACCGCGGCCGAGTACCGCGAGCTCTTCGGGGCAGAGAACTATTTTCTGGAGGTCCAGGAGAATGCCGTCCCGGAGCAGCAGATCGCGAACCGAGGGCTCCGCGAGATCCACAAGCGGCTGGGTATTCCGCTGGTCGCCACGAACGACTGCCACTATCTGAAAAAAGAGGACGCGAAGATCCACGACATCCTCCTTTGCCTTCAGACCGGAAAAACGGTCAGCGATCCCAACCGTATGCGGTTTAACACCGATCAGCTCTACGTCAAATCCACAGTGGAGATGCTTGCAGCGTTTGCTGAATGGCCCGAGGCCGTCCACAACACCAGCCGGGTGGCGGAGATGTGCGAGCTTTCGTTTACGTTCGGTAAGCCATACCTGCCCCGCTATCGCGTGCCCGACGGGGAGACGCTGGAGACCTATCTCGACAAGCTGAGTGCGCAGGGTTTGAAAGATAGGCTGCGGGAGCGGCCCTCGACGCTTCCGATTAGTCAGTACGAGCGGCGGCTTCGTGACGAGTTGACAATCATCACGTCGATGGGGTTTGCCGGTTACTTTTTGATCGTTTGGGACATTATTAACTTCGCGCGCGGCCGGGGCATACCGGTCGGTCCGGGACGCGGGTCAGCCGCCGGCAGCCTGGTGGCCTATGCTTTGCGCATCACCGACCTTGATCCATTAGTCTACGGGCTGCTGTTTGAGCGCTTCCTGAATCCCGAGCGCATCTCGCTCCCTGACATCGACATGGACTTTTGTATGGACCGGCGGCAGGAAGTCATCAACTACGTGGTGGACAAGTACGGAAAGGACTATGTCTGCCAGATCATCACGTTTGGCACGATGAAGGCGAGAGCCGCCATCCGCGACGTGGGTCGGGTGTTGGAGATGCCCTATGCTGAGGTGGACCGGATCGCCAAACTCGTCCCCGATCAATTGAACATCACGCTGGACGACGCACTGCAAGCCGAGCCTCGCCTGCGGGAAATTGTGGAGACCGATCCCAAAGTGCGGACGGTCTTTGAAACCGCCCGGGCCCTGGAAAACTCTCCGCGCCATGCGTCCACGCACGCCGCCGGCGTCGTCATCTCGCACGATCCGTTGACCAGCCATGTCCCTCTGTTTAAAGGCTCAAAATCCTCGGACGAGGTCGTGACGCAGTTCCCTATGGGGGACGTGGAGAAGATCGGCCTCGTGAAGTTCGATTTCCTCGGCCTCAAGACCCTGACGATGATTGCGCACGCGGAGCGACTGATTAACGCCGGTCGCGAAGCAGCTGATCGGTTCTCGACCGGGGTCATTCCGCTCGATGATGCCCAGACATTCGCCCTACTGTCGTCCGGGAAGACCGCCGGAGTGTTCCAGTTGGAAAGCCCGGGCATGCGCGATCTCCTGGTAGGACTTCGACCGGACCGTTTCGAGGAGATCATCGCCATCATCGCGCTGTATCGACCCGGCCCCATGGACCTGATTGGAGATTTCATCAAGCGCAAGCAGGGCAAGATTCCCATTACCTATGAGGTACCGGCCCTCCAGGAGCTCCTTGCGGAGACCTACGGCGTCATCGTGTATCAGGAACAGGTGATGGCCATTGCCAACAGCGTGGCCGGTTTTTCGCTCGGGCAGGCCGATATTCTCCGGCGGGCCATGGGCAAGAAAAAACCGGAGGAGATGGATAAGCTTCGCGCAAAATTTATCGAGGGGGCGAAATCGCGGGGCATTTCGGACAAGAAGGCCGAGAAGCTTTTTGACCTGATCCAAAAGTTCGCGGGCTACGGATTCAACAAGTCGCACGCGGCCGCCTACGCGATGGTGACGTACCAGACAGCCTACCTCAAGACGCACTATCCCAAAGAATTCATGGCCGCCCTGCTGACGAGCGAGATGGGAAACACCGACAAGGTGGTCCGCTACATCACGGAATGTCGCGACCTCGGCCTTCGGGTGCTCCCTCCGGACGTGAACGAGAGTGAAAAGGACTTTTCGGTCTCCGCGGATGCGATCCGGTTCGGGTTAGCGGCGATTAAGAACGTCGGCGAGGGGCCGATCCAAACCATTCTGGACGCGCGGGCCACGGGTGGGCCGTTCCGCTCATTCTTTGATTTCTGTCTGCGCGTCGACCTGCGCAAGCTGACAAAGCGCGCGGTCGAATGCCTCATCAAAGTCGGCGCGTTTGACTCGACAGGCGTCCGACGGGCACAACTGGCCGAGGTACTTGATCGGACCGCCGATCAGGCCATGGCGGCCCAGCGCGCCGCCTCGCAAGGACAGACCAGCATGTTCCTGACCCCCGAGTCTGATGATGACACAGGAGCGAAGCCCGGCATGCTGTTAGTCGATGAATACCTCCCGACCGCGTCGGAATGGAGGGAGGAGCAGTTGCTCGCGTACGAGAAGGAGCTGATCGGGTTTTACATCACAGGCCATCCGCTCGCCCGCTACGCCGAAGCCACGGCACGGTTCTCGAGTTTTCGCACCGATGTCTTGACCGAGATCGCAGATGCCAAAGAGGTGAGACTGTGCGGGATCATCGGAATGATCAGGGAAACGATGACCAAAAAAGGTGACCGGATGGCGTATCTCACCCTGGAAGACCTCCATGGCAGTGTGGAAGTGATCGTCTTCCCCGATCTCTATCAAACGGCCTCGGCCTTGATCACCGCGGAATCAGCGGTTCAGATCACCGGCACTCTGGATCGCGGCGAGAAAGCCACCCGCATCAAGGCGACTCAGGTTGTCTCATTGGCTGACCTCATGGTGACCGGCTATTCCAGAGTCACGATTCAGGTTTCTTCGGCTGACGCTTCCTCTGACGCATTTCGCCGGCTGCGCGACGTCCTGCACCGGCATCCCGGCGCCTGCCCGGTTTATCTGGCACTCACGATTCCGGACCATTCGGAATCGCTGATCGCGGTCGGCGCGGAACTACGAGTCCTCCCCAACGACCGGCTGGTCGGCGATGTCGAAGCGCTGATCGGCAAAGGCGTCGTGTCACTGCAATAGGAGCAACGTGCGCGAATATCTCGACTTTGAAAAACCGATCGCCGAGCTCGAGGAAAAGCTCGAAAAGCTCGCCGCCACCGCGAACGGGCGGGGCGGCCGCCAGGACGATCTTAACAAGCTCAGGGCACGACTGCACCAGCTCCAGGCCGAGATCTACGCGGGGCTGTCGCCCTGGCAGCGAACGCAGGTTGCCCGGCATATCCAACGTCCGTCCACCCTGGATTATATCGGCCGGCTATGCGACAGCTTCATCGAACTACATGGTGATCGCGCATTTGCAGACGATCATGCGATTGTCGGCGGCCTGGCCCGGTTCAACGGCCGCCCGGTCGTCGTCATCGGCCACCAGAAGGGCAAGACGTTAAAAGAGCGGATGTTTCGGAATTTCGGGATGCCGAATCCGGAAGGCTACCGCAAGGCGCTGCGGCTCATGCAGCTGGCGGAGAAATTCGGAAAACCGCTGCTGACGTTTATCGACACTCCCGGCGCCTATCCCGGCATCGGCGCCGAGGAGCGAGGCCAAGCGGAGGCCATCGCCCGCAATTTACTCGTCATGGCATCCTTAAGAGTCCCCATTGTCGCCGTGGTGATCGGCGAAGGCGGCAGCGGCGGCGCCCTGGCGATCGGAGTAGCCGACCGTTTGCTGATGCTCCAGCATGCCGTCTATTCCGTCATCTCCCCTGAGGGCTGCGCCGCGATCTTGTGGAATGACCAGAGCAAGGCCGCCGACGCCGCGGAAGCGCTCAAGATGACGGCCGACGATCTACAGAAATTCGGCATCACCGACCAGGTGATCCCCGAGCCGCTGGGGGGCGCCCACCGTGATCCAGCATTAGTCTGTAGTACGGTCAAGAAGGCGATCGAGGCCCACCTCACTGAACTGCTCGATCTCTCAACCGACGATCTCCTTAAGCACCGCTCCGACAAGTACCGCCGCATGGGCGTGCGCGCCGAGATCTAAAAAACTGGCTGATCTGACGACTTGGCCGGTTGAACGCACCGCTACCAGGGCCGCGAAGGACTCCGACGGCGTCCTGAGCGATCTGAACTTCGGCGAAGTCTTTCCCTTCGTCGCCAAACCGCTCGCGAAAGACTATCTGGCGCGGTATGTCGGTCCATTGCTGGCCTCGCAGTTTGCCGGTCTGCCCCGCGCCCATCCGCTTGCCCGTGAGCTCAATCCCATGGCCTTCGTCGCCGGCAGGCCTTACATGGATCTGTCCGCATACATCACACTGCCCGGAATTGCGCGGCATCTTGATTCGATGCCGTCCGCAGACCGCACAAAGGGAGCTGCCGTTCTCGCGTTGGCCAAGGCTGGCCGGCTACGCCCACTCCCGCTTCCCCTCCTCGTCCGCCTGTCCCTCGAGTGGGCCTATGCCTCCTACAGTCTCCGATCAGTAGGATGGCTGCTTCGGCAGGAGATGCCCGTGAAACTATTGCTGGCCTATCGCGACCGAACCGACGCATTGCGGACCCTGATCAAGCAGCCGGTTGGCGATGTCGCATCGGTTACCCTCCTCATGGACCTCGACGAAGGCTTCTACGTTACTGACGACGTGACACGTGACGGCTTACGGCATCTGAGCGTCGCCTTCTTCCTGCACGCCGCGCTTCAGCAACTCCTTACGGATCGGGCTCCGGCCGCGCTGATCCACGATCTCAGCCAGGGGATCCCGAATAACTTCACGACGGAAGTCTCGCTTGATCTGTGGCAGCTCTCCGTCGAGGGCCACTCTCTCGCCGCCCTATTTGCAGAGACGCCGCTGGATCAACTCCCCATCCGGTTACAAAGAACGGAGGAGGGACGCAGATGGTGGAGGCGATTCGAAGAGGTCCTGGATCGGCATGGACACCGCGGCGAGGTGGAATTGGACATCACGGCGCCGCGATGGAGGGAGGCACCGCGCTTTTTGCTACAGACCATCGGCAACTATTTGCGCCACACGAACGATCAACCGACTCCGAACGACATGTTGAGAAACGGCGTCGAGCGACGAAAAGCGGCCGAACGCGCGATTCGCGCCATGCTGCCGCGGCCCCTGCGACCGTTGTTCGAGTGGCTGTATCACCGCTATGTACTGTGGATGCCGTTTCGCGAAGCCGGCAAGTACACTTGGTTGCTGGGGCTGGAGCGCTCCCGAGCCATCTATCGGGAACTTGGGCGCCGTCTGGTGGCCGAAGGACAGCTGCGCACAACCGATGATGTCTTCTGGCTTCACCTTGACGAACTCTCGGCATGGGCGCAGACCGGCAGTGTCGGATGGTCTGCCGTGATATTGCAAGAGCGCGAGCAACAGTGGAAGGCCTGGTCGACCCTCCGGCCTCCTGCCCTCCTCATCGGAAACCACGGTGTAGAACCAACCGGGGCCACTTCTGCGGCGGGCTCTCGGGGGACGATTCTCCGCGGTACGCCGGCTTCCTCCGGGACGGCTGAAGGGATTGCCAGGGTGATGACCGACCCTCACGACGCGGATCTTCGCGCGGGTGAGATCCTTGTCACCCGCTATACGGACCCAGCATGGACCCCATTATTTTTTACGGCGGCGGCACTCATCACGGAGGTCGGGGGCGTCCTCAGTCATGGCGCCGTCGTTGCGAGGGAAATCGGCCTGCCGGCGATTGTCGGCGTTGATGAGGCCACCAGCCGCATCCGGTCCGGCCAGCGGCTGCGTGTGAACGCCACAGAGGGTACCGTCGAGCTGTTGTTGGATGTGGAGAACGTCCGGTCACCCTAACAGAGTGACCGGACCCAGGGGCAAAGGAGTCTGTCCGGGGCACCCTTTGCCTTCACTTGCAAAGGGTCGATGACTCCAGGGTTACACGACTTACGGGTGCGAAGGCCTGGCGTGGGCGGGCGGTCTAGGTCTGTACCCAGCGGGCCGCCCCGGTCTGGCATTCGGTTGTCGAGGATTCGGACTGGATGGCCGATGCGTTGAGGCCTCCGGGCTGCCCAAGGCAAGCGGAACCCGTCCCCCCAGTAATTTTTCAATCGCCCGCAGTCCGCCATGATCGTCTGAGGTCACGAAACTTGTCGCCCGGCCCAGCGCCTTCATCCGCGCCGTCCGACCGATGCGGTGGACGTAATCCTCCGGGGAATTCGGCATGTCGAAGTTGACGACATGGCCGATATTCGCGACATCGATCCCGCGTGCCGCAATGTCCGTCGCCACCAACACCCGATAGACGCCGCGCTTGAATCCTTCCAAGGCCGCCCGTCTCTGGGACAGGCTGCGGTCGCCGTGAATGACGGCCACCCTGTGCCCGGCGCTGCCCAATGCCCGCATGAGCCGGTCGGCTCGATGTTTGGTACGGGTGAAGACGAGGACCGACTCCTGGTCCTCGGCTAATAGATTGACCAGCAGTTTAATCTTCTCGTCCTGCGTCGTATGATGCAACGCCTGAGTGACGCCGTGCGCCGCGGTGGCCGGCTTGTCCGCCATGATTCTGACCGGATCTTTCACGCTGGCGCGAGCCAAATCTTTTAGATCGGCCGGCATGGTGGCTGAGAAAAGCAGCGTTTGCCGTTCCTCCGGCAGGGCCTCCAGGATTTGGTTGATCTGCGGCGCAAACCCCATGTCCAACATGCGATCCGCTTCGTCCAGCACCAGAATCTTGATGGAGAGCAGGCTGATCGTGCCGTTCCACATATGATCCAGCAATCGCCCTGGAGTCGCCACGATGATCTCCGGGTGCTGGCGTAGGCCGCGGACCTGCGCATTCATGTCGGCGCCTCCCACAATCGTGGTGGCAAACACGCGGCGGCCGCGCCCGAACTTATCAATCGTCTCCTGGGTCTGAATCGCCAACTCTCGAGTCGGGGCCAAAATCAGCGCAAGGGGATGGCCCTTCGGCATGGCGGCCAACCGCTCGACCATCGGAATCACAAAGGCCGCCGTCTTACCGGTGCCGGTTTGCGCGCAGCCGATGACATCTCGGCCTAGCAGCGCAGGAGGAATGGCGCCGACCTGAATCGAAGTGGGTTCGGTAAATCCCGCCTTCGCCAGATCGCGTAAAATCGCGTCGGATAAGCCAAGCGAGCTAAAAGTGGTATGCACAGTCGTGGGCACAGAGAAATCCTTTCGTTAGGATCGCATTGTCACGGGGTCAGAGAACGAGGCAGGATCAGGTAGGAGTCCGCTCCGAACAGGACCTTGTCGCGATGCGATCGCGGGTCCGAGTGTTAATGATCGCCATCAGCCGGACCGTCACCGATGTCGATTAACACCTACTGTACAGAAAAATACCGTCGCTGTCAATTGTTGCTTTCACCAAGCTGGAACATCGGCTTAAGAGGGTATTCATGCGGTTTCTCCACCCTGGCGCATTACACCGCGGACTGGCGATGGCAGCGAAGGCAACCCTCGCGCTTTGGATGCCGGGAAGAAAGCGCCTGGGTACCGCCAGGCAGTTTCCACGCTTCGAGCGGTGGTCTTATCGGGCACTGTCTTTAGACAGCGACAGCTTCGCCGTTACGAAGACTATATCTCTGAATGGATTCGCGCAGGGTCTCCCGGGCAATACCAAGAGCTTCAGCAGCGCGCGTGATGTTCCAGTTCTTCCTGAGAAGAACCTGACCAATCAGCTCCTTCTCAAGTTGTTCCCTAGCCTGCCTGAGATTCATTACCCTTTCGGTCACAGCCGGCAGATTCAAGTCGCCGACTTTAATGGCGGGTCCATGCGCCATCACAAGGGCTCGCCTAATCCGGTTCTCCAGTTCCCGGACATTGCCCGGCCAGGCATAGCGCCGGACAGCGACCCGCGCCTCATCGGCCAATCTTCTGACCTGGGGGTTGAGCTCCTCCCGGTACCGCTCCACAAAGACTTCGGCGAGAAGGACCGCGTCATCCTCGCGGTCTCGCAAAGGCGGAACCGTAATTTCAACTACGCCCAGTCGATAATACAGATCCGCACGAAACATTCCCTTTGCCATAGCCCTCTGGATGTCTAAATTGGTCGCCGCGATGATCCTCGTGTCCAGTTCAATCGCCTCTCGGCCTCCCACCCGCTCCATTCGTCGATCCTGAAGGAATCGCAATAGCTTCACCTGTAGCTCCGGTTTCATTTCTCCGATTTCATCCAACAGCATGGTGCCGCCGTTCGCATACTCCAGCTTTCCTTTCTGTTGATGATGAGCGCCGGTGTATGCCCCCTTTTCGTATCCAAACAACTCGCTCTCGAGCAACGTGTCCGGAATGGCCCCGCAATTGATCGCGATAAACGGACGGTCCGTGCGGGGGCTCTGATGGTGAATCGCCCGGGCGACCAACTCCTTTCCAACGCCGCTTTCGCCCCCGATCAGAACCGGCAGATCGGTCGCTGCGACCCGTTTGATCGTCTCGAACACCTGTTGCATGGGCGGACTCGCTCCCATGAGTCCCTGAACCATTCGTGTCGTCCAAGGCACTGGGTTTTCTCGATTTTCTTTTTCCAGTCCATACAAATAATCTGCTCGGTCGAGAATGACATTGAGGGCTTGAATCTGGATAGGCTTCTCCATGAAATCGTAGGCGCCGCGTCGGATGGCATGAAGGGCATTGCTGCGGCCGGCCTGTCCGGTAAGCACCACGATCTTGGCGAAGCGGTTCAGTCTGAGAAGCTCTTCTAACAAGGCCAGCCCCACGGTAGAAGTCCCTGGGTCGGGTGGAAGACCGAGATCAAGCGTGATCAACGGAGGTCGTTCCCGTTTGACGATCTCGACAGCCTCCTCCGGCGCGGCAGCCAAATGGATCTCGTAGCATTCTTTGAACGCCCATTTCATCTGATCTTGAATCTCCGGGTCGTCATCCACTACCAATAATTTTTCTTTCCCCATGTTCCCCTCCACGTCTGCTGTGTCAGCGTACCGGCTGCCTTACGTCTCAGTCTCTTAGGATCGTCCAAAACGCGGTCCCGACTGGTCGATGACTTCTTGGAGAATCTCGAATAACTTCCGGGCGCAGTCCGGGGACATCACAATCCTCGTATGAAATGTTTTTCTGAACTCGTCATAGCACTGGCCGAAATCAAAGAGAAACTCAAAAGCGTTATGTCCCACCTCTACATAATTGGCGTATCGGGCTTCAAGCGACTTGGCATCCTCGAATCCCCCATTCTCCTGATTCATCTGAGGTCCTTGGTCTTCGGTCCTTCCAAAAGCCGCAGCGAATCACTACGCAACGTTCGCGCCAACTTTTGCCTTCAGCGTCTCTTCAGCAGAAAAGTCTTGCTAAACAATCGGATTTCCCGTGTTGCAACAGGCAGGTCTTCGCATTTGCTCAGGGAAGTGTCACAGCGGTTGTGAGACGGGTCACGAACTTTTGTGCGCAACATTAAGTACCCGGGAAGGGCCGAAGAAACGGTGGCGCAGTGGCACCGACAGGAAGTCCGCAGGCGTCACATCAGGGCGTGACACAACCGTCACGATGTAACAGCTCTAACGCTCACGCATCTGAAAGCAAAGCCTGTCCCAGTGGCAGACTTCCTGCCAGTTACAAATGTCTCATCGACCTGAACGGCTTCGTATTTCGTCTCAATAACTTAGAGAACTGGGCTGTTAGGGTAGACGCTCGGCAGGTGGTAAGTCTTCCGCCACTAGAATTCCACTTGTGTCTTGTCTCTATTGGATTTTCAATGCCTTCTAATTAGCACATGAATTGCGTGACCTAAACGGAGCAGGAACAACAGCCCGCTCGTAGTGTCAGGATTTCCCTGACAGACACGTTCTGGGGGAATGCAATGAGTGCAATGATTTCGCCTTGGCTGCCCATGACGGGCGCAGAGCTTCGTAATAGTACCCTTCACTTGGGCTGCCGAGTCCGGACCGATAGTGCATTTTTTCGCTTAAAAGGAGAAAGGACGATGAGACCAACATCCCTCATTTCATTGGCGATAACGTTCGCGAACCTTCGCCCAGAACCAGGAACTTTGGTGCCCTTCGGGAGGGGCCTCCTCACCCTCCTTGGTTATGACTTGAGACGCAGGCCTCGGTCGGCGAAACGGTCGGAGAGCGGAAGCACGCTCGCCGTCCAGTCCGTCGATCGTGCGTCTCAGTAATTTCACACGCAATCCAGTGCCCGAGCTGTCGACCTGGATCCTGTTGAGGTCTGGTGTTTCAGGATTATTGCTGTGGCGGGGGCGACGGCGTATCGCCATTCTGATTCCAATAAGTTTAGTAGTGGCAAGAGCCTTATTGCCGACTGACGGAAGGTGAGCTGTCATGGACTTCCCTCATCTCATCTCCTGCCTTGTGATCCGCTTTGGAGCGTGTCGGAGAGAAAGATCGTCTCTTTGTTGGCGGGTCATCGCTACTGGCTTCGTGTCCAGGGGCATCAGCCTGAAAAGGTCGCCATGCTGTTCAGGTCATGAGAGTCTCGTCGTTCATACACCTCTTGACACGATCCATCAGGTGGACTGAATCACGACCAAAGGAGCAAATCCATGAACTTCGTAACAAGCTTCCGCACCTGCAGTCTTCGTCCCCTCCTTATCACTATCTGCCCGGTTTTCGTCGGCGTTCTGTTGATGGCTGACCCTTCACGGGCAGACAGTATTGCCGTTGCATTAGACCCGACCAAAAGCAGTAAGCTCAAGGGTTCAATCCCGGGCGATTTCACCCAAAACGAAGCCTCAATTACCTATCACTGGGAAGGGTCTTCGCCGGGGGTTGCGCTGCAGACTTTCGATCCAGCTCCCACGACCTTCAAACTCGGCACGGGCAGTTTTGGAACCCCGACTGGGAGGCTTGCCGACCAGTTCCAAAGCAGCCGTTGGGAGATACAAGGGAAAATCAATAGGGGGAACACAATCTTTGTCAATCCAATACCAGGATTTACCGGGCCTGGTTTTTTCGCTGCCGATGCCGATCTTGACATCAAACCCGGCACATCCCTCGCTAGGACGGCCTTCAAGGTGGCGGGTGGATTTGACGGCGGCACCGTCAAGATCACCGGCGAGAACACGAAGGATGATGCATTTGTCGAAAGTGATTTTGATACGGTATCTCACGCCAGCGGAAGCCTGATTTTTGCGCTCGGTGGGGCGACCGCTCTCGATGTGGAAACACTCCTGCAAGCGCAGCTTGGGGCAACCGCGTCGCTCCTGGACGACGGCCCGAATGCCGGCCTCAGCCTTCTCGCAGCACCGGGGCAGCTTGCTGCGTTCTCGGTCGTCGCCACGGATGCGAAAGACCCAAGCCAGTCGTTTAGGTGGTCGGCGACGTTTAATGGAGTCGGCCGACCAATGACAGCAGCCAATGGGGTGACTGATCCCGGTAGCTTCTTCACGCCGGTCCCCGGCGGATGGTTCCTGCCGTTTGACGCGATGCCCGGGCACGATTTGACCGCAGACCTCGGTAGCGGAGACCTTCAATTCACAGGAGTTGCCTCTGTGGACATATCTTCTGTTCCAGAACCCTCTACGCTACTTTGCTTTACCACTGGGCTCGCGATGGTCTTCAGTTACGCGTGGCGACATAGGAAGCAGAGTGTCTGAAACGGCCGAGGAAATAGCAGTACGAAGGAGGCGGGGCACCCGGCAGACATCACATCGGTGCGTGTCGGGCCTGTCAAGGCGTGACAGCTCGGATCCTCACACACGCCGGAAGAAAAGTTCGTCTCACTGGCAGATTTCCTGCCAGTAATCCAGGCAGGTGTCGCAGGCGAATGGGAAAAGCAGTTTCTGATGAAAAGCGCCCGCCGATCAAGCAGTTTCGTGCAATCAACGTTCCGACGGTCTGTGATTTACTCTTCGGAGCCCTCCGGGCGACTGGCAGAACAGTTGCCGGTTGGCAACTCCACTTTCGAGATCAGGTCTCAGATTTTCAATGAGTTAGTTTTGGGCAAAGAGCTTGCACTCTTCGAAGCTTCACCTTGTATCTGACCGAGGAACCATGGCGAGGACAAGGCGTCTGATTCTGACCGTCGAACGCATCGCCGTAGCCATAGCGCTAGCCGCGATTGAATTGGTCCCTTACCTACGAGATGCCGATGCCGCACCGTGTGTGTTGTCGGTCTAGGAGGTGGAGGTCGAGATCGCTGGGGCCAGGATCCTCATGCCGGTGTTCACAGGTTCCAGAGACTCAGCTCACCTCTAGAAAGGGGGACATTATGTCAGTTTCGCAAAGGGTCCAATTTGACACCTTAACCCAACATCGGAATGTCTGTAATAAAAAGAAGCAGGAAATAACCAATCCATTTAGGAGGGGTAATATGGTCACGTGCCGAAGCTCATTAAGTCTTTGGGCATCGTCTATGAAACCCGAGGGAGGAATGAATGAATCGCGTGAACGGCTGCGCCTATGGTTGTTTGCAATCAGCGTTCTGCTCTCGTTGGGCTCGCCAGCGTTATCTAGCGCGGCCACCATTCAAGAGGTGCAAGTTTTCACTGGAGATGGAACGCCAGGATCGAAGAACGCAGCAGCAAATGGTACCGTGGCGCTGGAGACTTTCGGAGGGAAAAACGGACCGAGCCCGCCGGCCGCCCCCCCCGCAGGTTCGCAGTTAACCTTCACAAAGGCAGCGCCGGCAGGTACGCCCACTGCCATCGAGTCCGATACGATCACCTCGGTCCGAGGGTTGATCTGGTACTCGTTTGGACCGGACTTGTATAGGACTTCGACGCTGAATGCCCTCGGGGTCACCACCAACTACCTCAACAAGGCGCCGTCCTTAGCGCTAAACGGGGGTTGGCCGGGAACGACAGGTGCCGGTTTAGATGCCGTGGGCTCCGCGTCCTACGGAATGCCGGCTGATGCCCCGCCTTTAATCGCAGCTCGTGCTGTTCTGACCAAAGCCGGCAGCGCCGCGGGCGCGCGCGCGGCCGCGTGGGCCAACGATCCTGTTCCGGTTGCGCTCGGGTCTTATCAGTTGGCGCTCACAATTGGCGCCGGCACCAGCATGCAGGTGGACCCCGGCGACCTGGGAGCAATCGAGTTCTTCGCCAGCGACAGCAACGACAGCACCTACCTGACCCACCACCCTTCAAGCCCGATTTTCGACTTTGGCATAGTGCTTGACGGCACCGGCAGTTCCCCGTCGTTATCCGCCTTTTTCAGCTACGATCCCTCAAGGCTGGCTATCCCCAGCGCTCCCACCGACCCGGCGGCATATCAGAGCTACGCGAACTCGCTCCTGAGTCAACTGCTGGCGGACACCGCCAACGTGTCCCTGACCAATCCAGGCACGTTTGACGAGACTTTAAGCGTCAACAGTGCGGTAACCGTGTTCACCGGGACATACACCGCCGCCGCCTCCCGACCCGGCGCTTTCGACCCTAATTTTCCCGGGAACATTGACTTTGCGGAGGGCAGTACTGCTGGAGTCGCTCCGGTACCCGAACCCGCCACCTGGCTGCTGCTCGGAACTGGCCTCTTGGCATTGGCCTTTGTCAGAAGGAAGCCTTGCTCGGGCGTGTCTGTGTGAAGGTTTGGGCTGGTTGGCCGTCGTAAATCCTGCGTGAAAGGAGCCTCAACGGGTTCTTTGATAACGCGTTGCCCTTCGCGGGAAGCAACATTGGTCATCTGTTCATCGACGGTGGTTCCTTCGAGGTCGTCTATAACGAGTCGCCCACCGGGGCGGGTAGCGTCGTACTGGAGCAATTTTCCGCCGTTCCCCCGTCCCGGAACCATCAACGTGGCTGCTCCTGGGGTCCGGGCTGGCAGGGCTGGCGCTGTAGCGGAGACGACGCCTCATCCTCTGCTCGAAGTAACGTCTTGCTTATCGAGGAGCCGAGAATGCCTTCAGCTGTGGTGAGGCATGAGGGCTTGCGTGGTGCTGGGTCGTGTGAGCTGATAACGGGCAATCTTTCGATACAGCGTCATCCGGGACCATTGGAGCTTCTTGGCAGCCTGAGTCTTATTCCAATTCATGGCGCACATGACAGAGAGCACGTGATCTCGTTCAGCGGGTCCGGTTTCCTGTTGGAACAGATCGCGACAGTGTTCAGGGAGATCTGCGAGGGAGATTCGCCGTGAGGGACCGTTGATAAAGATGGCTTCTAAGAGGGTCTTCAATTCCCGAACATTCCCCGGCCAGTCGTAATTGACGAGAGCGCGTAACGTCTCGTCCGTGAAGCCTTCAATGTGGTTCCCGAACCGGCCGTTGAGCTGAGAGACATGATAGTCAAGCAACAGCGGAATATCCTCCCTGCGCTCTCGTAAGGGCCGCAGATGAATTCGCGCCACATTGAGCCGGAAAAAGAGGTCCCTTCTGAACTTCCCTACTGACGTCAGACTGTCTAGGCATTGATTGGTCGCCGCGATGATTCTCATGTCGAGGGAGATGCTGCCCGTCCCTCCCAGACGTTGGATCTCTTTGCTCTCAATCGCCCGGAGAATCTTGGCCTGGGCATACGGGCTCATCTCACCGATCTCATCCAAGAACAACGTCCCGTCATTGGCCCGCTCAAAATGCCCCTTCCTACGAAGAAACGCTCCGGTGAAGGCTCCTCTTTCGTAGCCGAACAACTCGCTTTCTAATAAGCTGTCGGGGATGGCGGCACAATTGAGACAAATGAATGGCTGTTGATGTCGAGAGCTCCAGCGATGGATCATCGTTGCCACCAGCTCCTTACCGGTCCCCGTTTCTCCCGTGATCAGCACATTACTCTCTGTGACAGCAATCCTCTGGATGCACCTCTTGAGCTGCCGCATCCATCGGCTCTCGCCAATCAGTCCCGATTCGTCCTGGAGCCCGTAGACGGTCCTTATCCCAGGTCGCGAAAACTTGTCGGGGCGGCAATCGCCAAGGAGGCGATGCATGCTCGTGATCAGTTCCTCGCCGAAGAAGGGCTCCTTGAAATAGTCGTTGATCCCTGTTTTCAGCGCCGCCACGGCCAATTCCTCAGTGCTGAACGGTGTGATCAAAATGAGCGGTATTGTTTTCTCCCATCGACGAATGTGCCGTGCGAGAGCTACGATATCCGCGGTACCGCCGGGATCTGAAACCAAAATGATCAGATGTACAAGGTGGTCCCGGAGTAATTCTTGGATATGCGATGGATCAGTCGACTTCAACACTCCGTAGCCGCTTTGGCACAATGTCTCCTCTACCCGTGTGGCGGATGCGTGATGGGGCGGTGCTGCGATCAGAATGGTAGGCTTCTTCATGCTCGGCCTCCAAGGGCCAAAGCCTGGCGTACGGCGTAATGCTGAGCAAAGAGTCTGCCAGAAAATAAGGCCACGTAAATAAAGTACTTACCTCAGAGGAGGCATTGCTGATCTTCAATGAATGTAGGTTTTTCTTACATGATTGAATGGGTTTCAGGCCTTCTCTTAAACACACAAGTCATTGATTCATAATATTATTATCTTCCTTGATTAACTGCTTAACCTAAGTTAAAATACGTATAAATCAATGTAAGTTTTTATGACACCGCGGTATTTACTAAGAAGAACAAACTATCCTTCCTTGCCTATACGGGCTCCGACCGGTGGCAGCGAAGGCAATCCTGGCGCTTGGGATGGCGGACGGAGAGCGGGCGTACGCCGCTCGGCACATGGCAGGCGAGACAGTCTCGTTCCAACTTGATTCCTCGATGCGCCAGGTCACCCGGCACCGGCGGATTGTTGTCGCGAGGACCGGGAAGCAGCGTCAGGAAAATAATAACGGCGATCGCCAGCCCAAGAAACAACAGATCGGACTTTTTAGGCCGAAACCTCATGACGGGGCGCGAGACGCACCGTAGGCTTCGGCGAGCAGGTCCGCGATGTGCCGGACTTCCACTTCGCCGCGCAGCCCATTTTTCAGCTGGATCATACAGGCCGGACACGAAGTAGCTACGATCTCCGCGCCGCTGTCCCGAATCGCGGCGCGCTTTCGCTCGAAGATCTTCTGCGAGGTGTCGTAGTCCTTCACCACAAATGTGCCCGCGCCGCCCGCGCACCGTTCGGAATCCCGCATCTCGACGAACTGAAGCCCCGGAATGCGCTTGAGGAGCTCGCGAGGCTGCGCGCTCACCCCCGCCGCTCTCAAATGGCAGGAGGAATGATAGGTCACTTTCTTGGGGAGCGAGCCTTGCGGAGCGTTTTTGAGGCCGGCGCCTGAGAGAAATTCTGAAATGTGCCGAACCTTGCCCGCCACAATCTCGGCATCGCGGCGCTCTTGATCGGAGAACCATTTCGGGTAATCCTTCAGCGCCAGGGTGCAGGACGCGCAGCCGGTCACGACTGTGTCAAAGCGAGAAAGCGACTCAATATTAAACCGCGCGTACGATTTGACGCGGCCGGCATGGCCGTAGGTTTCGATCGGCGTGCCGGAGCAGCGCTGCCGCGGCAATACCGGTTCGATGCCGTTGCGACGCAAAACTTCTATTACTGCGTCGCCGACGCCATCATCAAAATAGTTCGCCGCGCAGCCATGAAAATAGGCCACGCGACCTTTGTGCCCCTGCTCTTCGGTCAAATCTGCATAGCGCTCCCGCAATAAACGGGAGGCGAGACGCGGCAGCACCATCTCGGCCGGCAACCGGGCGGTCGCCGCCAGCCCGTGGAGGATGGGACCGAGCGCGCGCTCCAATAGTTGCCGCGGCGCTGGACGATCCCATAGGCCCTGCGTGCGCGCTAATAGTTTGAGCACCGGCTCGAACAGCCAACGTTGCCCCTGCAGAGCGAAGATCATTCCGGCCAGCTTGTTGGGATGCTCCGCCCGCTTTTGCATGATGAGCTCTGACACGTCCACTCCCGCCGGACAGATCGGCCGGCATGACTTGCAATTCACGCAGGCCTCGACCACCCGCTTCGAATTCAAATAGTCGTATCCCGGCGAGGTGACAATCTCAAACCACCCGCGCGAGCTCATGTCTTCGGATTGAAAGACGTCATACACCGGGCAGACGGAGTTGCACTTGGCGCAGGTGGCGCATGGCTTCGAGAGACGGACATAATCAATATGCTCGGTAAACGGAGTGTCACTGATCTTCACCCCGGGGTTGAAGATGTTCGTCGGATCAAACGCGGCCTTGACCTGCTTGAACAGCCCGTAGAGTTCTTCCCCAAAGTAGCGGCGGACGAACTCCGCGCGTACCCGCCCGTCCCCATGCTCGCCGCAGATAGATCCCCCGAAACGGGAAATCACCGTGCTGTGGATCTCGTGGTAGCCGGCCACCATCCGCTCAAAATCCGAGCGGTCGTTGAGGTCCAGCAGCGGCACGATATGCGCGTTGCCGTTTCCGATATGCCCGAAGATGGCGACATTGACGTCCTGGCCCACGAAGAACTCCGAGAGGTATGTCACCAGCTCCGTGATCCGGTCCGCGGGAACCACCACGTCGTCGACATAATTGATCGGTTTTTTCTTCTGATCATAACGGTACAGGGTGGGGTACAGAGCGTTCCGCGCCCTCCAGAGTTGCTCTTGGTGCGCCTTTTCCACGGCGATGGTCGGGTCCTGACACAACCGATACTTGCGGCACACGGCTTGGACCGCCTCGAGCATCGAGCTGATCGGCCTGCCGCTTCCGTCAAACTCCGCGAGCAGTGTCGCAGCGGCATCGACCGGCACCCCATGCGCTGCGCGCCCTATTAGATTTAGCGTGTTGGCGTCCATCACCTCGAGCGCCATGGGGGACAGCGGTAGCAGATCACAGACCGCCGCGCCCACCTCCTCAAGGTACTTAAAATGTATCAGCGCCGTCGCGGTGGTCTGCGGCCGCGGCACCAGTTTCACCGTCGCCTCGCTGATGATGCCGAGCGTGCCCTCGCTGCCGACAAACAGCTTGGGCAGGTCGACGATCCCCTGCTCCAGACCGTCCACCAGGCCGAACAGGTTGTAGCCGGTGCTATTTTTCGTCACGGTGGGCTTCTTGCTGCGGATCAGCGCGGCGTGTTGCCGGACAAGGGTCATGGTCTCGGCAAGGCCCTGATGGTTCGCGAGCAGCCGATCGGTCGCCGGGCCGTCATCGGCCAGCGCTTCCGCCGTCAGCCACGACCCGTCCCCCAGATGAACCCGAATCGCATGGACATTGTCCTTGACCGAGCCATAGCGCAAGGTATGTGGGCCGGCGGAGTTGTTCGAGATCATCCCGCCGAGCTTGCACATATCGCGGCTCGACGGGTCCGGGCCGAACATCAACCCGTGCCGCTCCAGCTGCTTGTTGAACTCGGTCAGATTCAACCCCGGCTGAATGCGGGCCCAGCGCTCCTCGACATTCAGCTCCAGAATGTTTCTCATGCGCCCGCAATCGAGAATGATGCCGGCCCCTACGGCTGAGCCCGTGAGGTTTGTTCCTGCCGCGCGAGCGGTCAGCGGCACGCCGGTCTCTCGCGCATAGGCCACGGTGCCGGCGATATCATCCTCAGTCTCGGCGAGCACCACCGCCTTCGGCACTAATTTATAGATGCTCGCATCCACCGAGTAGGCAGTAATAGTCGGGAAGTCGTCCTTCACCTTCTCGGACCCCAGCTTCCGGCGAAGGTCCGACCCGATGTTGCGGGAGCGCTCCGGCAGGATCAGCGCAGGGGAAAAGGAATCTGTCTTGGCAGATTCCAGGGCGGGCGGGTGGGATGGGGAAAAGGAATCTGTCCGGGGCACCCCTTGCTCTCCTTTGCAAGGGGTCGATGATTCCAGGGCGGGCGGGTGTAACGGTGAGTCACCCATTCAGCGATCCGAGGAAGAGTGTCATAAATAAATTGTACGGGAGGGCCAAGGCGTCGGCAAGCTGACTTTAGGATACCCGGCGTCGGAGTGCGGCATGGTCCTCCAACGCCAACTCGATCAGCCGTTCCTCGGACAGGCCGAGACCGTAGTAATGTCCATAATGGCGATCGAGCGCGTCGGGATACCCGTTCTCCGGCAGGGACTGCTCGCGAAGATTCTTCACGCGATCCAGAATGCGTTTGACCAGCTCAGGGGAAATTTCTATGCCGTGCTCCTTTAAAATGTCCCCGTTCTTTGCAAGAACCGATTCCACTGCGGCCGCCCCGCTGTGCTTTCCGAACACAAACCGCTGCTCACCGCCGACCGATTCTTCCGAGATAAACTGATAGATGGCCGGATGGGTCGCGATCGCCGCGGTATGGATCCCGGATTCGTGCTTGAAGACTCCCTCCCCGACAATCGGCTCATGCGGCTGGAGCGGCACCCCGGAATAGAGCTCGACCTTGCGGCGAAGCTCCGTCAGCAGATCGTAACGAAACCCGGGAATCTCGACGCCGTAAAGCATCTTCAATATCATGACCACTTCATGAAGCGGGGCATTGCCGGC